>JBOGIW010000249.1:0-5337 GCA_050748045.1 Vicinamibacterales bacterium | reverse complement strand
GATCCCGTTTCCTCCGTCCCCTCCGTTACCTCCGTGAGGAGTGCCGGGCTTCAGAGCGCTCCGGTCCTGATCTCGCGGCCCGAGAGGCGGCGGCTCGTCACGTCGGTCGTTGCGCTCTCGAAGTACTTGCCCATCCGCAGCAGCGTTTTGAACACGAAGCGCCCGAGCCCGGCGAGTCCGCGCGCCGACTGTTCGTCGCCGAAGATCGCCTGTCCCGCCCGGTCGATGTCCCGCTCGTCGACGGTCGCCGCCGTGATCGTTGCGTGCAGGTAGTACACGGACGAATCGTCGATGCGTGTCGCGGGCCCGAGATCGACGCGCAGGACGAGCGGCCGCTGCACGTCCTCGTGGCGGCGCGACTCGCCGTGCTGATCCTGGATCAGCACGCCGGTCCCCGTGTCGTCGCGGTCGACGCGCCAGGTGGCCGGCGGGAGCGTCGCGACGATCCGATCGAAGACGCGGCGGTCCTCCCAGAGATCGGCTTCGAGCTGGAGGAACACCGCGCGCCCCTGCTGGACGAGCGCCAGAAAGCCGCCCCGCAGGAGGTCGCGCACTTCCAGGGTGGTCGAGACACGCACGCCGCCGACGCGGAGCTCCGTCACGCGCAGCTCGAGCGCCACGAGCGGCGCCGGCATCGACACGATCGCCGCCCACGTGGCACCGCCCGCGAGGAGGCGGCCCGCACGCACGATCAGGCGCTGGCGGAGGCCGCGGACGGGACCGGCGGCGGGGTGGCGGGCCACCGCCGGGAGAACAGCGCCAGGATCATGGCGCCGAGGCCGACGGTCCAGGCCAGGTACTCGATGACGAAGCCGGCAAGGCCGAAGGATGTCGAGAGGGGCCGGAGCAACGACGGGCCGAACGCAAACAGGTTGCCGATGAACGGGAGCACGAAGAGGAGCGCCACGCCGGACGCCACGTCGATCACGAGCCCAGTATCACTGCCGGACCCCGCGCGCCCGCGGAGCCGCGCGCCGAGCTGCGCGGCGACGCCCGCGAAGCCTGCCAGCCAGCCCACGAGGAAGGCGAGCACCGCAAACGGCACCAGCACCAGCAGCGGGATGCCGACGATCGTCAGCACGAGGCCGATGACGATCGCAAGCAGCGCAGGCACGAACAGCATCTCCGTGGCAAGCCCGACGAAGCCCGCGGCAATCGCCGCGCCGGCGACCCGCTCTTCGACGCGCCGGATCCATCCGGGTGCGACGAGCGCGAGCGCGCACGCGGCGAGCATGACGAGCGCAAAGCGGAACATCGTGCCCGCGAGCGAGAACGCCGCCCACCAGCCGCGATCGAGTCCCCACAGCCACTCGCCCATGGCGAAGCGGATGTCGGGCCACATCATGCTGACCTCGTGGATCTCGCCGCTCACCTCGGCGGTGTCGGCCACCTGCACCTCGCCGCCGACGGCGACGACGTCGGCGCGAACCTGCGCAGCCGGACCGATGCGCACGGCGCCGCCGATGACGACGAGATCGTCCTCGACGCGCCCGTCGATCGTCGCGGAACCGCCGATGATGATGATGGGCCAGGTCGCGATCTGATCGGCCGGCAGGGTGTAGTCCCTCCCGACGCGAATCTGGACGCCGTCGCGGTGACGCGCGCGACGACGCGGCTCCCACTCCTGTGCCGACATGGCCTGGACGGCGGCGACGCACAGCGCAGCCGTCGCAACGTACGTGCGCATCAGCATCTCCCAACGAGCATCGCTGGTTCCTGGTTCCGGGTTCCGGGTTCCTTGTTCGGGTTCCGGGTTCAGGTTCCGGGTTCCTGGTTTCGAGTTCTGCGTTCCTGGTTCCCGCCTCAGAACGTCGGGCCCAGCCGGAACAGCACCTGGAGCGATCGCGGGATGTCGTCGAGCCGCCAGCCGAGCTCGATCCGCGCCTCCCCCATGTCCACCCCCACGCCCACCCCGTTCAGCCACTCCGTCGTCGAGCCCGCCAGCGGCCGGTACACGCGGCCGGTGTCGACGAACGCCACGCCCGCGAGGCCCGACCGCCCGAAGCGCTGCCTGATCTCGCCGTTCAGGAGGAGCATCCGCTCGCCGAGCGCCTCCTTGAACGAATAGCCGTGCACCGATCCGATTCCGCCGAGGCCGAACGCGCGCTGGGGCGGCAGCGTGCCGCCGCCGAGCCCTGCGATCACCCGTCCGCTCAGGAGCCGCGACGGCGACGTCTCGCGCCACACGCGAGCGTTGAGAACGTGCCGGCTGAAGTCGAAGTCGTGGCCGAACCCCGAAGGCGCGACCTCGGAGGTCCACTCGATGCGCGCACCGTGATCGCGCGGAGCGGACGAGCCGAACAGGCTGTCGAGCTGGTGCCGGCGGAACCG
This sequence comes from Vicinamibacterales bacterium, assembly GCA_050748045.1. Classification (GTDB taxonomy): domain Bacteria; phylum Acidobacteriota; class Vicinamibacteria; order Vicinamibacterales; family UBA2999; genus CAVYVZ01. The sequence continues at coordinate 3,006 of JBOGIW010000249.1, read as the reverse complement.
GTCCCCGGGCGGCTCATGGGTCAGGCCGCGCGTGTCGAACGTGTAGCCGACGATGAGCGCCCGCAGCGTGCCTTCGCCGGCCGGAGCGTTCGCGCGAAAGGCATGATCGTCGCGGAACAGGCCGTAGCCGGTTTCGTTCGCCAGGGAGAGGTGCTCCTCGTCGCGCCACGCGACGAGCCACTCGTGGCCGGCATGAGGACGCACGGCCGCATGGAGCTGATAGCCCTTGCGCCGGTAGTAGTCGCGGAAGCTGTTGCGGAAGCCGAACGCCACGAGGCTCTGCTCGGCGATGCCGAGGCGCCAGTGATCGTCGGATGCGCTGAGATCCTGGATCGAGCCGCCAAGCTGCAGGACACCGTCGGCGAAGAAGGGGCGCTCGAGGCCGAAGCTGTACCCGGCGCGTTCGGAAGCGAACTTGTACGACACGTACCCGCCCCAATACGTGTGGTTGAACCGTTCGGCGTCGAAGATCGTGCTCTGAAAGCCGACGGCCGGACTGAACCCGTCCACCGGCGAATACCAGTCCTCCCGACTCTGCGTGCCGACGAACAGGCCGCTCCGGGTCGATCGCGTACGGAGATCCACCTGCAGCACGCGGCGGCCGCTCTCGCGGACGAGCGAGAACGTGTCGCGCGATCGCCTGCGCTCGATCGCGCCCTGTCCCGCCCGCAGCGCCTCGTCGAGCGCGCGCACGGCCTGTGGGCGGTTGAACACGTCGCCGGGCCGCACGGCGAACTCTTCGCGGAGGCGATCGGCGACCTCGCGCTTGACGCCGTGGAACTCGATCTCGTCGATCTGCCCTTCGTCGATCTCGATGGTCAGAGCTCGCGCATCGTCCAGCGTCGCCGCCACCTGCGCGAACGAGTAGCCGTCGGCGGCATACCGGCGGCGAATGTGGTTGCCGATGGCCTCGGGCGGTTCCTTCAACCGCACGCCGGGCTCGAGGCCGTGGCGGCGGCGAAGCTCGTCGGGCGTATAGATCGACGCGCCCAGGATGCGAACGTCAGTCAGGATGGGGTGCTCGGGCTGCAGTGCGGCGGCCGGGTCCTGGCGCCGGACCGGTGCCGCGCCGGCGGATCCGGCGAGCAGCCAGCCGGCCATGATGCTGGCAGCCACACGTCTCATGTCTCGGGCTCCTCGGCGTCAGTGACGAGCCGGATAGGACGGAAGTTCCCGTGTTCCAGCCGGTACGCGCGGATCGGCGCGAGCACATCTCCGGCCACGTGGCCCGCAATCACGTATAGAAAGTTGCTGAACGCGTCGGCACGGTCGGACTCGGAGGGGTCCGGGCTCGACCGGGGGTGGGAATGATAGGCGCCGACGACGGCACGTGACGTGCCACGGCAGCGCCTGACGGCCGCCAGAAAGTCGCGCGGGTCTATCTGGTAGCGGCGCGCCGGGTCGGCGGCGCGGTTCTGGACGGGCACCGCCTCATCAATCCGGCCGGATGCGCCGATGAGCAGACCGCAACACTCGCGTGGCGCCTCGCGGAGGGCATGGGCCGCGATGCTGTCGAGCACGCCCCGGCCGCAGATGACCGAATCACCAGTCGCCAATCAATCGCCAAATCGCCAGTCAATGGCCAAGTGGCCAGTCCATGGCCAATCCGCCAGTCGCCAGTCAACCGCCGGATCACCGGTCAATCGCCAAGTGCCGAATCAGAAAATGACCAATGCTATCGAGCAATCACGAATCCCCAAATGCTTCGATGACCATGGCAATCCCCATCCCGCCGCCGATACAGAGCGCCGCCACGCCCGTGCCGCCGCCCCGCTGCTTCAGCGCATAGACGAGCGTCGTGAGGATACGCGCGCCGCTGGCGCCGATCGGGTGGCCAAGGGCGATCACGCCGCCGCGGGTGTTGACCTTCGCCGGATCGAGCGCGAGCTCGCGCGTAACGGCGAGCGACTGCGACGCGAAGGCCTCGTTCAGCTCGAAGAGGTCAATCTGCGAGGCGTCGAGCCCTGCGCGCTCGAGCGCCTTCCGCACCGCAGGCACCGGTCCCATGCCCATGATCGCCGGATCCACGCCTGCCGTCGCGAACGAGTGGATCTGTGCCAGCGGCTTGCGTCCCAGCGTCCTGGCGCGTTCCGCCGTCGCGACAACCACGGCCGCGGCGCCGTCGTTGATGCCGGAGGCGTTGCCGGCCGTCACCGTGCCGTCTTTCGCGAACGCCCCCTTGAGCGCGGCGAGCTTCTCGGCGGTCGTGCCGCTGCGCGGGTACTCGTCGCGGTCGAAGAGGGCTGGAGCGCCCTTCTTCTGCGGAATCTCCACCGGTACGATCTCGTCCTTGAAGAGGCCCTGTGCGATCGCCTGCTCGGCGCGGCGCTGGCTCTCCGCGGCGAAGCCGTCCTGGTCGGCGCGGCTGATGCTGAAGCGCGTGACGATCTCTTCGGCCGTGACGCCCATGTGGCACCTGCCCATGGCGCAGGTGAGCCCCTCGGCGAGCATGGAGTCGATGGCCTCGGCGTGCCCCATCCGGAAGCCCCACCGGGCGCCCTTCAGCAGGTAGGGGGCATTGCTCATCGACTCGGTGCCGCCGGCGAGCACGATCTCGGTGTAGCCGGCGCGCGTCGCCTCCACGGCGTGCACCACCGCCTGCAGGCCCGAGCCGCACACGCGGTTCACCGTTTCAGCCGGCACCTCCTGCGGCACGCCGGCCTTGAGCGCCGCCTGGCGCGCCACGTTCATGCCCGCGCCCGCCTGGAGCACGCACCCGAGGATCACGTCGCCGAGGTCTTTCGCCTCGACGCCCGCGCGCGCGACGGCTTCACGGATGACGATCGCGCCGAGATCCGGCGCGCTGAGATCCTTGAGCGCCCCCCCGAACGATCCGATGGGCGTGCGGCAGGCGCTCAATATCACCGCATGATCTGGCATTCTGATTCCTCTTCACGCCACGAAGATCGCGAAGGTCACGAAGGTCGACACGCCGTCCGACTGGCCGCCGCAGGTGGCCTGCGTGGGACTGCGTCCGGCACAGACAAACCGCTTGGTGATCGAGGG
>JBOGIW010000248.1:0-10029 GCA_050748045.1 Vicinamibacterales bacterium | reverse complement strand
CCCCGGTTCGGGGCGCCCCGCCGCGTCCGGCTCAGGGCCGATTCACGATATCGCTCGCGAGCGGCGGTGTGCTGGCCGGTGGCCGGCGGTGACGCGTCGCCTGCTCGTAGGCGAACGCGAATCCGATGAGTGTCGGCTCCGAAAACGCGGGGCCCGTGAAGGTGACGCCCGACGGGAACGGATTCGCGATGATGCCGTCGGGGGGCAGGAATCCGCCCGGCACCGTGATGCTGGGATACCCGGCTTTGGCGGGCGTGCCCGCAAAGCTGTTTGCAGAGGCGAGGATGGCATCGAAGTCGTCGGCGGTGCCTTTCATGTCGTCCGGGCCGTTGTAGACGCCGTCGAGCGCGCCACGTGAGCGCGCGCGATCCTCGGCGAGATCGGCTTCGTACCGCAGCGTGTCGGCGCTCCCCGGACTCGTGTCGAGGGACGCCGCCGCCTCGAAGATGGCCTGCCCGTACTTCATCGGCGGCACGTGCGTGCTGTTGAACGCGACGATCTCGGCGATGGTGCTGTGCGGGGCGCCGGGCGTGCCCGCCAGGTACGCATTGAGGTCGCGCTTCTGGCCGTACAGGAGCACCGTCGAGCAAGTCGCGGGCGCCGGGAGCGACACGCAGATGCCGAGCTGCGGCGGAAGCGCGGGGATCTGCTCGACGTGGGCGCCTTGGGCGCGCAGCACCGCCATGGCGGCGTTCATGATATCGGTGCGGTTTGCGGGAAACGGAGGCACGGCAATGCGCGCGTTCCTGAGCGCCTGCCGCTTGAGGAACGGCGTGTAGTCGCTGAAGCAGTTCCCCGGCGTCAGGCACGCGGCAGTCGCCGGATCGGAGGGGTCATGTCCCGCGAGAACGCCGAGGAGAATCGCGGCGTCCGTGACGGTCCGCGTGATTGGGCCCGCCGTATCCTGGTCGGCCGTGATGGGAACGATCCCGTCGCGGCTGACGAGGCCGACGGTGGGCTTGATGCCGACGACGCCGTTGGCGCTGGCCGGGCTGAGGATCGACCCCGACGTCTCGGTGCCGACGGCCACGGCGGCGAGGTTCGCGTTCACAGCGATGCCCGACCCCGAGCTCGAGCCGCCGGTCGTCAGCACCGGCCGCCCGTCGCCGCCCGGCAGCGGACGCGGATCGTAGGGGTTGAACCCGTAGAGCCCGAGCGAGCTGTAGCCGGCCGGCATGCCGAGGGCGATGAAGTTCGCGAACTCGGTGAGCGTGGCCTTTCCGATGATGATCGCTCCGGCGTCGCGCAGTTTCCTCGTGATGAACGCGTCGTCTGGCGGCATCGATCCTTCGAGGGCGACGCTGCCGGCGGTGGTCGGCATGTCGGCTGTGTCGATGATGTCCTTGAGCGCGATTGGGATACCGTAGAGCGGGCTGCGCGCGCGACCGGCGTGCCGAAGGGCGTCGAGCTGCCTCGCCTCCGCCGCCGCCTGCGCGTTCACATGGAGGAAGGCGTTGACGCCCGGACCGGCGTCGTCGTAGGCCGCGATGCGCGCGAGGTACATCTGGGCGAGTTGCTCGATCGTGACGAGCTTCGTCTGGATCGCCTTCTGGAGGTCGCCAACCGTTGCCTCGACCAGGTTGAGGCGCGCCGATCCAGCGCCGCCTTTGTTGGCGATGACTGGTCGCATCAGGCCGGCGAGGAAGAATGCCGCGACGGCGACGAGCGTGACGACTGATCTCTTCATGCGTGGCTCTCCGGATGACGGAGGGAGGAATGGGCCGCGATATTGTGTCAGCGCCGATGGCACGTCAAGCACAAATGCACGGAGAATGGGGGAGCATGATCACCCGTGACGACATCCGGCTCACGTACCGGACGATTCTGCCGTTCATTCGCACGACGCCGGTCGTGGCCGCACGCGGGGGGGACTTCGAGCTCGGCCCGTTTGCGCTGACGTTCAAGCTCGAGCTGCTGCAGCACGCCGGCTCGTTCAAGACGCGGGGCGCTTTCGCCAACCTGCTGCTCCGCGACGTTCCCGATGCCGGCGTCGCGGCCGCGTCGGGCGGCAACCATGGCGCGGCCGTCGCCTTCGCCGCGATGCGCCGCGGGGTGCGCGCCCGCATCTTCGTTCCGGAGGTCTCCTCGCCGGCGAAACAGGAGCGAATCCGCCGCTACGGCGCGGAGCTTATCGTCACCGGGTCCCGGTACGCCGATGCCCTCGAGGCGTGCGACCGCTTCGTCCGGGAGTCGGGGGCGTTGTCCATCCATGCGTTCGACTCGCGCGAGACGCTGCTCGGGCAGGGGAGCGTCGCGCTCGAGCTTGCGGAGCAGGCGCCCGAGGTCGAGACGCTGCTCGTCGCGGTTGGCGGTGGAGGGCTGATCGGCGGGATCGCCGCATGGTGCGCGAGCCGCATCCGCGTGGTGGCGGTGGAGCCTGAAGGCGCGCCGACGCTCGCCATGGCCCTCGAGGCCGGCGAGCCCGTGGATGCGCCCGCCGGCGGCATCGCGGCCGATTCGCTGGCGCCGCGTCGCGTCGGCTCGCTGATGTTCCCCATCGCGCGCCAGCATGTCGATCGGGTGGTGCTCGTGAGCGACGAGGCGATCCGTGAGGCCCAGCGGCGGATCTGGGACGGCCTCAGGGTGGTGACCGAGCCGGGCGCCGCCGCGGCCATGGCGGCCCTCGTGTGCCGCGCCTACGTGCCCTCGCCGGACGAGCGGGTCGCCGTCCTCGTGAGCGGCGGCAACACGTCGGCGGTTCACTTCAGGTGACGCCGGCCGCGGCGAGAACTTCCCCGGTCGTTTTGCGTCACTATTGCAGTGCAGCTCAGAGGAGGGCGGTTGTGAAACAGACTGTGCGCGCCATAGGGTTTCTCTTCAAGGGGCCGTTGATCCTGCTCCTGCTCTTCGTGATCAACTGGATGACGTTCAGCGGCGAGTGGTGGGTCAAATGGGCGGCCTTCGGCATCGGCATCGCCTGGGTCATCAGCCTCTTCCGGGTGATCCGCGCCATCATCCTGGCCGGCGGCCTCGCGGCGCTGGCAGGATACGTCGCGACCCGGCGGTAGCGGGCCATGCTTGGATTCTCGATTCCGATTCGGGATTCCGACTACGAATTCCGATGTGGATTCTCACTACCAATTCCGATTCGGATTCTGAATTCCCATTGGAAATGCCGGCTGCGAATCCCGAATCAGAATTCCCGAATCAGAATTCGTCGTGCGAATCCCGAATCGGAATCGAGAATCTTTATTCCTGTGCAGTCGTCGGCCTCGGCGTTCCGCTTCCGAGCGACTGGCGCACGAACTCGGCAAGGTCCCGCTTCGACTTCGCCAGGTCCGACTTCCTGACGTACATCATGTGCCCGCTCTCGTAGAACGCGAACGAGACGCGATCCTTGATCGAGCCGCCGGGGTCGAGATGTGACATCACGTACTGCGCCGAGAAGTAGTCGGTGGCGCCATCAAAGTAGGCGGCGAGCACGAGCACGCGCAGGAACGGATTCTGCGTCATCGCGGCACGGAGCATCTCGCCGGTATTGGTCGGCGGATCGCGGCGCCACGGCCGCACGTCGCCCCAGATGTTGTACTTGGTGTCGGTTTCCCACTTCAGCTCGGCGCGGAAGTAGTCGTTGATCACCGCGGCGAAGGGCCCGTTCCAGGCCTCCATGGCCGGGTCGTACTCGTTGGTGGCGCCGGCGGCGTCCCGATCGATGCCGGTGTAGCGGCTGTCGAGGCGCCCGACGGTCACGCCGCGGCTGCGCAGCAGCTCCTTCCGGAAGCGGGCGCGCTCGATCCGCAGGTGGCTGTTGATCACATACTGGCTGGAGAGGCCCGCGAGCCGCCCGATCTGGGCGGCCACGGTGTCGCGCTCGGATCCGGTGAGCGCGTCGCCCTTGACGAGCGCATCCAGGTACGGGCCGAGCGCAAACTGCTCGGACTCCTGGAGCACCGCGGGAAGCGGCCTGGCCTGAAGGTCCGGCGGAAGCGCTTTGTGATACCACGCCGTGGCGGTGTAGTGCGGCAGCGAGAGCGCGAAGCGGAGATCCGTGCCGAGCTGATAGTCGAGGCCGGTCATGGACACCTGGATCACGCCGTTGAAGTACATCTGGTGCGCCTCCTGCATGTGATTGACAAGGCCCGCCGCGCGCGTGGTGCCGTAGCTCTCGCCGATGAGGAACTTGGGCGAGTCCCAGCGGCTGTGTCGCGTCGTGTAGAGGCGGATGAACTCGCCAACGGACCGGATGTCCGGCATGACGCCGTGGAACTTGTGCGGATCCTCGCCGGGCGCCATGCGGCTGAAGCCGGTGCCGACGGGATCGATGTACACGATGTCGGCGATGTCCAGGATGGCGTGCTCGTTGGTCGCGAGGCGGAAGGGAGGCGCGGGCATCATCCCCTCGTCGTCGTAGACGACTTTGCGAGGCCCGGTGAAGCCCATGTGCATCCAGACCGACGCGGTGCCGGGCCCGCCGTTGAACGAATAGAAGATCGGCCGCCGGGCGCGATCGGTCACGTCGTCGCGGGTGTAGGCGACGTAGAAGACGCTCGCCTCGGGCTTGTTCTTGTCGTCGCGCAGGACGATCGTGCCGGCAGTCGCCGTGTACGGGATGCGCTGGCCGCCGATGTCGATCGTGTGCTTCGTAACGGAGGTCGTTTCCTTCACCTCCGCGGCCGGCGCGGCGGCTGGCGCAGTGGGCGGCGCAGTGGCCGGCACTGCCTGCTGGGCCGAAGCGCCGCTCCCTGGGAGCAGCAACACCAGGACCGGGATGAGACGTCGCGGGAAAGCGCGCATGCAGAATGCCTCCTGGATCAGTCGCTCATCTTACAGCGCTTCTGGCACAATACGCCGTATGCGGATTGTCATCATTCTCCTCGCAACCGCCGCGCTCGCCGGCGCCGCGCCGGACGGCGTGCGTCTCCTCGAGGCCGAAGGCGAGGCGGCGAAGTACTGGCCGCGATGGCGCGGACCGTCGGGCCAGGGTCTCGTGCGCGCGGGCACGTATCCAGACGCGTGGTCAGAGACGCAGAACGTGGAGTGGAAGGTCGCCGTCCCGGGCCGCGGGAACTCATCGCCGATCGTCTGGGGCGATCGCATCTTCTTCACGACGGCGTACGACGGGGGTGCGAAGCTGTCGCTCCTCTGTTACCGTCGCTCGGACGGAAAGCTGCTCTGGGAGCTCGCCGCGCCGCAGGAAGGCATCGAGCACGTCCATCAGAAGAACGGACACGCGTCGGCCACGCCCGTCACGGACGGGCAGCGTGTGTACGCGTCCTTCGGGCCGCACGGCGTGATCGCCGCGACGCTCGAGGGCAAGCTCCTCTGGCATGCGCGAATCGGCCGGATCGACAACTATCACGGCACCGCCGGGTCGCCGGTGCTCTACAAGGACACCGTCATCATCTACCACGACGGTGGACAGCAGTTGCGCGGGCCGAAGCTCGCCTCCGACCAGCTCCCGTCCTTCATCGCGGCCTTCGATCGAGCGACCGGCAAGCTGCGCTGGCGCACGCCGCGGACGGCGACTGTCGGCTGGGGCACGTCGGTCGTGATCCGCGCGGGGGCGCGCGACGAGCTGGTCGTCTGCGGGCAGCGCCGCGCGGTTGCCTACGATCCGGCCAATGGCCAGGAGTTGTGGGCCGTGTCCGGCCTCACCTTCGAGGTCATTCCGACGCCGGTCGTCGGGCACGACCTCGTGTTCTGCTCGTCCGGCCGCGCGGGCCCGACGATCGCCATTCGCCCCGGAGGGAGCGGCGACGTCACGGCGACGCACGTGGCATGGTCCACGCCCAAGGGGTCGCCCTTCGTGCCGTCCGGCGTCATCGTCGGGGACGTGCTCTATCTCGTGAACGACATGCAGAGCATCGTCACGGCCTACGAAGCGAAGACCGGCTCGTTGCTCTTCCAGGGACGTCTCGGCGTCGCCACGCGGGAAGGCTTCTCGAGCTCGCCCATCGCAGTCGGCGGCAAGGTCTTCTTCACCAATGACGACGGGGAGACGTTCGTGCTCGCCGCGGGACGCGAGTTCAAGCTGCTGCACGTCAACCAGCTCGGCGAGCCAACCTATGCCTCGCCGGCGCTCGTTGACGGCCGGTGGTACTTCCGAACCGCGTCGTCGCTGCTGGCGATCGGTCACGGACGCCGTCATGCCGTCGAGGCGTCGCACGAGGCGACGGCGCGCGACGCGCGTTGAACCCATGAGGTGGGCTTGGGCGCCGAGGTGTGCCGGCGTATCCTGCAGAAGGTCCACACGTGACGGAGGAACGCCGATGCCTGCTGACCGTTACCTGAAGTGCATCCTCACCATCATTGCGCTCGAGCTGCTGTGGCTCGGCGTGCGGGACGCGTCGCCGCCGGTGATGGCGCAGCCGGCACCGGCGCCGGTCGTCGTCACGGGCTTCCGCATCGGAGGTCAGGAATACACGACGCTCCCCGTCGCCGTGGTGGGCGGCGTGCAGCCGCTGCCGGGTGTCCGCGAGCTTCCGGGTATCGAGCCGCTGCGCGTGCGCGTCCCGGAGTCCCTGCAGGTCGACACGCGCCAACCGCTCAGGGTGCAGGTCGGCAACCAGCCGATCACGGTGCAGACGGGCACGAAGCCGCTCCTGGTGGATGCGGTGCCCGCCAAGCCCGGCGCTCGACCCGGGCTTTGAGGCGGGTCGACCGGAGCTTCGCCGTTCCAGCCTGGGGGCACGAGCGGGCGGCCCACAAGGATTCGGCCCACCGCTGGAGTCACGACGCGCCGCAGGCGGAACTCAGGAGATCGACACGGCGCTCAGACGCCCGCGCCGCGAATGAGCCGGATCAGCAGGAAAATGACCGCGATGACCAGCAGGATGTGAAGCCAGCCACCGAGCGTGGTGGTGGTGACCATTCCCAGCATCCAGAGGAGCACCAGCAGGAAGACGAGAAACAGAATCATCAGCTCTCCGGCTCGAGCTCGTCCTCGTCCAGGAACGGGTGGGGCTGCGGGCCCGGGACGATGCCGGCGATGTCGGGGTCGATGCCATCGGCGCGACCGGGGGAGCTGTCCTTCCGCTCCTTCGCATCCTGACGGCGCGCGGCCTTCAGCTGGCGTTTTTCCTGAAGGGCCTTTTCGCGCGCGCGCTTGGCCTGCGTGGGACGGGAGCGATTCGTCATAAATCGATTGATTTTAACCGATGGAGCACCGATCGCGCGAGTCGCGGGCCAGGGCCGGCGGCCGCCCGGCGGTTCATCGCGCCGGCGGACGTGCCCGGTCAGGCCATCGCCATTGCCGTTACAATGCCCTTCGTGCCGACTCAGCCGCGCGAGCAGACCGAGCTCTCGCGTTACGTCGAGTTCACGCGCGCCGAGTGGGCGCGGCTGCGTGACACGACGCCGCTGCCGCTCTCGGAAGCGCAGCTCCGGCCGCTCGCCGGCGTCAACGAGCGCGTGTCGATCGGCGAAGTCACCGACATCTACCTGCCGTTGTCGCGCCTGCTGAACCTGCACGTCGCGGCCACGCAACGGCTGCACGCCGCGACGAGCACCTTCCTCGGCACGGCCGATCCCGGGATTCCCTACGTCATCGGCATCGCCGGGAGCGTCGCCGTCGGCAAGAGCACGACGTCGCGCCTCCTGCAGGCGCTCCTCTCGCACTGGCCGAGCCATCCGCAGGTGGACCTGGTCACGACCGACGGCTTCCTCTTTCCGAAGCGCACGCTCGAGGCGAAGGGCCTGATGCAGCGCAAGGGGTTCCCGGAGTCGTACGACGTGCGGCGCCTCGTGCGCTTCATGGCCGACGTGAAGGCCGGACTGCCCGAAGTGATGGCGCCACGCTACTCGCACCTCGCCTACGACATCGTGCCCGACGATCACCAGGTCGTGCGCCGGCCCGACATCGTGATCGTCGAGGGCCTCAACGTGCTGCAGACCGGCGACGGCCGCCGGCGGATGCGCATGTTCGTCTCGGACTTCTTCGACTTCTCGATTTACGTCGACGCGCAGGAGGCCGACATCGAGCAGTGGTACGTCGAGCGGTTCATGAAGCTGCGCGACACGGTGTTCCGGGACCCCTCGTCGTACTTTCACCGTTTCGTGCAGGTGAGCGCCGACGAGGCGAGAGACACCGCGCACCGGATCTGGAACACCATCAACCTGCCGAACCTGCGGCAGAACGTGGCGCCCACACGCGAGCGCGCGCATCTCATCCTCGAGAAGGGGAGGGATCACGCGGTGCGCCGGGTCAGGCTGCGGAAGCTCTAATCACGCTCGCCCGTCGGCCACTGACGACACTTGTCACGTACATCGCCGAGACGCCGAGGCGCAAAGGCGCAGAGGCTTGGCGTTCGACTGGCCGCCGGAGGCGGCTCTCGTGTTCCTCGTGTTCTTCGTGGCCAGATCGAGTGCTTCGTGGCCAGCCTCCGGGTCTCAGGCTCGCGCGCGCGGACGGCGGTGTCGTGCGGCCCAGTACATCTGGGCGGCGAGCACGCCGGCGCCGATCAGCCAGTTCGAGAGCCGCCGGGCCGGCGGACGTGGCGCTGACGAAGCCTCGTGCCTCGCGACAACCGAGGCCGGCGGCCAGTTCACGACGGGCCGCGCCGGTGGCGGCCAGGTCCCGGCAGGCGCAGCCTGGGGCATCGGCGCTTCGCCGCGGATCACTTTCTCGATGTCCTCGGACGTCGGCGGTGTGGCTCCCGCCTGCAGCCGCCGCTGCACCCATGCGCGCAGGCCGGCGACGCCGATCGTCTTGCGCTCGCCGGGCACCTTCTCGCCTTCGGCCTTTCCATACGGCGACTCGTGCTCGATCTCCGCGTTGAGCTCGGCCCCGAGCAGGATCACGAGCCCCGAGATGTAGAACCAGAGCATCAGCACCATGAAGGCGCCGATCACGCCGTAGGTCTCGGTGTAGTTGCCCAGGTTGGCGACGTAATACTTGAACCCGAGCGACGCACCGATCCAGAGGAGCGTCGCCAGCACCGCGCCCGGCGTCAGCCATACCCACTCCTGCTCGGCGTCGGGTCCCCAGTAGTAGATCGCCGCGATCGCCACGCTGACGAGGCCGAACACGACGGGCCACTGGAGGATCTTCCAGGTCCACTCGAAGAGCGGCCCGAGACCCATCGCGCCGGCGATCCGTTCGGCGAACGTCGGACCGACGGTCACGAGCGCAAACGAGATCAGGATGAACACTGACACGCCGATCGTCAGCGCGACGGCGATGAGGCGGACCTGCCACCAGGAGCGTCCTTCCTCGATGTCGTACGCGCGGTTCAGCGTGTCGATGATGGCCGTCATCGCCCCCGAGGACGACCAGAGGGTCACCAGCATCCCGAAGGTCAGGAGTCCGCCCTGCTCGCCCTCGGAGATCTTTCGGAGCTGGTCAGTGATGATGGACAACACCTCCGCCGGCATGAAGCCGCCGAGCGTGCGGAACATGTCGTCGACGAGCGTGTGGAGCGGGAAGTAGCTGGCGATGGCCACCAGGAACAGGAGCGCCGGGAACAGCGCGAAGAAGAAGTAATAGGCGAGCTGGGCCGCCATGCCGAGGCAGTTGTCTTGGAAGAACGCTTCCTGGAAGGTGCGCCTGAGGAGCTCGCGCCACGAGAGCGGCACCTTCATGAACCCGAGCATGACGGCCATCGGCTCGGCGCCGGAACGCTACGGGTTGCCGGTTGTCGACGTCCAGGCTGGCGGGTCGCTCGCGGGGAACGATTCTTCGGAGGCCTCGGTCACCCGGTCGTCTCCGGAGGCGTCCGTCGCGCGCCGGCGTGGCCACACCTGCCTGATGTGTGCGCGACGAACCTCCCGCGTGTCGAGCCCGGTCGCTGCCCACCAGCCGAGGCTGGCGCCGCCGACCGCGAGCAACAGGCCCAGGAGCGACGCCCGGCGCAGGCCGGCCAGGAACAACGCGCCGCCGGCCGCCGCGAGCAGCCACCGCGTGGGGTCCCACTCGCCAGCGGAACCGCGGTCCCAGACGCTGGATCCACTGCGCTGTTGGGCCAGGATGAGCGTCATCGAAACCTCCGCAGCCTATGGCTGCAACTGGTATGCCCCGAATCCTGCCACTGCCAATTTCTGCGAAATGTGACCGCTTTTCCTACAGCGTGCTGTCAGCACGGCTACACAAAT
>JBOGIW010000247.1:0-26339 GCA_050748045.1 Vicinamibacterales bacterium | reverse complement strand
GTGTGGAGCATATGGTTGGCTCCCCCTGCTCTGTTCACGCGCCAGGGGCCACGAGCCGCCGCCATCCGGCGATCGGATCGAGTGCGGCGTGCAGCAAGGTTGCGAAGGCCCGCGGTTGCGCGAACAGGCGCGTCCGGCCCGCGGCATCGGACCGCGCGGCCAGACCGCCTGGAACGACCTCGGAACCTGCACACGAAATGCGGCGCATCCGCCGAATACCGCGGAAGAAGACGCGGGACTCGACGCTACGGGCGCGCCGCGTGAGACCAACTCAACAGCACAGACCGGTCAGCCTTCGGGCGCGCTCCCGCACTCTTCGCGGTCACTGTCACCGCGTTCGATCGTGTCGCAGAAAGACAGAAACGAACTCTTTCTCCCTTTAGCGACAACAATAGGACCCTTTGTCGAGCGCAATGGGCACTGGCGGGTCATATCAGCACCTCGATGTGATCGCACAATTCCGTCCTGGCGTTGTCAGAGCGGTCTGCGCGAGCGCACGATCATCAAACTCTCAGAGGTGTGGAAGACGGCGCGGGTTGCCAACGGATGATCGGCCGACGCGCGCCCCGCGGGTGACGGACCGCGCGCGAGCGGCGGCTTCAATTGTGTGTGCAGTCCTGCTTGACATTCTCGGAGTGTGTGGCGCAAGCTTTGGCGCGTTTTGAGCCGGGTGTCGCGAACCACGGACTTTGTTTTTCCCTTCCGTCCCGGGGGCGATTGAACATTGCCGAATCCAGCCGTTGACGCGTCGACGGCTGGCTTCGGCCAACCCACACTCCACTACGCGCGGGGTCTTCAGCGGATGCAGGTGCCAGCGCTCCGTTCGATGCCGCCAAGAGCGTCCGTGCTGGTCGTCGACGACGATGCGCGTACCCGCGAAACGACTGTGTCGGTGCTGCGCTCCCTGAATATCTGCGCAGCGGAGGCCGAAACCGGCGCGGAGGCGATTGCCGCGATACGGGACCGCCAGTTCGATCTCGCGCTCATCGACTTCCGTCTTCCCGACATCTCCGGCCTGGACGTCGTCGTCGAGTTGAAAAAGGCGCGGATCGCCGTTCCATGGCTGCTGATGAGCGGGCTGATGACGCCCTCGCTCGCGGTCGAGGCGATGCGGCTCGGCGCGGTCGACGCGGTGGAGCTCCCCTTCGACGTCGAGAAGGTGGTGGTGTCGGCGCTCTACGCGACGTCGACCGGTGAGCCCGGCGGATGGCCACCGCTGCCCTCGCCATCCCGCCTGACTCGCCCGCGCTCGGCGGCCGAGCGGTGGGCGTACCTGGTGCTGCGCGCCTGCGAGAGCGATCACGATCTGAAGACCATCGGCGAGTGGGCGTCGGTGGCCGGGATCAGCTACAGCGCGCTCACGGAGTGCTGCCGGCTGGTCGGCATCCGGCCGTACGACGCGCGCGACTTCCTCCGTATGCTGCGCGCGCTCGCGCATGCCGGCGGCCGTCTCGAGAACCTCGAACACGGGCTCGACGTGAACGATCACCGCACGTTGAAGACGCTCTTCGATCGCGCCAGCCTGCCGCTCGATGGCGGCACCGGCACGATCTCGCTGCGCGCGTTCGTCGACCGCCAGCAGTTCGTGGATCGGGACTGTGAGGCGGTGCGGTGGCTGCTCAAGGCCATCGGCGAGGTGCGTGAGAGTCTCGACAAACGGCCGGTGTAATCGCCGTTCCTTCGCGTGCCGCGTCCGCCCGCGCCTCCTCGCCAGCGACTTTTTCGGCCAAAGTTCCAGTGAATCTTCCGGCGGAAGATATCTTCCCTCGCTCGGATCGTCGCCGTACTGTCTCCCGCGCAAACCTCACCCGCTGGCCCGGCGCGAGCCAGCCCGTGGGCACGGCGGCAGAAGGAGGAGCGACGCATGGCAGCACTCGAGACGAAGAGAAAGCGGCGCAGCAGGAAGGCCGGGAGGAAGACCGCGGGCGGTGGACCCACCGTGGACAGACGGACGTTCGTGAAGACGAGCGTGGCGGCCGGCGCCGTCACGGTGCTCACGTCGAGGAAGTCGACCGTCTTCGCCCAATCGACGCCGGCCGAACCCGTGCTGTGCGGCACGACGCCGCCGGTCAGTCCGCCGACGACGCCGTTTGTCGACAACCTTCCCGTCCCGTTTCCGGCGATCCCGCAAAATCTGGACCCGGCGCCGACCAAGGAGGCCAACATCGCGGGAGGCGAAGCCGCCAGGGTCGATCACCAGCGGTGGGAAGAGTTCCTGCCGGACGTGGAGTATTCGATGGAGGCGCGGCCGGCCCTTCACACGCACCATTCGGATCTCCTGCCGACCTACCTCTGGACCTTCAACGGCAAGTACCCGGCGCCGACGCCGCTGAACGTGTACGGCCACCCGACGCTCGTGCGGTTCAGGAACAGCCTGCCGGAGGAGACCACCAGCTTCGGCCGGAACGAGCTCACGGTTCACCTGCACAACGGCCACACGGCGTCGGAGAGCGACGGCTTCGCCGGCGACTTCTTCTCGACGGGGCTGTTCAAGGACAACCACTACGCCAACGCCTACGCCGGGATCGATGCCTTCGGCGGCATCGGCGACCCGCGCGAAGCGATGCACACGTTCTGGTTCCACGACCATCGCGCCGCGTTCACGGCGAACAGCAACTACCTGGGCCTGAACGGTATGTACATCGTCTACGATCAGGCCGATCCCGGGCATGAGTTCGCCACGTCGGGCTCGCTCAGGCTCCCGTGCTATTACGGCATCACCGACATCCCGCTGATCCTCACCGACAAGCGCTTCTGCGCCGCGGCGAACGGGCGGAACGAGGCGTTCCAGGTGGTCGGCGCCGGCGCGCCCGGCGGCGACAAGTGGATCGTCAACGGCAAGATTCAGCCGAAGATGACGGTGCGCCGGCGGAAGTACCGCTTCCGGATCCTGAACACCGGGCCGGTGAAGACGTGGAATCTCAGCCTCATCACGCCCGACGGCACGCAGGGCACGATGACGGTGGTCGCCGTGGACGCGAACTTCCTCGAGACGCCGCACGACCTGAGCTCCGGTCCGCTCACGGTGTTCGTCGCCTCGCGGTTCGACGTGATCATCGACTTCTCGGCGTTCCCCGCGGGGAGCTCGGTGTACCTGCGTGAGAACGCCCTGCAGAACGTCGGCCTGGAAGTGGCCGATCCGGCGCCGGGCCTGTCGATCCGCAACGTCCTGATGCGTTTCGACGTCGTCGAGCCCGAGTGGTGGTTCCCGCCCGACACGCCGCCGGTACCGGCCACGCTGTGCGAGATGCCCGATGCGCTCGTGCCGGACGCCTCATTCCAGTGGAACTTCACGCTCGTGGCCGGGAGGTTCCTCATCAACGGCCAGGAGTTCGACGCCAACCGGATCGACCACGTCATCCTGCAGGGGACAACCGAGGAATGGACGCTCGCCAATGACGTCGCCGCGGGCAACTGGACCCATCCCGTCCACATCCACTTCGAGGAAGGGCGGATCCAGTCGCGGAGGGTTCGCGTCAGCCAGAACCCGGACGTCTTCCAGGACGTGCCGTTGGCGTTCCACGAGCTCGGCCGGCGAGACGTGTACCCGCTGCCGCCGCAGAACCGGGTCGTGCTGCGCCAGCGCTTCCGCGATTTCCTCGGACGGTACCTGATTCACTGCCACAACATGAACCACGAGGACGACTTCATGATGGTCCGCTGGGACATCGTGGACTCGATCTCGGAGTTGACGTCGAAGCGGCGACAGATCGACGAGCGGCGGATCGCGGCTGGACTGCGGCCGCAATATAGAGGAGATCTAGGCTAATGAACAGACGAGAGCTCTTCACCAGCCTCGGAGGCCGTCGCGCTCCCGCCGAGCCGTGCATGACGATCTCCGGACCCGCGCGCTTCACGAACGCCCTGCTCCGCACGCACGAGGGCAAGCAGGTGCGGTTCTACGACGATCTGATCCAGGGCAGGCAGGTGGTCGTCAACATGATGTACGCCGATTGCGAGGGCGTCTGTCCGCTGGTGACCTCCCGCCTCGTCCAGGTCCACGAGGCGCTCAAGGCTCGGATGGGTCGAGACGTCTTCATGTACTCGATCACGCTGAAGCCGGAGGTGGACGATCCGGCGGCGCTGAAGGCGTTCGCCGCGATGCACGGGGCGCTCCTGCCCGGCTGGACGTTCCTGACGGGCGACCCCTACGACATCGAGACGATCCGCTTCCGCCTGTTCCGGTTGAACCACATCAAGTTCGACACGGACATCGCGTCGCATACGGCGATGCTGCGCATCATCAACGACGCGACGAACTGCTGGACGTGCGTGCCGCCGCTGGCGAGCCTGTACACCGTGCTGCAGCACATCGGCTGGGCGGACCCGCCGAAGTCGTTCCGCGAGCGGCTGGCCGAGAACAGGCGGCTCCAGCAGCAGATCAACGAGGAAGTCGCGAAGTACGGCTACAGGAAGATCGTGTAGCGGCCGTTCGAACCTCACTCGGAGCCGGCCCGCGATGGGCCGGCTCCAGGCGGAGCACCATGACACGATACGTCCTGTTCGCGCTGGCCATGCCGATCCTCGTCCTCGCGCGGCCGGCCGCCGTCGACGCGTCGAGCGCGCCGGACCGGCACTTCGTCATCTTCGCGGCGCAAAGCGGCACGTTCTACGATCACAGCGGCCCGGCCTTCGTGATGCTGATCAGGACCGCCGGCGACACCGCCGAGGTGGGCGCGATCGGGATTTACGAAGCGGACACGAAGCCGGCGTTCGGCGCGGTTCCGGAGACGACCTACAGCCGGTTCCTCGACCGACCCCCCGAGGGCTCCGACGTCATGCTGCGCCTGGAGATCTCGGGCGCCCAGTACCAGAAGAGCCTGCACGTCCTGCGGGCCTGGGAGCGGCGCGCGCGTGAAGGCCACCTGCTCTACCCTGACCTCTTCATGAACAACATCCTGTTCGTGAAGCAGGCCGCCGAGGCGCTCGACTGCTGCGGCGCCACGATCGCGCTCTATGCACTCGACTGGGGCCTCGAGGACGACATCTCCGAGGACAATATTCCGTCCCGCATTCCGTTCCTGTTCTTCAAGGAGCTGCGGCGGTTGAACGAGTCGCGGCACGTCCCGGACGCCGCTATGCCGGCCGCGGTACGGTCTGCCGGCCCGGCATCCCCGGCCGCCCAGCGCTGACGTGAATGGCCGTGACGGCCGCAACGATCTCTTCTGTCAGATTGAAGGAGCAACGGGCATGGCGCAGACAACCACCAGCAAGCAAGTCAGCGGCAAGACCGGCGAGACCTGCCAGGAGTCCGGCCCCTACCAGTCGGAGCGCAACGCCAAGGTGACCGTGTTCGTCGCGAAAGGAGATCCATTCCCCCCTGACACGGACGGGGCGAGCACGACCTGGACCCGCGTCGGGTCTTAGCAGCGCCGTCGCCGAGTGACCGATGGAGCGGCATCGCCGTCGCTGGCTGTTGTTCGTCATCGCGGCGATCGGTGTCGGGCCGTGGGCTGCCGGCGGTCACTCACAGGGGGACCTGGCGTGTCCGCCCGTGCTGGTCGGCATCTGGAAGGCGGACAGCACGCACGAGACGCAGCCGATCTTCCTCGGCTTCTCGGCGGACGGATGGGTCAGCCACCTCGAGAGCGGCGGAGGGACCAGGGCCGCGGAGTTCGGTGTCCTGGCGCAAGCCGGTTACACGCTCGACCTCCGGCGGCGGTCTCCACGCATTCTCTTCAAGACGCGGCGGGGCTCGGATTACTTCCCGCCAGGCGACTCGTCGTGGCAGATCGGCGACTACGGCGATGAGCTCTTCACGGCGATGAACGTCGGCACCGGCGAAGCGTCACGATGGCTCCGGGTGCAGACCCATCGCTATTTCCTCACCTTCGCCGCCGCCGCCTCGGAGCCGGGCGGCGGCGGACCCGCCTTCGCCATCTGGACACGGTTCGACGGCCGCAGGACCGAGCTGGACGCACTGGGGCTGTACGTCGCCCGCCGCGCGGACGGCAGGCCGGCGGCCGCGTTCGGGCGTCTGCCGATCGCGCTGGCGAGCGCCTTCGCGACCGAAGCGGACCACGACGGCGACGTGATGATGCGCGTGGAGCTCTCCGAAGCGGATTACCACCGGACGCACATGGTCTTCGAAGAGTGGGACGAGCGTTTGAGGAACCGGGCGCTCGCCCCTGGCGATCCGTATCAGCGCGCGCTCGAGTTCCTGGAGCAGACCGCCGCGCGTCTCAATCAATGCGGCGTGCGCATCACGCTGGCCCCTGCCGGCGCCCCACCGCCTGCCCCAGCCGTCGGCGAGGAGGACCGGCGCCAGCAGCCGTCGCGGTTCGTGAAGCGAATCCACCAGATGAACCGCACCAGGCACGTGGCCGACGGCATGTTTCCCTTCGTCTGGGAGCCGCCCCCGCCCCTCTGATCCGAGGGTGATCGGGGTCGAGGATGATGGCGTAGCCGTGCCGGTGGCGACGGGCCTCGCCTGCCCTGACGCCGGCTGGTGACGTCGCGCCGATCGGGCGCCCTGCCCCTGTGGCCCCGGCCTCCGCAAAGACCTGTTCTGAATGTGACAGCGCGCCGGGCGCTGAATGGTTACCATCCGGGCACGAGTGTTCGCCCGCTCCACGACGGCACGGGGGCTCGTCTGACTGAGCGCGGGAGGACGATCTCCTCGCGGCCTTCAGCGGCGCAGGACAGGAGACGACCTGATGGCAAAACAGATTGTGTATGCGGACGCCGCGCGCCAGGCGGTGCTGCGCGGCATCAATCAACTGGCCGATGCCGTCAAGGTGACCCTGGGCCCGAAGGGACGCAATGTGATTCTCGGCAAGCATTTCGGGTCGCCGGCGATCACCAAGGACGGCGTGACCGTCGCCCGGGAGATCAGCCTGAAGGATCCGCTCGAGAACATGGGCGCGCAGATGGCGCGCGAGGTCGCGAGCAAGACATCCGACGTCGCCGGAGACGGCACCACCACGGCCACCGTGCTCGCCCAGGCCATCTATCGCGACGGCGTGAAGAACGTCGCGGCGGGCGCGAACCCGATGGAGATCAAGCGCGGCATCGACCGGGCCGTCGAGGTGCTCACGGACGAGCTCAAGAAGATGTCGAAGCCGGTCACGGGCAGGATGGTGGCGCAGGTCGGCACGATCTCGGCGAACACCGACGAGGCTATCGGCACGATCATCGCCGAGGCCATGGACAGAGTGGGGAAAGATGGCGTGATCACCGTCGAAGAGGCGAGGACGATTGACACGACGCTCGACATCGTCGACGGCATGCAGTTCGATCGCGGGTACCTGTCGTCGTATTTCTTGACCGATCCCGAGCGCATGGAGGTCGTGCTGGAGGATGCGCTCGTTCTCATCCATGAAAAGAAGCTGTCGGGCCTGAAGGACCTGCTGCCGCTGCTCGAGCGCGTCGCGCAAAGCGGCCAGGCGCTGCTCGTCGTCGCCGAAGACGTGGAGGGCGAAGCGTTGGCGACGCTCGTCGTCAACAGGCTGCGCGGCACCTTGAAGGTCGCGGCCGTCAAGGCGCCGGGGTACGGCGACCGGCGAAAGGCCATGCTCGAGGACCTCGCCGTCCTGACGAGCGGCCGGGCGATGACCGAGGACCTCGGCATGGCGCTCGAGCACGTCACGCTCGAAGACCTCGGCCGCGCGAAGAAGATCACCATCACCAGGGACCTGACGACGATCATCGGGGGCGCGGGAACGAAGGCCGCGATCGAGGGGCGCGTCAGGCAGATCCGGACGCAAATCGATGCGACGGCCTCCGACTACGATCGCGAGAAGCTGCAGGAGCGGCTCGCGAAGCTCGCCGGCGGCGTGGCGGTGATCAAGGTGGGCGCGGCCACCGAGACCGAGATGAAGGAGAAGAAAGCGCGCGTGGAAGACGCCATGCACGCCACGAAGGCCGCGGTCGAAGAAGGCATCGTTCCGGGCGGAGGCGTCGCGCTGCTCCGGGCATCGAAAGCGCTCGCCGGGCTGACGCTCGACGGCGAACAGCAGATCGGCGTCAGAATCGTCGCGCGTGCCGTGGAAGAACCGCTCCGCTGGATCGCCACCAACGCCGGCCAGGAAGGGTCCATCGTGGTCGCAAAGTCAGGGACATGAACCTCGAGGAAGGCTTCAACGCGCTGACCGGCACCTGCGAGAACCTGGTGAAGGCCGGCGTCATCGACCCGACGAAGGTCGTGCGCACGGCGCTTCAGAACGCGGCGTCGATCGCGTCGCTCGTGCTCACGACCGAAGCCCTCGTGTCAGAGGTCCCCCGTGCGTAACCACTGAAACGAGCGGCCGCGATCACGGCGAGCGCCAGGACGTGACCCACGGCATCGTGCGGATCAGGAGATGCGCTCGAACACGACGGTCCGGGCCAGGAGATTCGGGCTGGCCGTTCTGCTGGCCAATGTCCAGGCATCCGAAAAACCGGACTCGGCGCCGCTTCCGGCCGCAATCGTCCACCACGCCGGGTCCGTGCGCGCCGGATCCGGCAGCGCGAAACCAAGGAGGTCTTCGATCTGCCGGAAGGTGAGCACGACCCTGTCCGCGTACCTGCCCTCCAAGTACTTGTGAAGGAACCGGTATTTCCCGGAGGTGATCGACGTCCCGGATGCGGTCATGGCTTCACCACACCTCGTCGATCCTGCGGCCCAGGCGGCTCCATGTCCACGCGCGGCGCGCCGGACGCCGCTGACTTGACGCGCCGCCGCCTTCTTTCTGGCGTTCTGCCGTCGTGACCGCGTCCATCGTGCTGGGGCCCTCGGGGAGTGGACGTACCCCATTCGCCGCCCCGCCGAATCCGCTCGCCGATCCCTGCGTGAGCGCGCCGCGGTCGCGTTCACCGGGAATCAGCCTCATCGCTCTCCGCTCCTGGGGCGTATCGGGAACGCGGGCGACACTGTCGGCCATAGCCGTCATCGGTTCCCCGATCGTAAACCCTCGGCACCGGAATGTCTGTGCCGTTGTGCACACTCAGGTTTCACAGCCTCCTCGGCGGTCGCGCGGCGGATGTGCATTTCTGGACAGCGTGCATCTGACGGATCGCGGAAAGTGCGGCAAGGAAAGCAAGGGCGGCAACGGAAGTTCGGGAGGACGCTGTGACGACATCAGCGGGCGAGCAGGGTTGGGTTGAAGCTGAGCGGACGCGCCAGAAGGCGGAAGCCGCCCGTCACGAAGCGGAATTGACCCGGCAGTCAGCCGAAGCCGCGCGAATCGCCGCGGAAGAGGCGCGCGCGGCAGCCGAGCAGGCCCGCGACGCGGCGGTGGAGGCCGTGCGCACCGCCGGCCACACACTCAGCGCCGCCCTCGAGCAGATGAAGGTCGTCGAGGAGATGCGCCGCCGGGCCCATTCCGATCTGATGGACAGGAAGAACCTCGCCCCCGACTCTTAGGTGAGTCGGGCTCGACGGATTTCGTGTGCGAGAGGGCCGTGGGCCAGTTCGAGCCTCAGGTCATCTGGACAAGGAATACGTGTCTATAGTCTTGTTGGAGAAAGTACTTACCAGTTTTCGGGCACTGAAACGGGTGGCCGATCACCATGACAATCTCGGCAGGCAGCTCGCGCCCCTCGTAGAGGTCCCCAACGCTCTGCGTCGACGAAATCTCTTCGTCACGATAGATGACAACTGCCGTCGGGTGAGGCTCTGAACACTCCTTGCAGATGACATGAATCATATAGCGGTATGCCATTGGTCCTCAACCTGGAGGCGCGACGATTGCCTCAATCGACCAGACACGATCGACGAGGCCTGCCGAACTCGCGGGATTTCCCACCTGGTTTCACTATCCCTGAGAGCAAGGATCGCACCCAGCCACCGGGTCGGGCATGCGCAAGCTAAATATCAGGGGGCGAACGAGTTGACGCTACCCGCGCCCGAAGCATGCATGCTCGCCTGCGCCGAAGTGCCGGCATGTCGGCACGTGACGATGTCACTGGCCGCCTGGCGCGAAGGTTCCCGTTCAAGCGGTCATCGATGCTAGTCTTCGCTCAGGCCCATGCTCGTCGATCTGCCGAAGCCTCCCGGCCTCGATGCCCTCTCGCGGTATGAAGCCCTGCTGAGTGTGTCGCGAGCCATCGCGTGCCACACGAGCGTCGCCGCGTTGCTCCGCGCCATCTCCGACCAGCTCCACCTCGTCGTTCCCTTCGATCACCTGATGCTCATTCTGCATGACGCCCCGACCGACGAGATGCGCCTCGTCGTGCTCGAGCCCTCCGATACGCCGTTTGCGCCGTTCGTCCCGATGCCGCTCAGCGACTGGGGTCCGGCGCGGTCGGCGTGGGAAACACAACGCACGTCGGTCGTGCCGCTGCTGACGGAGGCGCCGCTGGGCACGGCGCTCGATTTCATTCGGGCACACGGCGCACGGGTGACCTGCTGGTTGCCGCTGACCACGGCGCACCGGCGCGTCGGCGTACTCAGCTTCGGCAGTCGCGATGCCGACCAATACGGAGCCGATGCCGTCGCGTTCATGGAGCAGGTCGCCGCGCATGTCGCGATCGCGGTGGACAACGCCATCAACTTCGACGACGCGCAGCGGCTCCAGGAGGAGCTTCGCGACGAACGGGACCGGCTGCGCCTCCTGCTCGAGGTGAACAACCTGCTCGTCGCGCGGCTCGAGTATCCCGATCTGCTTCAGACGCTCTCCGAGTCGTTGCAGCGCGTCGTCAAGCACGACTCGGCCAGTGTCGCGCTCGTCGATCGGGAATCGGGCCAGCTGAGGCTTCAGGCGCTCACCTACAGCGACGCGCGCGGCGTCCTCGAGCCCCGCGTGCTGCTGTCGCTCGAAGGGTCACCAGCAGGGCTCACGTTCACGCGCGGAGTCGCCCAGGTGTTCCGCACGGCGGATCTCGATCAGTTCGGCCACGAAGGGGCCTCGACGCTGCCGCCCGCCGGCTTGCAGTCGGTCTGCTGCGTCCCGCTCATCACGCGACGCGGCAGCGTGGGCACGCTGAACGTCACGAGCGTCGATCCGGAGGCGTTCCCGCCCGAGGACGTCGAGCTGCTGAAGCAGATCTCCTCGCAGCTCGCGATCGCCGTGGAGAACGCCCTTGCGTTCCAGGAGATCACCGGCATCAAGAACCAGCTCGCTGGAGAGAAGCTGTACCTCGAGGACGAGATCCGTCTCGAGCACGACTTCAGCGACATCATCGGCGACAGTCCGGCCCTCAAACGCGTGCTCCAGGCCGTTGAGACCGTCGCGCCGACCGACGCCACCGTGCTCCTTCGGGGCGAGACCGGCACCGGCAAGGAAATGCTCGCGCGGGCCATCCACAACCTCAGTCCACGTCGCGAGCGCACGTTCGTTCGCCTGAGCATGGCGGCACTGCCGGTCACCCTGATCGAGAGTGAGCTGTTCGGATACGAGAAAGGGGCGTTCACGGGAGCCACGACCGCCAGGATCGGCCGCCTGGAGCTGGCCCATCGGGGCACGCTGTTCCTCGACGAAGTCGGCGACATCCCGCTGGAAGTGCAGTCGAAGCTGCTGCGCGCGCTGCAGGAGCGGGAATTCGAGCGACTGGGCAGCACACGGACGCAGCGGATCGACGTCCGCCTGATCGCAGCCACGAACCGCGACCTGGAGCAGATGATCGCCGATGGATTGTTCCGGCAGGATCTCTACTATCGGTTGAACGTGTTTCCGGTGCAGGTGCCGGCATTGCGTGACCGTCGAGAAGATATTCCGGCGCTCGTGCACCACTTCGTCGAGAAGTTCGGGCGCCCGTTGAAGCGCCACATCACAACCGTTCCGGCGGCGCTGATGCAAGCTCTCCAGCACTCATTCTGGCCCGGCAACATCCGTGAGCTGGCAAACGTCGTCGAGCGCGCCGTCATCCTCTCAGCCGGGCCGGAGCTGAAGGTCCCTCTGGCCGACCTCCAACCGGCCTCGCCGCGGAGCGCCGCCGGATCGAGCGCCGCCACCGGCCAGTTGCGCAACGCGGAGCGCGAGCTGATTCTCCGTGCGTTGAGGGAGTCCCGCGGCGTGATTGGCGGGCCCGAGGGCGCCGCCGCGCGCCTCGGCCTGAAGCGGACGACCCTCCAGTCCAAGATGCGAAAGCTCGGAATCACGCGTCCGTCGTTTTGAACCCGTCGCGCGCAACCGCCTGCCCGGTGACCGGCGCGCCTCAATCGGGCTGCTCGGTCGGAGACGCGCGGTGAATGCGTGGTGTGTGGCGGACATCGCCTTGAATGCAACGACCCGGAGATAAACGACCACGCCTCGCGCGTCGAATGTCCCAAATTGTACAGCGCCCATACCCGCGAGGTATTAACGTCCGCTCTGTGTGCCCAGCCGTATACGCCCGGCTCCCGTTGAGCTGCACCGACTTCAACCGCCGGAAGGATCGCTGAAATGAGGGACGCCCTCCTGCTTCCGCCGCGGCGGGGAATCCGCGACCTGCCGAAAACGCCGACGGGAATCCGCGGTCTCGACGAGATTACGCGCGGAGGGCTGCCCAAAGGACGGCCGACGCTCGTCTGTGGCGGCCCCGGATCCGGCAAGACGCTGCTGGCCCTCACCTTCCTGGTGAACGGCGCCGTCCAGTTCGGAGAGCCCGGCGTGCTCCTCACGTTCGAGGAAAATGGCGATGAAATCGCCAACGACGTCGCCTCGCTGGGCTTTCGTCTTCCGGAGTTGATCGCGGCGCAGAAGCTGGCGGTCGATTACGTCCGCGTGGAACGGAGCGAGATCGAGGAAACGGGCGAGTACGATCTCGAAGGCCTGTTCGTCCGGCTCAATCATGCGATTCAGTCGATAGGGGCGAAGCGGGTCGTCCTCGACACCGTCGAATCGCTCTTCGCGGGTCTGTCGAACGACGGCATCCTCCGGGCCGAGCTGCGGCGGCTGTTACGGTGGCTGAAGGACCAGGGCGTGACCGCCGTGATTACGGGCGAGCGCGGCGACGGTCTCCTGACCCGGCAGGGGCTCGAGGAATACGTGTCGGATGCGGTGATCCTCCTCGACCACCGCGTGCTGGACCAGGTGTCCACGCGCCGCCTGCGGGTGGTCAAGTACCGCGGCTCCTACCACGGAACGAACGAGTATCCCTTCCTCATCAATGTGGAGGGCATCAGCGTTCTGCCCCTCACCTCGCTTGCCCTCCAGCACGACGCCCCGGTGGATCGCGTGTCGAGCGGCATCGCCCGCCTCGACGAGATGCTCAGCGGCAAGGGCTACTACCGCGGCAGCACGATTCTCGTCTCGGGCACGGCCGGGACCGGGAAGACCAGCCTGGCGGCTCACTTCCTCGACGCGGCCTGCCGTCGAGGCGAACGCTGCCTGTGCTTTCTCTTCGAGGAATCCCCGCAGCAGATCCTCCGGAACATGCGCTCCATCGGTATCGACCTCGAGCCGCACGTGGCGGACGGGCTGCTCCAGTTCCACGCGGACCGGCCGTCGCGCTATGGGCTCGAGACGCATCTGGTCACGATGCACAGGGCCGTCGCGGACGTCAGGCCGACGGTGACGGTCATCGACCCGGTGACCAATCTCATGACCGTCGGCACGCATTCCGATGTCCAAGCCATGCTCACCCGCGTGATCGACCACCTGAAGACCGAGAACGTCACCGCCCTGCTGACGAGCCTGACGCCCGGGCAAACGGACATCGAGCGGACCGAGACGGCCATCTCGTCGCTGATGGACACGTGGGTCATGCTGACGAACGAGGCTGGCAACGGCGCGCACCACCGCGCGCTGTACGTGCTCAAATCCCGCGGCATGGCGCACTCGAACGAGGTCCGCGAGTTCGTGTTGACGGATCGGGGAGTTCAGGTGCTCGATGCGGCCGGCGCCGCGCCCGGCGCGCTTCGCGCCCGGGACGTCCCTCTTGGAAGGACGCACGTGTCATGAAGAAGCCGAAGGGTGCCGACCATTACCGGTTGCGGCTCTACGTCGCGGGACAGACGCCGCGGTCCCTCGGTGCCTTCACGAACTTGAAGAAGATCTGCGACGAGCACCTCGAAGGACGCTACGAGCTCGAGATCATCGATCTGCTGGTGAAGCCTCAGCTCGCGCGGGGAGACCAGATCCCTGGCGATCCCGACGCTCGTGCGCCGTCTGCCGGAGCCGGTCAAGAAGATCATCGGCGATCTCTCCAACAGCGAGCGCGTCCTGGTCGGGTTGGACTTGCGTCCGGGCCGGTGACACGGCGATGACGGAGAAGCCGCGCACCGGGTTGACGGCGACATTCGACCAGGCCGCCCGAACGGGCCGGGCCGAACGATACGTCCTTCGTCTGTACGTGACGGGCATGACCGCCCGGGCGATACGTGCGATCGAGAACGTGCGCGCGATTTGCGACGAGCATCTCGAGGGGCGGTACGACCTGGAAGTCGTCGACGTGTACCAGCAGCCGGTCCTGGCGAAAGACGAGCAGATCATCGCGGCGCCGACGCTCATCAAGAAGCTCCCCCTGCCCCTGCGCCGGATCATCGGCGACATGTCGCGGCGCGATCGCGTGCTCCTCGGGCTCGATCTCATTCACCCATGAATGCGTGGAGTCACACGTGATCAAGCATGCGACGCGTCACGAGCACCGGGAGCGGCATCACGAACGCCGGGCGACGCTGCTCGCGCGCCTGACTGAGGCCGAGCAGACGCTGCAGGCACTTCGTGCAGGCGAGGTGGATGCGATCGTCGTCCGGGGCGCGGCCGGCGAGCAGGTGTACACGCTGCACGGCGCCGAGGAGCCGTACCGCAACCTCGTGGAGCAGATGCGGGAGGGGGCGGTCGTCCTGGCACAGTCCGGTGACATCCTGTACGCCAACGCCCGGTTCGCGGCGCTGGTCGGCGAGCCGCTGGAGTCGGTGCTTGGCGGGCACATCGGCCGCTTCATGGCTGAGGGTGAGCGATGCGGCTTCACGGCGTTACTGAAGTCCGGCAGCGGAACCTGTCAAAGCCGATTGGCCTCCTCGGACGGGACCGCCATCGACGTCTATCTCTCGCTCACGACGGTGGTGTCGTCGCAAGGTACCGCCAACCTGAGCCTGATCGTGACGGACCTCAGCGAGCTCGTCGAAGCGCGCGGCGAACGCGACCGCGCCCGGCGGGACAGCCACACGAAAAACGAGTTCCTGGCGATGCTGGCGCACGAGCTGCGCAATCCGCTCGGCGCCATACGCTCGGCTGTCGGCGTGCTCGAGTGCGCGGACGCCAGGGACGTCCCCGCCACCCGTGCGCGTGAGGTGATCGCGCGGCAGGTCGCGCACCTCTCGCACCTCATCGACGACCTGCTCGACGTCGAGCGCGTCGCCTCCGGCAAGATCCGGCTGGACCGCCATCCCCTCGAGATGGCCGAGACGGTCCGGCAGGCCGTCGCCAGCTTCACGGGGAACGCCGGGCTGGATCGGCACATCGAGATCAGCGCTGAGCCGGTCTGGATCGACGGAGATGCGGTCCGGCTCGAGCAGATCGTCGCGAACATCGTGACGAACGCGGTCAAGTACACGCCGCCCGGCGGGCGGATTCGTGTGACGTTGGGCGGCGACGGCGACGACGCGGTGCTCCGCGTCGCTGACACCGGGTTCGGCATCGCGCCCGAGTTGCTTCCAACCATCTTCGACATGTTCGTGCAGGGCGAGCGCACGCTGGACCGCGCCCAGGGCGGTCTCGGCATCGGCCTGACTCTGGTCCGCCGCCTCGTCGAGCTGCACGGGGGGACGGTCGTCGCGTCGAGCGGCGGGGCCGGGCAGGGCAGCACGTTCACCGTGCGGCTCCCGCAGGCTCCCAGGAACCCGACCGCCGCCGGCGTGCCGTCGCCGCTCGTGCGGGCGACGCCGAGACGCGTGCTGCTCATCGAGGACAGCCGCGACGCCCGGGAGATGTTCCGCATCGTGCTCGAGCTGGCAGGCCACAAGGTGCTCGAAGCGGCGGACGGCGTCCACGGGCTGCGGTTGCTGGAGACCGAGCGCCCGGAGGTGGGGATCATCGATATCGGTCTTCCCGGCCTGGACGGGTACGAGGTGGCCAGACGCATCCGCGAGCGGCCGCACGGCCGCGCGATGCGCCTGTTCGCCCTCACCGGCTACGGCCTTCCCAGCGACTACGAGCGATCGGCCGCCGCCGGATTCGACCAGCACCTCGTCAAGCCCGTCGATCCCTTCGAGCTTGCACGGCTCGTCGGCGGGCACGGGGCGGACACGCGCCTGGAAGCACAGGCCTGAATCTCCGGTTCGCAGTCGTCCCGGCCTGTGCGATGATCGAGGCGTGCCACGCAAGCGATCTCCGGCAGATCCCCCACCCCCATCATTCGACGTGTACGCCTTCCTCGACTCGGCAGGCGTATCGCGCCGGGGGGTCCGCTTCGCTCCGAATCGAGTCGTCTTCGCCCAGGGGGAGCCGGCCAACAGCGTCTTCTACGTCCAGAAGGGCGGGGTGAAGCTGTCGGTGCTGTCGTCCGGAGGGAAGGAAGCGGTGGTGGCCATCCTCGGCCCTGGCGATTTTTTCGGCGAGGCGTGCCTGGCGGGGCAACCCGTCCGCATGAGCACCGCCACGGCCGTGGCTCCCACGACCGTGCTGAGCATCCAGAAACGCGAGATGATCCGCATCCTCCACGAGCAGCCGGAGTTCTCCGACCGGTTCATCGCCCACATGCTCGCGCGGAACATCCGGATCGAAGAGGATCTGGTCGATCAACTGTTCAACGCGAGCGAGAAGCGGCTGGCGCGGGCGCTGCTCCTCCTGGCGCGCTACGGCAAGGAAGACGAACCGCAGGCCGTGCTGCCGAAGCTCTCCCAGGAAACGCTGGCCGCCATGGTCGGCACCACGCGGTCGCGGGTGAACTTCTTCATGAACAAGTTCCGGAAGCTCGGGTTCATCGACTACAACGGCGGCCTCACGATCAACGCCTCTCTCCTGACTGTCGTGCTGCACGACTGATCGGCGTTGCGCCCGGGAGCGTGCATGCCTGCATGTGTGCGAGCGGTCCGGACCGTGTCTCGAGGCGTGTTACCGCTCCATCCATTCGACAAAGGACGGCGGAGCCTCGCTGCGGACAATCGCGATACGGAAGACCCGTTCGTGGCGAAGCAGTGCGGCGGCGGCGGATCTCGCCTGCTCGACGGTCGCATATTCCTGCCACGTTCCGGGTAGATTCGACGCGGAGCCCCGCCGCACGCTGACGACCAGTCTGAACATCGGCCACGATCCTGGCCCCCGGCCGCTCCTGTGTCTGTGCTGTTGTGCACATGCCGCTCGCCGCCTCGTCCGATCGCGGCCGACGCCGTCTCGCGCGTCACAGCGAGCGCTTGATGCGCTCGGCGATGAAATCGGCCAGAAGGCGGTTGCCGAGCGCCGTGTAGTGGCAGCAGTCGTCCATGTACACGGGCGACGGTTCGTCGTCCAGGATGCGCGTCGCGTCGAGGAACCGGACTCCGTTCTTCTCCCAGACGCCCGACCCGGAGCGTGCCAGCAGAACGGGATAGCCCTTCTCGACGCTTTCCCTGAACGGCGA
This sequence comes from Vicinamibacterales bacterium, assembly GCA_050748045.1. Taxonomy (GTDB): domain Bacteria; phylum Acidobacteriota; class Vicinamibacteria; order Vicinamibacterales; family UBA2999; genus CAVYVZ01. Next base: position 8,936 of record JBOGIW010000247.1, on the reverse strand, counting down.
CGTGTCGCTCTGCGCCACCTTCGCTTCGCCGGGGCCGAATCGCCTGTCCGTGTAGTACTGATTGGGTTGCAGCACGTGGAAGTACCGCGCCCCTCTCGACGCCAGCAGCGCGTTCATCAGGATCGATGCGCTCGTCCAGTTCGTCGCGATGTCGTCGAAGAGCGCCGGCTCGTCCCGGGCCCTCGTTTTCGGCGTGACGTAGACGAGCGAGCTGCGCGCCGGGTTCGACGGCAGCCTGGCGAAGGTGAAGAGCTCGGCCAGATGCCGCTTCGACACGATCTCGAAGTACTGCTCCAGCACGAAGTGCTCCGACGCAAACCGGCTGTGTGCCAGCCGGCCCGCCAACTCGTTCAACCGCTCCTTGTCGCGGCTGATGGCCGACAGCGATGCGAGCTTCTCCGGGGTCAGCGTGGACTGGTCCACCAGGTTGATCAGCGGATCGATGTGGGTGACGCTCGGCATCGAGATATCCAGCCCACGCTGATCGTTGAGGCGCGACAGCGCCACTTCGTTGAAGCCGTCGATATTGAGCACCAGGTCGAACTGCTGGCCTATCGACAGGAAGTACGTCAGGACCTGCAGTTGCTGCGGCTGTTTGTAGCCTTCGTGGCTGAAGCACAGCACCACCAGGTCTCTCGACCTCAAGGTCTCGTGACGCTTCAGGCTCTCGGTCAGCCGATCGGCGCCCTGCTGGCAGAACCATACGCCGACCGATCCGCCGAACACGCCGATGATGAGCTCGTCGTCGCTCCGTTTCGTGAACGGATAGTCATGCGGTGACACGAAGCCGAAATTGTTGGTCGCGGCACCGTCGCCGAACGGATGGCCCGGCACGTGCGTCGGACCGAAGTAGGGGTGCAGCCGGTCCGCCGTCAGTGTCTGGCTCTGTGTTTCCGGGAACGTCGGGTACGTCTTCCGGTGAACGTAGAACAGGGCGCCGTTCTGGAAGTAGTAGATCGCCAGGCCGAGGAGCTCGGCAAGAACCACGAGCACCACGACGTTGACGATGACGATCGCGAGACCTCGTCGGGACATGGCCGGAACCTGGAACTGGAAGTCAAGACCGGTAAGGCTGCCGCCCGATCCCCTGGATGGGGATGCCCTGGCCGGCGAGCACCTCGTGCTGCAGCGCATACATCGACGCCGCCGCCCGGTCGATGTGCCGGACGAACGCGATCGACCCTTTCAGGATCGGAGCGAGCCGGTCGCGATCCTGCAGGCGGGCCTTTGGGTACTCGTGCTCGACGACGAGGTGCGTGTTCGCCACGTCGAGCGGAAGAAGCTCGCGCGCGGCGAGCTGGTGATCCAGCCAGTCCACGGTCCGGTTCTGCAGGTAGGCCAGCGGATCGTGCCGCGCCGTCCCGGGCAGCTCGTGCTCGCACAGCGCCGTCTGCTTCTTCCACGCGTTGAGCCGATCCGCCGGACGGGGTGAGGGCGCGCCGTCCGCCCAGTCCCCGCGCTCCATGGTCTGGCCGCCGTATCCCCACGCGGTCACGCCCCGTGCGTCGATCACCTGTCCCTTCACATGGAAGCCGCCGATCAGGAACGCATATCCGGAGTCCTTCAGGTACTGGAAGATCGACCGCGTATCCTGGCCCATCAGGATGGCGTGCGACGGGTCGTAGTGGATGCGGAACCGATCGCCGACCCGGTGCTTCTCGCAGAGGCGGTGCAGCGCGATCCAGGCGCCGGGCGTGTACGCGATGTTGTTGTGCCACGTGTCGGCCGTCGTCCAGCCCGGCATCGGGCACTGCTCCACCCGGTAGGTCAGGCCGCGGGTGTGCGCCTCCTTCAGCAGCGGGATGAAGTGCTCCTCGAAGTCGATGAGATTCTGGTCCATGCTCCGCTGCTGTTTGCGGCCCACGAAGCCGCAGACCGCCTCGACGCCCAGCAGCACGGCCGCCTCGAAGACCCGCACCATGAACTCGTGCTTCTGCCGCCGGGTCGCCGGATCGTGGTGGAGCATGTTGTCGAAGTACCCGAGATCCGAGATCCCCACGCCGTTGGCCTCGAGCACCGCGCGGACGCGCCGTGCGCGCGCCGCGTCGAACGGCCGGCGCAGGTCGAGGGTGTTCGCCACCGGGTCGAGCATCGCCTCCGGCGGCACGTCCGTTTCGGTGGGGTGCAGCGCCGCGGACAACTGGATGTACTCGGCGCCGACGTCGCGCGCGAATTCCACCCAGTCTTCGATGGCACGATCCGGATCCGGATCGCGCACCTCGCGCGGCGTGAGCTCCTGGAGCGCGGCCGTCAGTACGCCCACCTTCATGAACGCCGGCTCGAACGGTCGAATGGACATCGCGGTCAGCAGGTGACGGGCGTCCACGCGCCGCCGTGCCGCGAGCTGGCGAGAATCGCCTCGACGATGCAGGCGGCGCGGTAGCCGTCGTCGAACGACGCGAATGCGGGCGGCCGCGGATCGCCCGGCCGCTTGCCCGCGGCGATGAAGCCGTAGATGTCGCGCATCACGTTGGAGAACGCGTCCGCCCATGCCTCCTGGTGTCCGCCCGGCAGGCGTGCGTAGGGGCGCGCCTCTTCGTCCATGAGCGACGGGTCCTTCGGGAGGATCTCGTTGGCCGTGTCGCGGTGGCCGATCCAGAGCTCGTTCTGGTGCTCCTGCCGCCAGCGAACCGACGCCGTGGTTCCGCAGATCTCGAGCACGAGGTCGTTCTTGTGGCCGGCGCAGACCTGACCCACCGAGAACGCGCCCTTCGCCCCGCCGTCGAACCGCACCAGCACCGACGCGAGATCCTCGACCGTGATGTCCACAACGTCGTACGCGTCGCCGGTGCCAGCGGCCTGGAACGCGTCGCGCGCGGCGGCCGGCCGCCGGCGCCTGGGCACCGCCGTCGTCAGGTCGCTCAACACGTGCGTGATGTGCAGGCCGCTGACGTGCTGGGCCAGGTCGCACCAGTGGGATCCGATGTCGCCGATCGCCGACGAGGCCCCGCCCTTGTCCGGCTCGAGCCGCCAGGAGTAGTCGGAGTCCTTCAGCAGCCAGTCCTGCAGATAAAAACCGTGGATGAACCGCGGCCTGCCCATGTCGCCGCGGGCGACGGCCAGTCGAGCCTGCTGCACGAGCGGGTTGCCGCGGTAGTTGAACGTCACCGCGTGGACGATGCCGGCCCGCGTCGCCTGCTCGAGAAGGTCCTTCGCCTGCGCGGCGGTCAGGGCGAGCGGCTTGTCCGACACCACATGCTTGCGCCTGGCGATTGCCGCGGCCGTCACCGGGTAGTGGAGATGGTTCGGAGTGGCGTTGTGCACCACGTGAACGTCGGGATCGTCGACGAGCGCCTCGTAACTCGCGTAGGCCCGCCGGGCGCCCAGCGCCTCTGCCTTCCGGACGGCAGAAGTCTCGCTGCTGCCGGCGACCGCCACAATGTCGACGAAGCCGAGGCGCCGTACGGCGTCCACATGGTGCGGGCCGACGAACCCCGCGCCGACAATGCCCATGCCGATGCGCATCACGAGAGCCGAGTGCCTGCCTGCACGCGCGCGATCATACCTTTGGTGGAACGTGCTGGTGTTTCACCGCCCGGTCGATCCGATGCTCATCGGCCGGGCGCTCGTCGTGCCCCGGCGCTCGTCGTCGCCGCATTCGTGGAAGCGCGGTACCCGGCTCTCCGACGATCAGAGGAGTATTCAATGGATCTCTAACGAACTCTAACGGACTCTTACTCGATCCGGCGGTCGCCGCGCCAGTGCATTTCCATGCAGTGCGGGAGAAAATGGTCCGATCGTCGGCGACCGGCCTTCTGTATAATCCAGGCCTCGTTTTCCTCGACAACCAATCGGAGGGCAGCATGCCGCGCCGCCGAAAGCCGGCCGGGCTCGAGTGTCTGGTCGAGCTCGCCCGCAAGGCTGAGATTCTCGAACGGGAGATGTCTACGCAGCGCGAGGCGATCAGACGGCTCGTGGGGGGCGCCACACCGCGTGCGACAAAGCGGACCGTTCCGGCGTCTACCGCCAGACCGATGCCTTCTTCGCCCGACTGGTATCCTGGAACCGCTCGCTGAATCGCTGCGCCGTGTCCTTCCTCGGGACGGCGCTGCTATCGATCAGCACCGCGCGCCGGCGCCACGCGGCATCGGCCAACGCCGCATCGAAACCGGGTCTCCAGGCGATGGCGCGTGATCGGATCGTCATGCGCCGTCTTCGCTCCTGGAACAGGCGCGCGCGGATCTGCGCCGCGCGTGAACAGCCGATCGCCGCACCGATCCCCGTATGACATGAATTCGCGGGACTGTCACGCGAGCTGATGCGTGATTCACGTCGGGCGGGCCGGCTTGCGACGCCGGGCGTGGCGGGATCCGGCCGGCGCCGGCCGGCGGTCGAGCAGTTGCGACGCCAGCAGGGCCAGGACACGCGCGGCCGCCTCGATCTGGTGGGGAGGCAGCCGGGCCAGCGTGCGCCGCACGACCGCCTCGACCGTGCCCGCGCTGCGCCGATCGATGTCGCGACCCTTCTCCGTCAGCGACAGGCGGACGCGCCGCGCGTCGCCCGGATCGACGTGACGGACGATCATGCCGTTGTCGACGAGACGCCGCAGGATACCGGTGACGGTGCTCGGGTCGAGGTGCATGAGCGTGGCCACATCACCGGCGGTCATGCTTGGGAAGCGTCCAATGATCCGGATGGCCAGTCGCTGCGGTCCCGTCAGGCCGATCGACGCGGCCATCCGCTTCGAGACCTTCTGCAGACCGTGGTCGACGGACCACATCAGGCGCATGAACGACAGGGCGGGATCCAGATTGGGATCGGCCATGGCTGCCCAATTCTACAGCCGTCCGTCGCACTGCAGGCAGCTCGCGTACGCGCGCACGGTTCGCAGGGTTCGCCGCGCGCCCGGGCACGCCGTTCGAGCTGCGCGTCCTCGCGGACGCGCCCACGAAGGTCCTACGGCATGCGCGCCAGGAGCTGCCGGACCGCCGAGATGAGGTGATCGAAGTCGACGGGCTTCTGGAAGTACCGCGTCGCGTCGATCGACTGCGCGCGCTCCGAGCCGTCGTGCGCGGCCGTCAAGCAGATCACCGGCACGTTCGCATATTCCGGCTCCGCGAGCTGGCGCCGGCGGAACTCGTCGCCGTTCATGACCGGCATCATGAGGTCGAGCAGGATCACGGCGGGGCGCGTCGTGTGCATCGCGACCAGCGCTTCGGCGCCGTTGCTCGCGGTCTGCACGTGGAACCCCTCCGACTCGAGCAGCACGGCCAGCATCTCGCGGAGGTCCGCGTGGTCTTCGACGACGAGCACGTTCTGCGCCGGAGCGGTCACGCCTGCTGGCGCTTCGAGGCGGCCGATCGGTCCGCGAGAATGCCGCGCAGCTCGTCGGGCTGCACGGGCTTCACCAGGTGCTTGTCGAACCCGGACTGGATGGCGCGCGCGCGATCCTCGGGACGACCATAGCCTGTGAGCGCGACGAGGAGCATGTCCTTCCCCGGCGCCGACGCGCGGAGGGTTTGCGCCACCTGGTAGCCGTCGATGCCGGGCAAGCCGACGTCGATCAACGCCACGTCCGGACGCGAGTCGAGCGCCGTGGCCAGGCCGCTCGCGCCGTCGGCCGCCACGGTCACGTGATGGCCCCAGCTCTCGAGCAGGCCGCGCATCAGCTCGCGCGTGTCGGCGTTGTCCTCGACGAGCAGCACGTCGAGGCGCGCCCCGCCGGCCGGGGCCGCCTCGGGTCCGTCGATCTGCAGCATCGACGGTTCGTCCATCGCGACCGTGGGCAGGCGGATGACGAACTCCGCGCCTCGACCGACGCCGGGGCTGCGCGCCTCGAGCGTGCCGTCGTGGAGCGACACGAGGCGGCGCGCGACCGTCAGCCCGATGCCGAGCCCGCCGACCGATCGAGCCAGCGGCGGGTCGAGCTGGACGAACAGGTCGAAGATCGAGTCGAGCTTCCCGGCCGGGATGCCCATGCCGTCATCCTTGACGCGGATCTCGACGCCGGCCGGCGTCGCTTCACATGCCACCGAGATGTGTCCCTCCGTCGCGGAATACTTCGAGGCGTTGCCGAGGATGTTCACCATGACCTGCTCGAGCCTGAGCATGTCGCCGTTCACGCAGACCGGCTCGGGTGGAAGCTGCACTGTCAGGAACTGGTGCTTGGCCTCCACCTGCGGCAGCATGCCCTGGATCGCCTGTCGCAGCGTCGTACGGAGGTCGCCCGGCTCCCGGTGGAGCTGGATCTGGCCGCGCGTGATACGCGACACGTCGAGGAGGTCGTCCACGAGCCGTGCCAGGTGGCGCGTCTGACGCATCACGATCGCGCGCAGCCGGACGTTCTGGGGATCCTGCGCGCCCATGCGCTCTTGCAGGCCGACCGCTGTCGCGATGGCATTCAGCGGGTTGCGCAGCTCGTGCGCGAGCATGGCCAGGAACTCGTCCTGCCGGTGATCGGCCTCGGCCCGCTCGCGCTCGGCGTCCTCGAGCTGCTTGAGCTCCGTCACGTCGGCGATCGTCACGACGATGCACTGCACCGTGCCGCTCGCGTCGAGCATCGGATCGCCGGTGACGCGAAGCCAGCGCCCCCCGGACACGACCTCCGCGCTTTCCCGATCCTTGCGACGCAGCACGGCGGGCACGAGCGCGAGCCGCTCGATCTCCAGCGCGTCGTACACCACGTCCTCGAACGTCGCCCCGGTCAGGGCCGCGCGTTCGCGACCCGTCAGGCACTGCAACGCCTCGTTGGCCTGCAGCAGGCGGCCGCCCGCATCGACGACCGCGACGCCGTCACGGATCGCGTCGAACGTCTTCTGCCAGATCCCGGCGACCACGTCCCGACTCGCCTCGTCGTCACGGCTGTTCGGCGCGAAACCACGCGCGTCTGACACTCCCCGGCCCTCTTCCTGTTCGGTATCCGTGTGAAGCGATGCTGCAGCGCCTCGCGGGTGCGACCGGTTCGTCACCGCCCTTGTTGAGGTCCCTTTGGGCAGCTCAACTGTCGACAGCCTTGCTTGGCTTAAGTCAGCAACTGGAATGCCATCGTGACGGAGCGTCATGGCGTCGTCGATCTCACCGACTGATCGGTCCCTTCATGTCTCTTTCGAGGACGAGCCGCGCACATCCGGGCACAGCCGTTCGTGACGCGGCCCCCGCTATCTCCGCTCGACCGGCAATGACGAGGCGTGCAGGAGGCTCCGCAGCGCGCGCAGGATGAGGTCCGGGGTACAGGGCTTCACGAGAACCTGGGCGATGCCGGCCTGTGTGAAGCGATCGGGCTGATCGAGGTATTCGGAGTGGCCGGTGACCGCCAGGATGGGGATGTCCCGGAGAGCCGCGGACTGTTTCAGCGAGCGGCAGAGCTCGAAGCCGTCCATGCCCGGCACGGCGAGGTCGGTGACGATGGCGTCGGGCCGAAGCTCGTGCGCCTTGGCGAGCGCCTGGTGTCCGTTGTGGGCATCCACGATGCGGAAGCCGGCGTCCACGAGGAAGTCGCGGTACATACGGCGCGTGTCGAGATCGTCCTCGACGATGAGCACGAGCGGCGCGCTGGCGGCTGCCAATTGCGGGTCGATGACCGGATCCACCGGAAGAGCGGGCCCAGCTTAGAACGCGCACGATGCGCACTCAAGAAGATTCCGAAAAGCTCAGCCGTACCTGCGGCGCAGCATCCACCAGGCGCGAAGGCCGAACAGCACGGTGAGAGCGGCGGCCCACCGCTGGGGCTCCGTCAGATCCGCCTTCACCAGCCACCAGAAGTGCACGACGCCGGCGACGGCCGCTCCGTAGGTGAGACGATGCAGCATCCGCCATCGGCGCCCCAGCCGCCGGATCATCGCCGCCGTCGACGTGAGCGCCAGCGGGATCATCATGAGCAAGCCAGCCATGCCCACCGTGATATAGGGACGCTTCATCACGTCGTCAACCATCCCTCGGGGGTTCAGCGTGTGGTCGAAGACGAACCAGATGAGGAAGTGCAAGCACGCGTAGAAGAACGCGAACAGGCCGAGCATCCGGCGGACGCGAATCACCTCGTGCCATCCGGTGAGGCGTCGGATCGGCGTGACCGACAGCGTGACGACGAGGAACGTCAGCGCGGACGTCCCGGTCTCGTGCGTGATGAGCTCGATCGGATTCGCGCCAAGGTTGTCGGTGAACGCGCCGGCCACGAGCGCGCCGGCAGGCAGCAGGCCGGCGATGCAGATCAGGACCTTCAGGACCTTGGTACTCAATAATTCTTCCTCAGGTCCATCCCGGCGTACAGGCTCGCCACCTGATCGGCGTAGCCGTTGAACATCAGCGTTTTCCGCTTGAAGAACTCGCCGAGGCGGCGCTCGCGCGCCTGGCTCCAACGCGGGTGGTCGACGTCGGGATTCACGTTCGCGAAGAACCCGTACTCGCTCGGCGTCTGCACCTGCCAGGTGTTGCGCGGCCGGTAGTCGACCAGTCGAATCCGCACGATCGACTTGATGCTCTTGAAGCCGTACTTCCACGGCACGACCAGCCGGATCGGCGCGCCGTTCTGGTTCGGGAGCACCTCCCCGTACAGCCCCACGGCGAGGATCGTGAGCGGATGGATGGCTTCGTCCATGCGCAGGCCCTCGACATAGGGCCAGCGCAGCACCGGTTCGCGTTGCCCGGGCATCTGGGACAGGTCCAGGAGCGTCGTGAACTCCACGTAGGTGGCCTTCGACGTCGGCTCGAGGCGCTTGATAACGTCGGCCAGCGGGATGCCGACCCATGGGATCACCATCGACCATGCTTCGACGCACCGCAGGCGATAGATCCGTTCCTCGAGCGCATGCGGCTTGATGAGCTCGTCGACGTCGTAAGACGCCGGCTTCGCGACATGGCCTTCGACGGCGACCTTCCATGGTCGCGCCTTGAAGTTGCGCGCGTTGCGATGCGGCTCGTCCTTTCCCGTGCCGAACTCGTAGAAGTTGTTGTAGGTCGTGATGTCGTCGTAGTCGTTCAGCTTCTCGGTCGTGCTGAGC
>JBOGIW010000246.1:0-6372 GCA_050748045.1 Vicinamibacterales bacterium | reverse complement strand
GTCGAACGGCGCTTCGTGTCCTTCGTGTCCTTCGTGGCCGGCGTCCAGCATCTCCGCTGTCTCCTTTCCGAAACCACGCCCGTATGTTCAACCAGGTGGAATGGAGGCCTCGGACGAGTCCCCCATCAGGAACGCGATGCGATCGTCGTCGCCGAAGCCGGCGAAGATCGGCTCGGGTCGAAGCGCGATGCCGAAGCGATCGAGCACCGCACGCTTGATGCGGCAGGCGAGGTTGACGATGTCGCCGCTCGAGGCGCCGCCGCGGTTGACGAGGGCGAGCGGGTGCTTCGACGAGACGCCGGCCGCACCCGCCTCAAAGCCCCTGCAGAATCCCGCGCGCTCGATAAGCCATGCCGCCGGGATCTTCACACGCCCGTCCGGCATCGCAAACGAGGGCGACCCGAGCGCGCCAGGCACCGATGCCGGCACGATCGGATTCACAAAGAACGAACCGACGCTTCGCGTGTCGCGGTCGGCCGGATCGAGCACCATGCCCTTGCGGCGGCGAATCTCGATGACGCCCCGCCGGATATCCGCGATCGTCGGCTGCGCCAGCCCGTGGCGATCCGCCCACGCCATCACATCAGGATACGTCACCGTGGGCGCGCCGCGGCGCAGGCGAAACGCCACCCGGCACACGATGAAGCGCCCGGCGTCGGCCTGCTTGAAGCGGCTCTGGCGATAGCTGAACCCGCACGCGCGGCCGGCGATCTCCGCGAGCTCGCCGGTCCGTGTATCCAGCGCCGTAACGCATTCAATCGTGTCGGCCACCTCCTGGCCGTACGCGCCGACGTTCTGGATCGGCGTGCCGCCGACGAGCCCGGGAATCCCCGACAGCGTCTCGACGCCGGCGTACCCCGCCTCGACCAGGCGTGCGACCAGCCGGTCCCATGGCTCGCCCGCCCCCGCGTCGGCGATCGCCTCGTCGCCGTCCACGCGAAGCTCGCCGCCTTCAATCGCCACGTGCAGCACGAGGCCGCGGATGCCCTCGTCGGCGACGACGACGTTGCTGCCCCCGCCGAGCACGAACACCGGCAGCCCGCGCACGACAGCCCACTCGTGCGCCCACGCGACGTGCTCCGCCGACCCCGCTCGCACGTACCACTCCGCGGCGCCGCCGATCTGCATCGTCGTCAGCGGCGCCAGCGGCACGTTGACGCGCGGCGCCGGCCGCGCCTCAGCGGCCGGCAAGGAGCTGCCCCTCCTGCGCGATCAGCGCGGCGAGCGCCTCGCGCCGGCTGCAGACGCGGAACTCCACCCAGTCTCCGGGGGCGAGCTGGCCGGCAAGCGGAAGGTCCGCGGCGACGACCGTTGCCACTTGCGGATAGCCGCCGCTCGTCTGCCGGTCGGCCATCAGGAGAATGGGCTCGCCCGACGGAGGTACCTGGATACCGCCGAAGCACGTCGCATCCGAGATCATCTCGCGATCCGTGGCCCGGGGAATGGTCCCGCCCGTCAGCCGGTAGGCCATCCTGTTCGACTGCGGCGACACGGTGAATCGCGTGCGTTGGAGAATCTCGAGGCCCGACTCGCCGAAGTCATCCTCCTGTGGCCCCGGCAGCACACGAAGCCGGACGCCGCCGGTCGCCACGGCTCGCGCAGGCGCCGGGCGGCTCGGAGCCGAGACCGCCGCGCGCCGTGCGAGCGGCAGTCGATCGCCGGCGACGAGCGGGCGCCCCCGGTGCCCGCCCATGGCGCTGAGGACGTGCGTCGCCCGGCTTCCGAGCACACGCGGCACGTCGAGCCCACCGCCGACGGCCACATACGCGCGCGAACCTGTCCGCCGGCCGCTGAAGCGAAGCGTCGCACCGCTCGGCGCGCGCACGGCGGTGCACGGCGGGATCGCGACAGAATCCAGGGTCGCACCCAGGTCGGCGCCCGCCACGGCAATCATGGCCTCCTCCTCGAAGCGCAACTCCGGCCCGATCAGCGTGACCTCGAGCGTCGCGGCGTCGACGGCATTCCCGACCGCGGCGTTCGCGAGGCGATGCGCGACGGCGTCCATCGGCCCTGCCACCGGCACCCCACGATCCTGGTAGCCCCAGCGTCCGAGATCCTGCACGGTCGTCAGCATCCCGGGCCGGAGGACCACGAGGCCACCGGCACTCCCCTGTGCGGCAGGCGGCGCCGCGGCCGGAGCCGGCCCGGTGTCGTCGAGCGACGCGACCGGCACGAACCGCACATGATCGCCAGCCTCGACGAGAAACTGCGGCGTACGCGACGGGTCGAACGGCCTGACGCGCGTGCGTCCGATGAGCCGCCACCCGCCGGGGGTCTCCTGCGGATAGATGCCGGTCTGGCGTCCCGCGATGGCCACCGAGCCGGCCGGCACCCGCACGCGCGGCGTGGCGCGTCGCGGCACCGCGATCGACGGGTCCAGGATTCCGAGGTACGCGAACCCCGGCACGAAGCCGAGCATGAACACCCGGTAGACCTCCGCGGCGTGACGGCGAATGATTTCGGCCTCGCTCAGCCCGGTCTCGCCGGCCACGTCCTGCAGATCCGGTCCGTTTTCGCCGCCGTACGCCACAAGCACCTCGACGATGCGGGACGCCTCGACGCGCCCCGGCTCCCTTGCCGCACGCCCGAGCGCGGCCGTCACGGCCTCGAGGCGCGTCTGAAGCGGATCGAAGAAGACGGCCACCGAGCGGTACGTCGAGACGACATCGCGCACGCCGGCGATGCCCTCGCCCCTGACGCTCGCCCCGATGGCAATCGCGCGGGCGTTCACGGCGGCATCGATCCGCGGCTCCAGCTCCAGAACGAGCGCAGACTCGCCCGCGTCACGAATCACGCCGACAAGGCCTCGACGAGCTTCCGGTGGATCCCGCCGAAGCCGCCGTTGGACATCAGCACGACCAGGTCACCGCTTCGATGCTCGCCGACGATGGTCTGGACGATGCCGCCGACGTCCGGGATGTAGCGCGCTCGCTGGCCGCTGGCCCGCAGATCGGATACGAGCTGCTCCGCCGACAGGCGCTCGTCGTCGGGAAGCGTGGAGCGGAAGACCGCGGCCACGACGACCTCGTCGGCGGCGCCGAACGACCGGGCGAAATCATCCTGGAAGACCTTCCGGCATGACGACGCCGACCGCGGCTCGAACACCGCCCAGATGCGCCGGCCCGGATGGCCCTCACGCAGCGCCGACAGGGTCTCGCGTACCGCCGTTGGATGGTGCGCGAAGTCATCGAGGATCGTCACGCCGCGCGCGACGCCCACCGTCTCGAGTCGCCGCCTGATGCCGCGGAACTGCCGCAGGCCCTCGGCCAGCATCCCGGCGTCGAGGCCCCGGTGCGCGCCCACGGCGATGGCGGCCAGCGTGTTCCGTACGTTGTGGGCGCCGGCGAGCGGCGACTGGAAGCGGCCGTACGGCTCCCCGTGCCGCCGGACCTTGAAGTGCGTGACACCGTCCATCGTCTGCAGCTCGTCGGCGCGCCAGTCGGCGTCCTCGCTCAAGCCGAACGTCTGCACGGGACTCACGGCCTTCTGCCTGAGCGCCAGCGCATCAGGGCTGTCGGCGCCGGCGAGCAGCAGGCCGTTGCGAGGCACGAGGTTCGCGAGGCGCCGAAACGCGAGCCGCACGGCGTCGAGGTCGTCGTAGATGTCGGCGTGATCGAACTCGATGTTGCCAACGACCGCCACGTCCGGGACGTACTTCAGGAACTTCGCGGTCTTGTCGAAGAACGCGCTGTCGTACTCGTCACCCTCGATCACGAAGTCGCGTCCGGCGCCCAGGCGATAGCTGGAGCCGCCTTCGCCGAAGTTCAGTGCGATGCCGCCCACGAAGACGGTGGGGTCGAGGCGGCCGTGCGTCAACAGCCATCCGACCAGCGACGTCGTCGTCGTCTTGCCGTGCGTGCCGGCGACGACGATCGACCGCGCGCCCCACAGGAACTGCTCGCGAACCGCCTCTGGCAGCGAGCAGTAGCGGATCTTCCGCTCGAGCACCGTCTCCAGCTCCGGGTTCCCGCGGGAAATCGCGTTGCCGACGATCACGAGGTCGAGGTCGGCGGTGATGTGCTCCTCGCGATAACCGTTCATGGCGCGGATGCCCTCGGCCGCCAGGAAGTCGCTCATCGGCGGGTACACGTTCTGATCCGATCCGCGCACGTCGTGCCCCTTGTGCCGGAGGAGCGCGGCCAGCGTACCCATTGCGGTGCCGCAGACGCCGATGAGGTGAATGCGCCGCATCACAGCACCGCGGACTCCTGGATGACGAGGCGCGGGCGTCCCGAGGCGATGACCCGGGCGTGGACCCCGAGCGGCAGCGTCCAGCACGGGCCGGTCGTGTGGCCCGAGGGGAATCCAAAGAGCACCGGCCCCGGAAAGCCGGCCAGCACGCTCGAGATGACCTCGCGCGCCGACGGCTCGCCACCCGGCTCATCGCAGCCGCGCATCTCGCCGAAGACGAGGGCCCGTGCCCGCTCGAGGAGACCCGCCAGGCGCAACTGCGTCAGCATGCGATGCAGCTTGTAGGGACGCTCGTTCACGTCTTCGAGAAAGAGCACGGCGCCGTCCGGCGGGTTGAAGGCGAAGGGTGTGCCGAGCGACGCGAGGAGCTGCGTGAGCGTGCCGCCGAAGAGCGCTCCCTCGGCCTCGCCATCGGAAAGCGCCTCGAGCGCATCGGGGCCGAGCTCGCCGGCCACGGTCGTCACCGCCGATTCGAGCGAGCGGCGATCGTATCCCGCCTCGCCTTTCGCGAGCCGGCCTTCCAGCATGGGCCCGTGGAAGCCGACGATGCCGCAGCCGGTGGTGAGCCACGCGAGCAGCGACGTGTTGTCGCTGTAGGCGATGAACGCCTTGGGTGAGCGGCGAAGGTCGTCGGCGCCGAGGAGCGGCAGCAGGTGCACGCTCCCGTAGCCGCCGCGCACCGCCATCAACGCGGCGATCGAGGGATCGCACCACGCCTCGAGAAACGCCGCCGCGCGCGTGGCCGGCGACCCGGACGTGAGCACGTCGCGCGCGAACACCGACTCGTTCCAGACCGGCTCGTAGCCGAGACGACGCAGCTCCTCGACGCCCCGATCGAACTCGTCGCGCGGGAACGGGCTGGCTGGGGACACAAGGGCGATGCGGTCGCCCGGTCGAAGCGCGCGCGGCTTGAGCATCAGAGAAAGCGGGACATCTCGTCGGCGACCCGCCGGTGCTCGTCGGCGCCGAGCACGGCGCGGAGGGGCGCGCCGGCGTCCGAGGCCGGCGCGGCCAGGAAGCGCTCCTTCGCCCTTCGCTGGCGGGACAGCGCGTCCTCCACCCGCCTGAACGGCAGACGGTCGTTCTCGGTGGCGTGAACGAGCGCCTCGAGGGCCGCGGCCTGCGCCTCCACGCTTCCGCTGCAGACCAGGAGGCCGTCGCAACCGGCGGCAATCGCCTGCACGGCGGCATCCGCGACCGCGTAGTGCTTCGCGATGGCATACATCTCGAGATCGTCGCCGACGATCACGCCTTCGAAGCCCAGCTCCTCGCGGAGGAGCCCGCCGACGATCGAGCGCGACAGCGTGGCCGGATGCGTGTCGTCGAGCGCCGGCACCAGCACGTGGGCGGTCATCATGAACGCGACGCCGGCGGCGATGGCGGCGCGGAACGGTACGAGCTCGACGTGCCCGAGGCGATCCGGCGGATGCTCCACGAGCGGCAGGTCGAGGTGCGAGTCGACCGACGTGTCGCCATGTCCCGGGAAGTGCTTGCCGCAGGCCGCGACGCCGCTCCCCTGGAGCGCCGTGATAATGGCGGCGCCAAGGCGCGCCACGAGGTGAGCATCCTCGGCCAGCGCCCGGTCGCCGATGACCGGGTTCTTCGGGTTCGTGTGGATGTCGAGCACGGGGGCGAAGTCGAGCGTGATGCCGACGGCGCGCAACTCGGCCGCGAGCGCTCGGGCAAATCGTGTGGCCAGCGTGTCGTCACCGCTTCGGCCGAGCACGGCCATCGGAGGCCATTCGGTAAAGGGCGCCTTCAGGCGCGCGATCCGGCCCCCTTCCTGGTCCACGCTGACCCAGAGCGGCACGTCACGCACGAGCGCCTGCGCATCGCGCGCGAGCTCGGCCACCTGCTCGGGCGCCTCGATGTTCCGGGCGAACAGGATGATGCCGCCCAGCTGGAACTCGCGCGCGAGCGATCGGATCTCCGGAGTGATCGTGGGGCCGGGAAGGCTCCCGATGAGAAGCTGGCCGATCTCACGGCGAATGGAGGGAGGCACTCCATGATTATACGAGCAGCCTGCGGGTTCCTCGTGGCGGAGGGTTCCGCGTGCCGGGTTCCAGGTTTCATAAGAGCAGCCAGCAGGTTCTCTATAATGCGAAGCGTGCACATCGAAACGTCCGCGCCCACGCGGATCGACCTGGCAGGCGGCACGATCGACATCTGGCCCCTCTACCT
>JBOGIW010000245.1:0-8855 GCA_050748045.1 Vicinamibacterales bacterium | reverse complement strand
GGCGAGGGTCGCGGTGGCGGCCGAGGCCGAGCCGCGCCTGTCGCGGCTCGTCCCCTGGATCATCACGCTCTTCGCGCTTGTCACGGCCGGCATCGCCGTGTGGCGCTACGTGCATACGGCGCCGCCTCCGCCGCGCGCGCTCGTGCGCTTCACGCTGTCGCTCCCGGACGGGTTGAACGTCGCCGCGACGGGCGCGCCGGTCGCGGTGTCAAATGATGGATCGCTCGTCGCGCTGGCCGCGTGCAGGCGTGCCCAGGCCACGTCCGGTGGCGCGACGGCGTGCGGCATCTACCTCCGGCCGCTGTCGCAGGTGGAGCCCACGCTCGTCGCCGGCACGACCGGTGGCGCGTCGCCGTTCTTCTCCCCGGACGGACGGTCGCTTGGCTACTTTGCGAGCGGACGACTCCACACGATCGCCCTGGGAGGCGGCTCACCCGTCACAATTGCGGCGGCGCCCGAACCGCTCGGCGCAGCATGGCTCGGCGACGATCAGATCGTGTTCGCGCGCTCGGCGGCCGAAGGCCTGTTCCTCGTCGGCGAGACGGGCGGGCGTGTGCAGGCCCTGACCACACCCGCGCCGGGCGAGGGCGGTCATCGCTGGCCCGCGGCGGCGCCGGCCGGATCGGTCGTCGTCTTCACGGCGGCCGCCGCACGCGATTATGCGGGGGCGATGTCGATGCGCACGCGCGCGTGGGGCCGGTTGCTCGACGATGTGACGGCCGTGCGGGTGCCCGTCCCGGGATACCTGCTCGGGCAGCGAGGCAGCGACCTCGTCGCCGGCGCCTTCGACGAGAACGTACGCTCGACCGGCGGCCTCCCTGTCGCCGTCATGTCCTTCGAGTCGGCACTGCACGCGCCGCAGTTCGCGATGAGCGCCGCCGGCACGCTCGTGGCCGCGATGCCCGGCGCCAGCGCTGTGCAGGTCGTGCTCGACTGGACCGGCGAGCTGCGCCGCCTCGTGCCTCTTCCCCAGCCTGCGCTGCCTCGTTGACCGACGTGATCCGCCTTGTCGTCATCACCATCGTCGTGATCCTGATCGTGAAGCTGGCGGTCAGCCGGCTCGAGCCGATCATGGTGTTCTTCCCGCTGCGCGGTGAGAACGAGACGCCGGCCAGTCTGGGGATCAGGTACGAGGCTCTGAGGCTTCGCACGCCGGACGGCGTGAACATCGCCGCGTGGCAGCTCGAGCCCGGGGCGGCGAAGGCCGATATCGTGTACTTTCACGGGAACGGCGGCAACCTCTCGCTGTGGCTGCCGGTGTTTGCGGCGCTCCATTCGTTCGGCTATCGCGTGCTCGCCATCGACTATCGGGGATACGGATCGAGCGAGGGCTCGCCGAGCGAGCGTGGCCTGGCCCTCGACGCGGAAGCCGCCGTGCGGCACGCCGCGGCATCACGGCCTGCGCCGGATTCGGGGCAGCGGCGTCCGCTCGTCTACTGGGGCCGTTCGCTCGGCGGGCCGGTTGCGGCCGTGGCCGCCCGTCTCGTGCCGCCCGACGCGCTCGTGCTCGAGAGCACCTTCCCGGACAAGACGTCGGTCGTGCGCTGGAATCCGGTCCTTCGCGCGCTGAACCTGTTCTCGTCCTACGGCTTCGACACGGCAGGCCCGCTCCGCGGCTTCGACAAGCCCGTGCTGGTTGTCCACGGCGACGCCGATCGCATCATCCCGTACTCGCTGGGGCGGGAGCTCTTCGAGCGGCTCGACGCGCCGAAGCGGTTTGTCACGCTGCGCGGCGCGGACCACAATGACTTCTTCGACGCGCGGCATGAGGCGTATTGGGCGCCGATCCGCGCGTTCCTGGACGCGCTATGACCGAACGCGACCGTCTCGTCGATCAATTCGAACGCGAAATCAGCGGCGAGCCCTGGCATGGCCCGTCGCTTACGAGCATCCTCGACGGCATCACGGCGGAGCAGGCCGCGCGGAAGCCGCCGGCCGGCGCCCATTCCATCTGGGAGATCGTGCTCCACATGACCGGCTGGAAACGCGAGGTCGCGCGCCGCGCCGAGGGCCACCCCGCGGGCGAGCCCCCGCTCGGCGACTGGCCGGCGACGGGCGACGTATCGGAGCCACGCTGGCGCAAGGCACGGGAAGACCTCCTGCGAGCCGAGCACGAGCTCGTAAAGCTCGTCCGATCCCTCCCGGAGGCCGGGCTCGACGCGAAGGTCACGGGCGAGGCGACGGCGTCCATCGGCGCCGGGATCTCGGTGAAGGCCACGCTGTACGGCCTCCTGCAGCACGATGTCTACCATGCGGGTCAGATCGCGATTCTGAAGAAAATAGGCGTATAATTGGAAGTCCTCTAACAGCCTGGGATCCTGCAGTGGCACTTCCCTCCGGCCCGGGCGGGAACACATGACTCTCACAGACACACGTTCGAGAATTGCCGTTTTCATCGACTTCGACAACGTCGAAATCGGCGTCAAGTCCACCATCGGCGGGCAGTTCGACATCGGCCTGGTGCTCGAAGCCATCAAGGAGCGCGGCGAGATCGTCACGAAGATCGCCTACAGCGACTGGAAGCGCGCCGGCGATTACAGCCGGCTGCTGACGCAGCACGCGATCCGGATGGTCCAGCGCAACCTCACGCCGGGCGGCGACAAGAACGGCGCCGACATCACGATGGCCCTCGACGCGCTCGAGATGGCCTTCACCCACGACCACATCAACGCCTTCGTCATCGTCGGCGGGGACAGCGACTTCATCTCGCTCGTCGAAAAACTCAAGCAGTATGGCCGGCGCGTCATCGTGGTCGGCGGGCGGCAGTTCACGAGCCTGACGATGCAGCGGAACTGCCACGAGTTCATCGCGTACGAGAACCTCGTGGGGGCGGCGCGGCCGCCGCGCGCGGAGCGCGGAGCGAAGCAGGCCGCGGCCGCCGTCCAGAGCGACATCGCCAGGGTGCTGCCGCTCGTCAAGCGCGCGCTGAAGGTGCTCTCGGAGCGCGAGGTGACGCCGCAGCTCGGGCTGCTCAAGAGCACGCTCCTGCAGCTCGACTCTACGTTCTCCGAGCGCGAGTACGGCGCGGGCAGCTTCCGCGATTTCATGGAGAAAGTGGCGAGGGCGGGCGCAGTCACGCTGAAGCACGCCGGTCGCAGCATGCTCGTCGAGCCGGTCGATGAAGCGCCGTCGCAGGCCGATGTGGCCCCCGCCGCGCCCGAGAAGCCGCTCGAGCCGCCCGTCGCGCCGCCTGTCGCGCCGCACCGCGCCGCCGAGGCCGATGACGATGACGAGATGCCGGTGAGCGAGCTGGGCAACGCCGAAGGCGTGCGTGCCGTGCAGCAGGCGTTCTCGTCGGGCGTTCCGCGCTGGCCGATGTACATCCGCCAGGCGAAGCAGTTCCTGAAGACCTCGATCGAGAACTTCGACGAGCGGCGGTACGGGTTCGCCTCGGTGGTCGATCTCCTGCGCGCGGCGGCGAAGACGGGCGTGGTGCGCATCGAACGCGATCGTCAGGGCGGCATGCGCGTCTTCCCCGGTGTCAACCTCAAGGGCGCGACGCCAGTGCCTCTGACGGCGGCTGCCACGCCACCAGACCCGGAGCTCGTCGAATCGGGCGCCGAGCCTGCCGCGGAGCTCGTTGCCGACGCCGTGACGGACATCGCCGCCGAGCCGCCGATCGTCGACGCCGAGGTAGCCGAGCCGTCCGCGGCGGCGGAGGCCGGCGTGATCGCGATTTCGGATCCTGTCAAGCCGGCGGGCCGCAGGCGAAGGACGAGAAGCGCGAAGGCCCCGAGGGCTGTCAAGGCCGCGGCCGCGAGGAGCGAGAAGCCGCGCGCCCGCGACGAACCGCGGACGGCGCGGAAGTCGGCGCGATCGAAGCCGGCGGAAGCCGCCGACAAGAGCGCCTAGCGCGCGTAGATGGATTCGATGTAGCCGCCGCGCGGCGTCCACTGGATCCGCCGCGCCGGAAGGTCGTCGGGACGCTGTCCCGGCGCCCGCACGTAGACCAGCACCTCGTCGTATCGCCCCTTCAACGGCTCGACGATCTGGGCCGCGATCCGAACACCGGTGGTCACGTTGTCCGTCTCGACCTCGACAACCATCATGTGGTGCGCGGAGTACGCGCGCGTCACCGTCCAGCCCGGATACCGAATCCCGACACGCGGCGGCGGAGGCGGCGGCGATGGCGCTTCGTCCGCCGTCGGGCGCCTCAGGGGCTCCGGCTCGCGGCGCGCCGGGCTGGCCACCTCGGGGCGTGTGGGCAGCCCGAAGGCGAGAACCAGAACCGTGAGACAGGCGATCCAGCCGGCGCCGAAGAGCAGCACCCGCGCCATCGCGCTACTCTACTGGATCGTCTCGAACGATGAGTATTGGGACGGCGGCGCCCCTCGGCCGTAGAATCACCTGACCCCTTGGGCTTCAGTCCGCGCGATCGCCGATGGCCAACTACACAGCGAAAGACATTACCGTCCTCGAAGGGCTCGAGCCGGTCCGCAAGCGCCCCGGCATGTACATCGGGGGCGTCGGCACGTCCGGCCTCCATCATCTCGTGTGGGAGATTCTCGACAACGCGGTCGACGAGGCGATGAACGGGTACGCCTCGCACATCGCCGTCACGCTCCACGAGGACGGGTCGTCCATCACGATCGCCGACGACGGCCGGGGCATCCCTGTCGACAAGCACTCGACGACGAAGAAAAGCGCCCTCGAGGTGATCTTCACCGTGCTGCACGCGGGCGGCAAGTTCGAGCACGGCAGCTACAAGACGGCGGGCGGCCTGCACGGCGTGGGCGCGTCGGTCGTGAACGCGCTCTCGAAGGAGCTGCGCGCCACGGTGAGGCGCGACGGCGCGCAGTGGGAGATGGCGTTCAGGCAGGGGAAGCCGACGACCAGGCTGAAGAAGCTCGGCGCGGCCCGCGGCACCGGCACGTCGGTGTTCTTCCACCCGGACCCGCTCATCTTCCCGAAGATCGAGTTCGATCCCCAGACGATCCGCGAGCGCCTGGAGGTCGTGAGCTACATCCACAAGGGCGTGCGCGTCACGTTCGAGAACGAGGCCGGCCGGACGAAGGAGGTCTTCCAGCACGAGGAGGGCCTGCAGGACTATCTCCGGACGATCGTCGCCGGGCGCGGCGCGAAGCCCGTGCACGACGCGTCGTTCGCGTACAACCGTGAGAGCGGGCCGCGGCTCGACCTGGTGCTGCAGTGGACGGAGTCGACCGACGAGCATCTCCGCAGCTACGTCAACGGCATCCCGACGGGATCGGGCGGGATGCACGAGAACGGCCTTCGCGCGGGGCTCGGCAAGGCGGTGCGCAACTACATTGACACGCACACCCTCTCGCCGAAGGGCGTGACGCTCACCGCCGAGGACATCCGCGAAGGGCTCGTCGGCATTCTGAGCCTCTTCATCGAGGAGCCGCAGTTCCAGGGCCAGACGAAGGACCGCCTGAACAATCCCGAGATGCTCTCGGCGGTCGATTCGGCCGTGCGGCCCGCGCTCGAGCACTGGCTCAATCACAACCGGACGACGGCCGAGGCGATCGTCGCGCGGATCATCCTGGCCGCGCGGGCGCGCGAGGCGAGCCGCGCCGCGCAGGCGGAAGTGACCCGGCGGACCGCCACGTCGGGTCGCCTCAATCTGCCGGGCAAGCTGAGCGACTGCTCCAGCAGCGGCCGCGAGGACAGCGAGCTCTTCATCGTCGAAGGCGATTCGGCGGGCGGGTCGGCCAAGCAGGGGCGCGATCGCGCGAAGCAGGCGATCCTGCCGCTTCGCGGCAAGGTGATGAACACCGAAGGCATGACGCTGGCCAGGGTGCTCGAGAACAAGGAGCTCGCCGATCTCGTCACCGCGCTCGGGTGCGGCCTCGGCAAAAGCTTCGACCTGGCGCGCCTTCGCTACGGGCGCATCATCATCCTGGCGGACGCCGATTCCGACGGGCATCACATCGCGACGCTCCTCCTGACGTTCATCTACCGGCACCTGCCGCAGCTCATCGCGAGCGGCAAGGTCTTCCTCGCGCAGCCGCCGCTCTACCGCATCGACGTGGGCAAGGACACCTACTGGGCGCTGGACGACGCGCACCGCGACCGGCTGCTGCGGTTGCACGGCAACGGCCGCAGCCGCCCGGAGATCACGCGGTTCAAAGGGCTCGGCGAGATGATGCCGAAGGTTCTGTGGGAGACGACGCTGAATCCGCGGACGCGCCGGCTGTTGAAAGTGGAGATCGCCGATCAGATCGTGACCGATCGCGTCATCAACGAGCTGATGGGGAAAGACGCGTCCGCGCGGTTCCGCTTCATCATGGATCGGGCGGAGGAGGCGAGGGAGCTGGATGTGTGAGGATTGCAGATCACCCCGTTACGAATCATCCACTCATCGAAATGCCACTACAATCACGTCACTGACGAGGTCGTGATGCAGATTGTGCGCACCCGGCGGCAGTACGACGTGTGCATCGTCGGATCCGGGGCGGGCGGCGGCATGGCGGCGAAGGTGCTCACCGAGGCGGGCGCCGACGTGGTCATGCTCGAGGCGGGCGTGATGTGGGACACGGCGCGCGACTCGAAGATGTTCGCGTGGCCGTACCAGACGCCACGCCGCGGCGCGCCCGTGCCCGAACGGCACTTCGGCGAATTCGACGCGGGGCTTGGCGGCTGGACGCTCGTCGGCGAGCCCTATACGACGGCGCCGGGTGACCGCTTCGACTGGTTCCGGACGCGCATGCTCGGCGGGCGCACGAACCACTGGGGACGCATCTCGCTGCGCTTCGGCCCCGACGACTTCCGGCGGCGCAGCCTCGACGGCCTCGGCGATGACTGGCCGATCGGCTACGAGGATCTCAGGCCCTACTATGACCGGGTCGACCAGCTCGTGGGGATCTTCGGGTCGAAGGAAGGGCTGCCGAACGAGCCGGACGGGATCTTCCTGCCGGCGCCGAGGCCGCGGTGCTACGAGCTGCTCATCAAGCAGGCCGCCGACACGCTGCGGATCACCTGCATCCCCTCGCGTCTCTCCATCCTGACCAGGCCGATGCACGGGCGGCCGGCGTGTCATTACTGCGGGCAGTGCGGCCGCGGCTGCGCCAGTCACGCGAACTTCTCGTCGCCGTCGGTGCTGCTCCCGCCCGCGCTCGCCACCGGCCGGCTGGAGATCATCTCGAGCGCCATGGCGCGCGAGGTCACGACCGGCGAAACAGGCCTGGCCACCGGCGTGGCGTACATCGACACGGTCACGGGACGCGAGCACCACGTCCGCGCGCGCATCGTGGTGCTGGCGGCGAGCGCCTGCGAGACGGCGCGGCTGCTGCTGAACTCGAAGTCGTCGCGTTTCCCCCAGGGGCTCGCGAACTCGAGCGGCGTCGTGGGGCGGTACCTCACCGACACGACCGGCACGGACGTGCGGGGGTTCATTCCGCGGATGATGTCGGGCATCCCGCACAACGAGGACGGCGCCGGCGGCGCGCATCTCTACATGCCCTGGTGGCTCGACAACCGGGCGCTCGATTTTCCGCGTGGCTACCACATCGAGCTCAGTGGCGGCCGGCGGATGCCCTCCTTCGGCATCCTGCGGGAGATCCATGCCTATACCGGCACGGACAGCTCCGGGCGTCCGATCGCCGGCGGCGGATACGGCGCGCAGTTGAAGAACGATTACCGCCGTTTCTACGGCGCGACGGTGCAGTTCTCCGGGCGCGGCGAGATGGTGCCGAACGCGGACACCTACTGCGAGATCGATCCGCGCGTCGTGGACCGGTGGGGCATCCCGGTGCTGCGCTTCCACTTCAAGTGGACCGATCACGAGTACAGACAGGTGAAGCACATGCAGGAGACCTTCCGCGCGCTGATCCACGAGTTGGGCGGCACGCCGCTCTCGCCGATGCCGACAGCGGCAGAGGGCTACGGCATCGAGACGGGCGGCCGCATCATTCACGAGCTCGGGGTCACGCGGATGGGCAGCGACGCGCAGGCCTCGGTGCTCAACCGCTATTGCCAGGCGCACGACGTGAAGAACCTCTTCGTCGCCGACGGCGGGCCGTTCGTGTCGCAGGCCGACAAGAACCCGACCTGGACGATCCTGGCGCTCGCGATGCGCACGAGCGAGTACATCGCGGACCAGCGCCGGAAGGGGAGCCTCTGATCATGACGACGCTCGATCGACGGGGCGCGATCCGGCTCCTGGCGTCGGCGCCGATGGCGGCGGGCTTTGCGTGGACCGCCGCCGAGGCGCGGCACGCGCACGGACTGGCGCAAGCCGCGCGCACGGCGGCGCAGTCCGGCGCGGCGTTCGCCCCGAAGTTCTTCACGCCGCACGACTGGGCGACCGTGCGCGTGCTCGTGGACCTCATCATCCCGAGGGACGAGCGATCGGGGAGCGCCACCGATGCGGGCGTCCCCGAGTTCATGGACTTCATCCTGATGGACCAGGACGCGCGGCAGACCGCGATGCGCGGCGGGCTCGCCTGGGTCGATCGCGAGTGTCAGAAGCGGTTCGACAGGACGTTCGTGGACTGCGCGGCCGTCGAGCGCGCCGCCGTGCTCGACGACATCGCCTGGCCCCGGCGCGCGAGCCCCGAGCTCTCACACGGCGTCGCGTTCTTCGGCAGCTTCCGCGACCTCACCGCCACCGGCTTCTGGACGAGCCGGATGGGGCTCGAGGACCTGCAGTACGTCGGCAACACCTACGTGCCCGAGTGGACCGGCTGTCCGGATGAATGCCTGAAGAAGCTGGGTGTACGGTACGGGCCGGAGTGAGCCCTATTCGCGGCAGCTTTCACTGACTGTTCGTGACTGCGCTTGTCCACCCACGCGGACGCGGAGACGCGGAGACGCGGAGGCTTGTGCGTTCGACTGGCCGCCGGAGGCGGCACGTGTGAGGGCAAGACGGCAGCAACATGCCGATGGGTTCGTCG
>JBOGIW010000244.1:0-6230 GCA_050748045.1 Vicinamibacterales bacterium | reverse complement strand
GCCGGGGGCGGCGGAACCTCGGCGGGCGGTCCCGGCGCAGGAGGGACCGGGTCGGCACTCTTGACCGCGAACGGCTGAGCCGCGGTGTTGACCGCCAGGGGCTCCCCGACGAGCGCCTCGCGCTCGGCGTACGTCGCCTGCGGCGCGTTATCGGTGCCCATCCCCGCCTGCGCCGCCGCGCTGCCGGGCACGGCGGCCACCCCGAGCGCCACGATACCAAGCACGGCCATGAAATCTCGTGCACTCCGCATAAGCGACTCCTCTCGCCGGAGCCGCATGTCTCCGGCGTGCCGGGGCTTTGCACGCTTGGTGCCGCCGAGCTGTGCGCCACGAGACCGAAAAAAGAGGCTCCGAGGTCACCTTCAGGGAATGAGGGCGACTCTTGGGAGGCAAGAGATTTCCCTCGTGTTCAGCGCACAAAGGCAAACGGCATGAGCGCCATCGGTTCGCCGCGTCTGAACATCCGGATCGGCGCGGTCAGCGCGGCCATCGCCGGGGTGCCCCCGAGGAGCGCCGGCCAGGCGCCGGCG
This sequence comes from Vicinamibacterales bacterium, assembly GCA_050748045.1. Lineage (GTDB taxonomy): Bacteria > Acidobacteriota > Vicinamibacteria > Vicinamibacterales > UBA2999 > CAVYVZ01. The sequence goes on along the minus strand of JBOGIW010000244.1, from coordinate 5,700 downwards.
CCGCCGGAGCCGAACTGGCTCGCCAGCGCCTCGTAGAAGCTGCGTCGCGGCGGATAAATGACGAGCTCGACGTCTTCGTCGGCGGGGATGCGCGCGCGCTGCTTCGCCGCGGCCACCGCCGCATCGAGGCCGCCGAGCTCGTCGACGAGCCCGAGCTCGCGGGCCTGCCGCCCCGTCCAGACGCGGCCCTGCGCAATCGCATCGATCCGCTCGGGCGTCGTCTGCCGCGACCTGGCCACCTTCTCGACGAACTGATCGTAGAAGCCTTGCATGTGCTGGTCGATCCGGGCACGCTGCGCCGGCGTGAAGCGGGAGAACGGCGAGTAGATGTCGGCGTTCGGTCCCGACTTCACGGTCTCGGTGCTCACTCCGAGCTTCTTCATCGTGCCGTCGACGACGAGCTTCCCGGTATAGATGCCGATGGAGCCCGTGAGCGTCGCGGGCTGTGCGACGATCACCTGCCCGGGCATCGCGATGTAGTAGCCGCCCGACGCCGCCAGGTCCGACATCGACGTGACGAGCGGCCGCGCCGGCTGCTCATCGCGCGTGATCATCAGCTCGCGCCAGATCACGTCGGCCGCCGTCGAGGCGCCGCCCGGGCTGTCCACGCGGACGACAATCGCCTTCACCGACGCGTCGTCCCGCACGCGGCGAATCTGCTCGACGATGGTCGAGGAGCCCGCGACGGACCCGTTCACCGGATCGAAGCCGCTCCGGCCGCCGGCGATGACACCGACCACGTAGATCACGGCGATGCGCGAGCGGGGACGGATGCCGGCCGAGCGCGGGCTGATGCGGCCGTACTCGGCCGCCTCGATGCGCCGGACGTCGCCCGGCGCCGCCTTGAGCTGCGGCACGCGATCGTCGAGCTGATCCTCATACGCCAGATCGTCGACGAGCCCCTCGCGGAGCGCGTCCTCCGGCGCGAAGGGCCCCTCATCGAGGAGCGCGCGGACCTCCGCCTCGGTTTTCTTCCGCGCCTCGGCGATGCCGCGCACGAGTTGCTCGTACATGTCGCGATTCAGCGACTCCGCCATCTCGCGGTGCGCCGGCGTGAAGGTCCGCTCCGTGAGCTGGTTCACCGCCGTCTTGTACTCGCCGATGCTGTGGAAGTCAGGATAGGCGCCGATCGTGTCGAGTGCCCCGCGCAGGAAGATCTCGTACGACGCGACGCCGGCGAGGTTGAGCGGCGCCGTCGGCACGAGGAACACGCGATCCGCGGCGCTCGCGAGATAGTACTCGCGGTCGCCGCCGTACTCGAGAAAGGCAACCACGGTCTTGCCCGACTTGCGGAAATCGATCACCGCGTCGCGCAGCTCCTGCACCTTGCCCCAGAACGGCAGATCGAACGCGCCGGGCATCAGCAGGACCGTGGTGATTCGCGCGTCCCGCGCCGCCTTGCGCAGGGTGTCGACGAACCCGCGCACGGTCGTCAGGTCCCCGCGGATGAAGCCCAGCACGTCGTCGGGCACCGCTTCGTGCAGCTCCCCGCCGGGGCGCAGCACGAGCGTGGACTCGGTAGCCACCGGCGGCTCGCGGCCGACCAGCAGGTACATCAGCAGGAGCGCCGCCATCGAGACAACGATCGCCAGGGCGATCAGCGTCAACACCAGTCCCACGCCACGCTTCACCATGCCGCTATCTTAGCGTGCACTCCTCACTCCAACTCTCAACTCCCAAACCCAACCTCCAACTCCCAACTCCCAATCCCCAACTCTCCACTCGCAATCCGCGACTCTCAACTCGCCATCGCCAACTCCTCAACCAAGCCCCAACGCCCACCTCACACGGCCTGCTCGCGTTGGCGGTACGACCGCCTATAATCGACCGATGCACACGCGGCGCGTCACCTCAGCACTCGGGCTCGTCGTCCTGGGCGTCTTCGCGGCGCAAGCCCAGCAGCGCCGGCCGCTCTGCGATCCCGATAACGGCGGCATCACCCTGCCCGCCGGCTTCTGCGCCGCCGTGGTGGCCGACAACGTCGGCACGGCGCGGCACATCGCGCTCAGCCCGCGCGGCGACCTGTATGTCATGCAGCGGTCCGTGCGCGCCGGTCTGCCGCCCGGCGACGTCATCGCGCTCCGCGACGACGACGGCGACGGGCGTTTCGAGCGGCAGGAGCGCTTCGGCGCGGGTCTGGCCGGGACCGCCATCGCGTGGCGCGACCCCTACCTTTACATCGGGGCCAACACGAAGATCGTCCGGTACCGGATGGGCGACACCCTCGTGCCGACGGGCGAGCCCGAGATCGTCGTCGACGGGTTCAACCCCGACCGCCAGCACGCAGCGAAGCCCTTCGCATTCGGCCCGAACGGCGAGCTGTTCGTTCACGTGGGCCCGCCGAGCAACGCCTGCCAGAACCCGGATCGGACGCCCGGCGCGGCCGGACAGCAGCCATGCCCTCTCCTCGCGCTGCACGGAGGGATCTGGAAGTACGACGCGAACACGTTGAACCAGAAGCACTCCGCCAGCAAGCGGTACTCGACCGGCATGCGCCACACCGTGTCGCTCGTCTGGAACCCGGCGGCACGCGGTCTCTACGGCGTGCAGCACGGACGCGACCAGCTCCACGAGATGTGGCCGAAGCTGTTTACGGTGGAGCAGAACGCCGAGCTTCCCGCCGAGGAGTTGCAGCGGTACACGGAAGGGTCGAACTTCGGCTGGCCGTACTGCTACTACGACTTGTTCCAGCAGAAGCGCGTGCTCGCGCCCGAGTACGGCGGCGACGGGAAGAAGGAAGGCGACTGCGCGAAGTACGACAAGCCGCTCGTGACGTTCCCGGCCCACATGGCGCCGAACGCCTTGCTCTTCTACACCGGCGCGCAGTTCCCAGCCAGCTATCGCGGTGGCGCCTTCATCGGTTTTCACGGCTCCTGGAACCGCGCCCCGCTCCCGCAGAAGGGCTACAACGTCATGTTCGTGCCGTTCACGGACGGCAAGCCCGCCGGCAAGCCAACCGTGTTCGCGGACGGTTTCGGCGGCGCCGAGCCGGTGATGGATCCACGAAAGGCGGCATACCGCCCATCGGGCATTGCGTTGGCGCGCGACGGATCGATCTACGTGTCGGACGATGCAAAGGGACGAATCTGGCGCATCGCCTACACGAGTCAGCGATGAGAGTATAAATCGTGATTTTTCAACGATTTACTGGTGGCGTGACAGCTCCGTTCCTGGCGGAGCCCGGTCCATGAACGGCGCCAGTGTCATCTCGAGTCTCAAGCCCTGTGCCCCGCGTCGTCCTGGCGGTAGGATCTCCCGCCCGGGCCGGTACGTGTGGCCGTCGCCGCCGTTCGCCTCACGCAACTTCCGGAGCTGCACCGGCAGTTCCCGAATCTCGCGTGCGAGGAATCGCGTCCACGCCGTGCGCCACCCCAGCTTCGCTGGCGACCGATCGCCCGGCTCACTCGGTACGCAAGGCGATGAGAGGGTCGACCTGCGTCGCCCGCCGCGCGGGAACGTACGTGGCGACGAGCGCGATCGCGAGCGCGAATCCGGCGACCAACGCGGTACGTGCCGACATCAACCGGCGTAACGCCGTAGAGGAAGCGCTCGATGGTCCGCGACAGTGCGTACGCCATCGCCAGACCGATGGCCGTGGCGACGAGCGCCAACGTCAGGCCCTCGCGCATGATGAGCGTGACGAGATTGCGCCCGTCGGCGCCCACCGCCATCCGAACGCCAATCTCCATCGTGCGTCGCGAGACCGAGTAGGCAATCACACCATAGAGGCCGATGCCCGCCAGCGCGAGCGCGAGCAGCGCCAGCGCCACGAGCGTCGCCGTCCGGAACCGCGGCTGGCTGGCGGCATCCCACGCGATCGCGTCGAGCGTCCGCACGGGTCCGATCATGACCTCCGAGTCGAGATCGTGAATGGCCCTGCGCAGGTCGGGAGCGAGCGCCGCGGGGTCGCCGGTGGTGCGCGCGGCGATGAAGAGGTTGCGAAACGGGTACTGCGCGAACGGGCGGTAAACCGCCTCCTGCGGAGGATCCTCGACGCTCCCGTACTTCACGTCGGTGACGACGCCGACGATGGTTGGGGCATCTTTGTAGGGCAGGCTCCTGCCGACGGGATCCTCGGCGCCGAAGAACCGCCTCGCCATGTTCGCGCTGAGGATCGCGACCGGCGGGCTGGATGGCCCGTCTGCTGCGGAGAACAGCCGCCCCCTCAAGAGACGGATGCCGAGCGCCTCGAAATAGCCAGGCGTCGGATTCACCAGGCCGAACCGCTGCTCGACCGGCGCCATCCCGGCCTCGTTGGCCGGAGCGAACGAGAATACCATCCGAACGCCCTTCAACGGCAGCATGCTGACCGCGCCAACGGCCCGCACATCCGGCAGACGTTCGATGCGCCTGAGCAGTTCTTCGGTCATCTCGATCTGGCGAGCGGGCGAGAGCGTCCGCCCCATAGCAACGTTCAGCTCGATCGTGGCGACGCGGTCGGTCATCGCGCCCACGCCGGTGCGGAGCAGCTGCACGAAGCTCCGCGCGAGCAACCCCGCGCCTACGAGAAGAACAACCGACAGCGACAATTCAGCCACGACGAGCGTGGATCGCAGCCGTCGCGCGCGGCCCTCCGGCCTCGCCTCGCGACGCCAGCGTCAGGGCCCTGGCCGGATTACACCCGAGTGAGTGCGCAGCCTGGAGCACCGCGGCCAGAGCCGTGATCGCCAGGCTTGCGGCGAGCGCGAACAGCATCACCGCGGCGTCGATGCGGACGGCATCGAGCCGCGGCAGCAGCACGTCTGGGCGCACGCCCGCCAGCGCCTCGGGCTGCAGCCGCAGCAGCAGCGCGACGGCGGCGTGTGCCATGACGATGCCGGCTGCGGCGCCGGCACATGCGAGCAATAGCCCTTCCGCCAGCAGATGCCGCACGAGACGCCCGCGCGAAGCGCCGAGCGCCACGCGGACGGCTACCTCGCGTGAGCGCGACGCACCGCGAACGAGCAGGAGGTTCGTGACATTGACGCACACCAGGAAGAAGACGAGGCCGACGGCCCCGAATAGGAAGACCAGAGCGGGCCGCACGGCATCCGTGAGGTGATCGCGCAGCGACACCACGGTGGCCGAAAAGCCGCGATTGGATTCCGGGTAATCGGCGGCGAGGGAACGCGCGATCGTTTGCGCCTCCGCACGCGCCGAGTCCAGCGGGATTCCTGGCCGCAGACGGCCGATCAGTGCGAACAGCCGGGCGCGGCGATTGCCGGTGATTGCCGGCGGCGCGAACTGTAGCGACGTCCACACGTCCGTATTGCCGGTTGGGAGCTCGAAGTCGCCGCCGGCGACACCAGTAATCGTGAACGGCTGTCCATTCAATCGAATCTCGCGACCGACGACGTCCGCGGTTCCGCCCAACTGCCGCTGCCAGAAACGATGGCGGACTACGACATCGGGCATACCGGCACCTCGCGGCGGCCGGCCGAGCGCCATCGGCTGGCCGAGGACGTCGAAGAAGGTGTCGGACACGTACGATCCGAGCACCGACTCCGATCCGGTGTCGGCGCCCACGGCAAAGATGTCATCGCTGGCGAGCGCTAACGACTGGAACGCGCGCGCGCGCGCAGCCCAGTCCGCGAGCTCCGGCGCGCCGAAACGGCGCAACGTCGCCGGTATCCCGGCCGATGTATCGGGAACAGCCTGAATAACGGCCAGAGCGTCTGCGTCCCGGTAGGGCAGCGGGCGCAGGAGCACGCCATAGACAAC
>JBOGIW010000243.1:0-13678 GCA_050748045.1 Vicinamibacterales bacterium | reverse complement strand
TCCGCCTGCGCGAAGAGATCGCGCACGCGGGCCGCGCCGACGCCGACGAACATCTCCACGAACTCCGACCCGCTCAGGCTGAAGAACGGCACCTTCGCCTCGCCGGCGACCGCCCGCGCCAGCAGCGTCTTGCCCGTCCCCGGCGGACCGACGAGCAGCACGCCCTTCGGGATGCGGCCGCCGAGCTGGGTGTACTTCTTCGGGGTCTTCAGGAACTCGACGATTTCCTTCAGCTCCTGCTCCGCTTCGTCCACCCCCGCCACGTCGGCGAAGCTCGTCTTCACGTCGTCTTCGGCGAAGACCTTGGCCTTGCTCCGCGCGAACGACATGACGCCCCCTTCGGCGCCGCTCATCCGGCGGAAGAAGAAGCCCCAGATCGCCAGAAAGAAGACGATCGGAATGACCCAGCCGAGAATCTCCGGCAGCCAGCGGCTCACGAGCTCGCCCGTGTACTTCACGCCCTGCTGATCGAGCTCCTCGATGAGCTTCGGATCCTCGATGCGCGTGGTCGTGAAGTTGCGCGACCCGTTCTGCTCGCGCTTGAGGGTCCCGCGGATCGTCGTGTCGCCGACCGTGACCTCGGCGACCTGCCCCGAGCGGAGCTGCTGCTTGAAGTCGCTGTAGGGAATCTGCCGGCCCGACGGCGAGAGGAACCACGCCTGCCCGAGCGCCATCAGGAAGAGGAACCCGAGCACGTACCAGATCGCGCCTCCCGGCCGCGACCCGGGACCGAGCGCACGGCGATCGCCGGGACGCCGGTCCCGCGGGTTCATGCCCGGTGGAGTCTTGATCGAAGGCATCTACGCGCCGACCGCCTGTTTCTTCTCGAACGTCAGACCATTCTCGCCCACATCCACGACGACGTGATGGCCTTCGAGGAACTCGCCCTCGAGCACCTTGACGGCCAGCGGGTCGAGGACCCGGCGCTGGATGGCGCGCTTCAGGGGCCGCGCCCCGTAGGTCGGATCGTAACCCTCCGACACGATGAACGCCTTCGCCGGCCCGGTGAGCTCGACGTGGATCTTCCGATCCTCCAGGCGCGCCAGGAGCCCGCGCACCTGGATGTCGACGATCTGCTTCATGTGCTCGATGCCGAGCGCATGGAAGAAGATGATCTCGTCCACGCGGTTCAGGAACTCCGGGCGGAAGTGCTGGCGCAGCGCGTCGGTCACCTGCCGCTTCACGCCTTCGGCGATCGCGCCCACCTGCTCGGCGATGTACTGGCTGCCGATGTTGCTCGTCATGATGACGACCACGTTCTTGAAGTCGACCGTCCGACCCTTGCCGTCGGTGAGGCGGCCGTCGTCCAGGAGCTGGAGCAGCACGTTCAGGACGTCGGGATGGGCCTTCTCGACCTCGTCGAAGAGCACGACCGAGTACGGGCGCCGGCGCACCGCCTCGGTGAGCTGGCCGGCCTCCTCGTAGCCGACGTAGCCGGGAGGCGCGCCGATCATCCGCGACACGGTGTGCTTCTCCTGGTATTCCGACATGTCGATTCGAATCATCGCCCGCTCGTCGTCGAACATGAACTCCGCCAGCGCGCGAGCCAGCTCGGTCTTGCCGACACCGGTCGGGCCGAGGAAGATGAAGCTGCCGAGCGGCCGGTTCGGATCCTGCAGGCCCGCGCGCGCCCGGCGGAGGGCGTTCGACACGGCGCCGATGGCTTCGTCCTGGCCGACCACGCGCTGGTGCAGGCGCGCTTCCATGTGGATGAGCTTCTGGATCTCGCCCTCCATCAGCCGGCTCACGGGAATGTTCGTCCACTTGGCGACGACTTCGGCGATGTCCTCCTCGTCGACCTCTTCCTTGAGCATGCGCTGCGTCTTCTGGAGCTCCGCCAGCATGGCTTCATGCTCCCGGATTCGCCGCTCGAGCTCCGGGAGCCGGCCGTACTGGAGCTCGGAGGCTTTTGACAGGTCGCCTGCGCGCGTGGCCGCTTCAATCTGGATGCGGACCTGCTCCATGTCCTCCCGCGCCCTGCGGATATTCTGGATCGCCTCCTTCTCCTGCTCCCAGTGAGCCTGGAGGCGAGTCTGCGCCTCCTTGAGGTTCGCCAGCTCCTTCTCGAGCTTCTCCAGCCGTTCCTTCGACGCCTTGTCGGTCTCCTTGCGCAGCGCCTCGCGCTCGATCTCGAGCTGCATGATGCGGCGGCGCACCTCGTCGAGCTCGGCGGGCATGGAGTCGATCTCGGTGCGCAGCTTCGACGCGGCCTCGTCGATGAGGTCGATCGCCTTGTCCGGCAGGAAGCGGTCCGTGATGTACCGATGCGAGAGCAGGGCGGCGGCCACGAGCGCGGCGTCCTTGAACTTCACGCCATGATGAATCTCGTACCGCTCGCGCAGGCCGCGGAGGATCGAGATGGTGTCCTCGACGCTCGGCTCGCTGACCAGCACCGGCTGGAAGCGGCGCTCGAGCGCGGCGTCCTTCTCGATGTGCTTCCGGTACTCGTCGAGCGTGGTCGCGCCGATCGTGTGGAGCTCGCCGCGCGCCAGCATCGGCTTCAGCATCTGCGACGCGTCCATGGCGCCCTCGGCCGCGCCCGCGCCGACGACGGTGTGGAGCTCGTCGATGAAGAGGATGATGAGGCCCTCCGACTCGGCGATCTCTTTCAGGACCGCCTTGAGACGCTCCTCGAACTCGCCGCGGTACTTCGCGCCCGCCACGAGCGCCCCCATGTCGAGCGCGAAGATCTTCTTGTTCTTCAGACCCTCGGGCACGTCTCCGCGGATGATGCGCTGCGCCAGACCTTCGACAATCGCGGTCTTGCCGACGCCGGGCTCGCCGATGAGCACGGGGTTGTTCTTCGTCCGGCGAGAGAGCACCTGGATCACGCGGCGCACTTCTTCGTCCCGCCCGATGACCGGGTCGAGCTTGCCCTTGCGGGCGAGATCGGTCAGGTCGCGGCCGTACTTCGTGAGCGACTCGTAGGTCGTCTCCGGGTTCTGCGACGTCACGCGCTGGCTGCCGCGGACGAGCGCCAGCGCCTGCAGAATCGCGTCCCTCCCGGCGCCGAGCCGCTGGAGCCGTTGCGCCGCCGGGGAGCGGCCGGCTTCGCTGGCGACCGCCAGCAGGAGGTGTTCGGTGCTGACGTACTCGTCCTTCAGCCGCTGCGCCTCCGCCATCGCCGCATCCGTGACGAGCTTCAGCCTCGGCGAGACGCGCACGTCTGCGCCGAAGGCCCTAGGCATCGACTCGAGCAGGCTGCGCGCCTCACGCGCGGCCCGCGCCGGGTCGATCCCCATCTTGCGCAGCACCGACGGGACGATCCCGCCTTCCTGCTGGACGAGGGTCACCAGCAGGTGCTCGGGGGTGACCTCCGAGTGGGTGTGCTCGGTGGCGAGGTTCTGCGCGGCAATAACGGCTCCCTGCGCCTTCTCGGTGAATTTGTTGATGTTCATGACGGGGTGGTCTTCGGTCTCTGGTCTCGGGTCTCTGGTCTCTTTGCCCTCAGGCGGCGCTGTGCTTGGTTTTCGCCGTGCCTCCGTGCAGCCGGGCCAGCGCCTCCCAGTGCTCGCGCTCCTCCGGCGACAGGTGCGTGGGCAACTGCACTTCCACGCGCGCGTAGGCGTCGCCCTTCTCGTCGGGCTTGCCCGTGGCGGGCATGCCGTAGCCTTTGAGCCGGAAGACCTGCCCGTTCTGCGTCAGCGGCGGGATCCGGAGCCGCACGGTCTTGCCGGCCAGGGTCGGCACCTCCGCCTCGCCGCCGAGCGCGCCGGTCGTGACAAACACCGGAACTTTCACGTAGATGTCGCGCCCCTTCCGCTCGAAGAGCGGGTGTGGCGCCAGGCGGACGCGAAGGTACAGATCGCCCGGCGATCCGCCCCCGGACCCGTGCTCGCCCTCGCCGGCCACGCGCACCCGGGAGCCGTCCCCGACGCCGGCGGGAAGGCGCACGTCCACCGTGCGCGTCTGGCCGTCGTGCTGAATGGCGAGGCGCCGCCTCGAGCCGTGATAGGCGTCCTCGAGCGAGAGCTCGATTTCGTGCTCGACGTCGCGTCCCGCGCGCTGCCTGGGCCGGCCACGCGTGCCACCCCGGCGGCTCGCGCCCGCCGCGCCGCCCCCGCCGCCGAAGAACGTGGTGAAGAAGTCCGAGAAAGGATTCTGATCCCCGAAGATCTCCTCCATCTCGTCCGGCGTCATCGTGCGGAAGCCGCCGCCGCTCCCGCCGCCCCCGAAGCCCGCGCTCCACTGGCCGGCGAACGGATTGGCGCCGCCGGCGGCGGCCGCCTGCTCGTACGCCCGCCAGTTCGTCCCCATCTCGTCGTACTTCGAGCGCTTCGCCGGATCGCCGAGCACCTCGTAGGCCTCGTTGATCTCCTTGAACTTCGTCTCCGCGGCCTTGTCGCCCGGGTTCACGTCAGGATGCAGCTTGCGGGCGAGCTTCCGGAAGGCCTGCTTGATCTCCTTGTCGGAAGCCGACTTTGAGACGCCGAGCGTGGAGTAGTAGTCTTTGAATTCCATTCCTCTTCAACTCGTGGGAGTTGGGAGCTGGCCGTTACATCCCGATCATCTCGTTCAGCCGTCTCATCTCGTTGAGCAGTTGCCGCCGCCCGGCGCCGGTCGTCAGCGCGGCTTCATCCATCAGCGGCCGGATGCGCTGCATGACCTCCGCGATGGAGAGCAGCCGCTGCACGCCGGCGAGGTTGATCCGCCGTTCGTCCACGAGGTACTTGATCAGCCGCAGCCGCTCCAGCTCGTCGCGCGAGTAGAGGCGCATGCTGCCGATCGTGCGGGAGGGTTGCACGAGCCCCAGCCGCTCGTACTTGCGCAGCGTCTGCGGATGCATGCCGAGCATCTGCGCCGCCACGCTGATGAAGAAGACGCCGGTGTCGTCGTCAGCGCTCATCGGTCGCCACACCTCGGATCCAGTCTGAACCTTGACACGAGCTGTGTCAAGTTCGAGCGCGGCGACGGGAACCGCAAATGTTAGGATGGAACAGGTTTGGACATCCACGTCGCTGATCTGGTGACCGTCGCGCTGCTCGTGGCGCTCGAAGGGCTGTTGAGCGCCGACAACGCGATGGTGCTCGCGGTGCTCGTGCTCGGTCTTCCGAGGAGCGAGCAGCGCAAGGCCCTCCGATACGGCATCGCCGGCGCCTTCGCCTTCCGGATCGCCGCGATTCTCCTGGCCGTTTACCTCATCCAGATCCGCTGGGTGATGCTCATCGGCGCCGCGTACCTGCTGTGGCTGCCGTACCACCACTTCGCCGGCCACCACGACGCCGCGACGCGCCGCGCGCCGCGGATGGCCTCGCCCTGGCTCGGGCTGTCGCCGTTCTGGGGCACGGTGGCCAAGGTCGAGCTCACCGACATCGTCTTCGCGATCGATTCGATCCTCGTCGCGGTGGCGATGTCGAACAAGCTCTGGGTCATCATCACGGGCGGCATCCTCGGCGTCATCGCGATGCGGCTCGTCATCGGCCAGCTCCTGGTGCTCGTCAGCCGCTACCCGGCGCTCGTGGACGGCGCGTTTGTCATCATCGCCTGGGTGGGGATCAAGCTCCTGCTGGAGTACCTGCACACGGCGGGCTACGTGCATTTCGAGATCCCGAAGTGGATCTCGCTCGGGTTCGTGGTCGTCATCTTTGTGATTGCCTTGATCTGGGCGAAAATCGAGGGGCCGAAGGAGGCGCCGTCGATGGCGGAGCAGGCCGGCGACCTGCTCGCCGAGGAGGACACCCTCATCGACAGCATCGACGGCAACGTAGAGAAATGAAGCGCACGTTTCCGACGACGTGGCGCGGGTGGGTGCTGGCGGGCGCCGGTGGCGCGGCAATCGTCGGGCTGGCCATGACGATTGCCTGGACGGGCCGCCACGCGTGGGCGGTCTACAAGCTCAATCGAGGCGTCGGCGACACCGTCTTCCTTGACGCGGCGGGGCGGCCCTGGTTCCGTCTCGACGAGCAGCGGCGGGACATGCCGCTCGAGAAGATCTCCACGTACATGAAGGATGCCGTGATCGCCGTCGAGGATCACCGCTTCTACCTGCACCCCGGCATCGATCCCATCGCGCTCGCGCGCGCCGTCTTCTACAACCTCAGATCCGACGACCGCAGCCAGGGCGGGAGCACGCTCACCCAGCAGCTCGCACGCACGCTGTTCCTGTCGAACGTGCGCTCGTACGGCCGGAAAGTCAAGGAGGCCGGCCTCTCGGTCATGCTCGAGGTGTTCCTGAGCAAGCGGGACATCCTCGAGCTGTACCTGAACCGCGTGTATCTCAGCGCCGGCATCTACGGCGTCGAGACGATGTCGCAGCGGCTGTTCCGCAAGCCGGCCTCGGAGCTCGCCCTCGCGGAAGCGGCGCTCATGGCGGGCATCATCCGTGCGCCGGCGTCGTACTCGCCCTGGGACCACTTCGACGCCGCCCGGGCGCGAAGCTGGGTCGTGCTGCGGCGGATGCGCGAGGAGGGGAAGATCACGGCCGACGAGGAGCGCGCCGCACGGGCAGCGCCGCTCGGTGTTCATCCGCATCCGCGCATCACGAACGCGCGGCAGGGCTACGCCAAGGACTATCTGCGCCAGCAGTTCCGCAATCTCTACGGCGGCGACAACCCGCCCGACTGGACCGTACGCACCACGTTCGTGCCGGAGATCCAGGATGCCGCGGAAGCCGCCGTCCGCGACGGGCTCCGGCGCATCGGCATCCGGGATCTGCAGGCCGCGCTCGTGGCCATCGAGCCGGGCACCGGCAACATCCTGGCGATGGTCGGCGGAGCCGACTACGCCTCGACGCCGTTCAACCGAGCCGTGCGCAGCCGCCGGCAGCCCGGCTCCGCCTTCAAGCCGTTCGTGTACGCGGCCGCGCTCGAGCGGGGCCTGTCGCCCGTCTCGACCATCAGCGGCCTCAAACAGGTGGCGATCCAGGCGCCGGACGGCGTCTGGATCCCGCGGGACGAACGCGCCGGCGAGGACGACACCCTGACGCTGCGCGCCGCGCTCCTCGAGTCGAACAACGCCGCGGCCGTCCTGCTGCAGCAGCGGGTCGGCGCCCGCCCCGTGGTGCGCCTGGCCGACGATCTCGGCGTCCCCGATCAGCCGGAGGTCCCGTCGCTCGCCCTCGGCAGCGGCCTCGTCACGCCGCTCGATCTCACGGCCGCCTTCGCGGTGTTCCCGACGCTCGGCTTCCGCGTGCGGCCGCGAGGGCTCGTGTCGGTCACGAACGCGTCAGGCGAGGTCGTGCACCAGGTGCACCTCGAGCGCGATCAGGTCCTGCCCGAGGACGTCGCGTTCCAGATGGTCAGCATGCTCCAGGACGTCGTCGATCGCGGCACGGGCGCCGCAGCCCGACGCTACGGCGTGCAGGGATCGATCGCAGGCAAGACCGGGACGACCAACGACTATCACGACGCCTGGTTCGTCGGCTTCTCGTCGTCGGTGGTAGCGGGCGTCTGGGTCGGCTTCGACCAGCCGCGGAAGATCCGGACCGGCGGATCCGGCTCGCGCCTGGCGCTGCCGATTTGGTCCGACTTCATGCGCCGGACCGCACGCCGGCTCCCCACGCCCGCCTTCGACGTGCCATCGGCGCTCCGCGACGAAGAGCTCTGCAACGAGTCGTACCAGAGGCCCGTGGATGAGTGTCCGACGTACATCGAGTACTTTAAGGAGGGCGACCAGGTGCCCGGCCGGCTCTGCTCCATCCATCAGGGCAGCCTGAAACAGCGGGCCCGCCGGGCGATCGAGGGCATCTTCGGCGCCATCGGCCGGGGCATCAGAGGAATCTTCCGATAGTTCAAAATTCAAAATTCAGGATTGAAGGACGTTCGTAGTGTGATAGCTCGGAGGCGTGGCAGGCGTCTGAACCAACTTGCGCCACGAGCGTACGTTGTATGACTATAATGTCGCCTTTGTGACTCCACGGACTGTCCTGATAGTCGACGACGAGCGGGCAGTACGGGAATTGGTGGCAGGCGCCCTGACACGCGCCGGCTATCAGGTGCGAACCGCCTGCAGCGCTGAAGAAGCCCTGGATCTCGAGGCGCATCATCCGGTGGACTTGCTCGTGACTGACGTCATTCTCCCAAACATCAACGGCTCCGAGCTCGCTCATCGGATTCGGCAGCGATCGCCGCAGACGAAGGTGCTGTTCATGTCGGGCTTCACCGGCAACGTGTTGGCGGCCGACGATCTCAGCCGCGACACCGCGTTCCTGTCGAAACCTTTCGGTCCGGCGGCGCTGATTCAACGGGTACATGAAGTCTTGAATCCTCCGCGGCCGTAGTCGAGAAGGGACACATGAAGTTCTGAATCCCCTGCGACCGTAGTCCCGTCGTATAGTAGGGATCTTCCGCCACATTACGCGGGCCCGCCTCGCCCATCGGGCTTCGGCGGGTGGACCTGCCTCGTCGCCGTACAGGCGCGCGGGGAAAAACTGTAAACAGATCATGACCATGGCACGTTCTGCGTTCTCGATCCTGATCCTCGCGGCGGCGACGGCTGCCTGTGGTGGGGGTGGTGCGCAAGCCGGCACCGGCGGTCCTGGCGCGATGCCCCCGGCCGACGTGAAGACGATCATCCTTGCCGCCCGGCCGGTGCCGCGCACGTCGGAGTTCGTGGCGTCCATCCGCTCGTTGCGGTCCACGACCATCCAGCCCCAGGTGGAAGGCTTCGTGCGGCGCATCCTCGCGGAGGCGGGCGACCGCGTGCGGGCCGGGCAGGCGCTCGTCCAGATCGATCCGGACAAGCAGCAGGCATCGGTGGCGGGGTTCGAATCGACGAGGGCCGCGCGCGAGGCCGACGTCGCGTTCGCGACACAGCAGCTCGACCGGATGCGGAAGCTGCACGAAGCGGGCGCGGTGAGCCTGGCGGAGCTCGAGCAGGCCGAGACCGCGTCCAAGACGGCGCAGGCGCAGCTCGAGGCGATTGCGTCCCAGATCCGCGAGAGCCAGGTGGAGCTGCGCTACTACCGCGTGACGGCGCCGACCGCCGGCATCGTGGGGGACATCCCGGTTCGCGAGGGCGACCGCGTCACCTCCTCGACGCTCATCACGACGATCGACGGCGGCGAAGGGCTCGAGGCGTACGTCCACGTGCCGCTCGAGCGCGCGGCGGAGTTGCGTCCCGGCCTTGCGGTGGAGCTCGTCGACGCCACCGGGCAGGTGCTGGCGACCAACCCGATCACCTTCATCGCGCCGCGCGCCGATGACGACACGCAGAGCGTGCTCGTGAAGGCCACGCTGCGGAACGTGCCACCCGGCATCCGCGTCATGCAGTACGTCCGCGCCCGCCTCGTGTGGAGCACCGATCCGGCGTTGACCGTGCCGATCGTCGCCGTGAACCGGATCAGCGGACAGTTCTTCGTCTTCGTCGCGGAACAGACGGAGAACGGCCTCGTGGCGCGGCAGAAACCCATCACCATCGGCGAGGTCGTGGGAGAGGACTACATCGTGCAGGGTGGCCTGCAGCCGGGCGAGCGCGTCATCGTGTCGAATATCCAGAAGCTGGGCGACGGAGCGCCCGTGAAGCCTGCCTGAGGCGGCAGCCTGGAGTCAGCAGCCATGATGGTCGACACCTTCATCAAGCGTCCCATCCTCGCGACGGTCGTCTCGCTGGTCATCGTCCTGGCCGGCGCGCTGGCGATTCCCACCATGCCGGTGGCGCAGTATCCCGAAGTGGCGCCGCCGCAGGTGACGGTAACGGCGATCTACACCGGGGCGAACGCCGAGACGGTGGAAACCGCCGTCACGACCCCGCTCGAGCAGGCGATCAACGGCGTCGAGGGCATGCTCTACATGACCTCGTCGAGCTCGAACAGCGGCGTCAGCCAGATCAACGTCGTGTTCGACGTCACGCGCAACCAGGACCTGGCGGCCGTCGACGTGCAGAACCGCGTCAACCAGGCGCTCGGACGCATGCCGGCCGAAGTGCGCCAGACCGGCATCATTGTCCAGAAGCAGGCGACGAACTTCGTGATGGGCGCCGGGGTGTACTCGGAGCGCGGCGAGTACGACTCGTTCTTCCTCTCCAACTACCTCGACGTCTACGTGAAGGACGCGCTGAAGCGGGTGCCCGGCGTCGCGGACATCATGATCTTCGGCGAGCGCAAGTACTCGATGCGCCTCTGGCTGGATCCCGTGCGCCTCGCCGCGCGGCAGCTCACGGCCGGGGACGTCGTGAACGCCCTGCGCGAGCAGAACGTGCAGGTGGCCGCCGGCAGCGTCGGCGAGGCGCCGGCGCGACCCGGGCAGACCTACCAGATCAGCGTGCGGGCCGCGGGACGGCTGCGGGAGCGATCCGAATTCGAGAACATCATCGTCAAGGCCGGCAACGGCGGCACGCTGGTTCGCCTGCGCGACGTCGGATCGGCGGAGCTCGGCGCGGAGACGTATTCGTCCGTCCTGCGCTTCCAGGGGCAGGAGGCCGTCGGCTTCGGCGTCATCGCGCTGCCGACCGCCAACGCGCTCGACGTCGACCGGGGCGTCCAGGAGGAGCTGACGCGCCTGTCCGGCAGCTTCCCGCCGGGCATCCGGTACGCCGTGGCCTTCACCACCACCGAGGTCATGTCCGAGTCGATCTCCGAGGTGCTGTTCACGCTCGTCGAAGCCACGATCCTCGTCGTGCTCGTGATGTTCCTGTTCCTCCAGAGCTGGCGTGCCACGCTCATCCCGGCGCTGACGATCCCGGTCTCGCTCATCGGCACGTTCGCGTTCGTGAAGCTGCTGGACTTCTCGATCAACACGCTGACGCTGTTCGCGATCGTGCTCGCGACGGGCATCGTCGTGGACGACGCCATCGTGGTGATCGAGAACATCGAGCGTCACATCCAGGAGTACCGGAAGAGCGCCGGCAAGGCGGCGTCGGACGCCATGAAGGAGGTCTTCGGCGCCGTGATCGCGACGGCGCTCGTGCTCATCGCGGTGTTCGTGCCGGTGGCGTTCTTCCCCGGGACGGCGGGGCGGCTCTATGCGCAGTTCGCGCTGACGATCGCGTTCGCCGTGGCGATCTCGGCCTTCAACGCGCTCACGCTGACGCCGTCGCTCTCGGCGCTCCTCTTGCAGCGGGGCGGCGGGGAGCACGGCAAGAACCGCTTCTTCGCGGCGGTCGAAGCCGTGATCGCCGCCGGCACGGACCTGTACGTGCGCACGCTGCGCGGCCTGACGCGCGTCAGGTGGGCGATGGTGGCGCTCTTCGTCGCCGGGCTCGGGCTCACGTATTTCGTCTACACACGCGTCCCGCAGGCGTTCGTCCCGGAAGAAGACAGCGGATTCCTCCTGACCGTGGTCCAGGCCCCCGCCGGATCGTCGCTCGAGTACACGAGCGAGGTGGCGGAGGAGGTGGAAGCGATTCTGATGAGCACGCCGGAGATCCAGGCGGTGTTCTCGGTCATGGGTTTCAGCTTCAGCGGAGCGGCGCCGAACCAGGGCATGATCTTCACGATGCTCAAGCCGTTCGAGGAGCGGCAGGGCCGCGAGCACTCGCTGCAGGCGGTCGTGGCGCGCCTGCGGGGGCCGCTCTTCGGCGTCCAGGGCGCCATCGTTGTGCCGTTCATTCCGCCGTCGATTCCCGGCGTCAACGCACTCGGCGGGTTCACCCTCGAGGTGCTCGATCAGGGCGGCGCGGCCGACATCGTCAACCTCTCGAACGCCGTCGGGTCGCTCACCGCCGCCGCAAGCCAGTCGCCGCGGCTCGCCGGGCTCTTCAGCCCGTTCACGGCAAACGATCCGCAGCTCGCCGTGGAGATCGATCGCGAGAAGGCGCGGAGCCTCGGGCTCCCGATCAGCGAGGTGACGAGCGCCCTCCAGATCTATCTGGGCTCGGCCTACGTCAACGACTTCGACTTCAACAATCGCGCCTACCGCGTGTACGTGCAGGCCGACAAGGCCTTCCGCTCCGACCCGAAAGATCTCGGCCAGTACTACGCGCGCACCGAGCGGGGCGACATGGTGCCGCTCGCCAGCGTGGTGCGGATGCGCGAGACGACCTCGCCGCAGGTCATCAGCCACTTCAACCTGTTCCGATCGGCGACGATCAACGGCTCGGCGGCGCCGGGCTTCAGCTCCGGGCAAGCCATCGAAGAGATGGAAGCGCTGGCGGCGCGCGCCCTGCCGCAGGGCTTCGGCTACGCCTGGTCGGGGCTCTCGCTCGAGGAGGTCAAGGCTGGTGGGCAGTCGGCGGCCATCTTCGCCATCGGGCTGCTGTTCGTCTATCTTGCCCTGGCCGCGCAGTACGAGTCGCTGGTGCTGCCGTTCATCGTGCTGCTCGGCGTGCCGCTCGCCGTGCTGGGCGCGCTGTCCGCGCAGTGGGCGCGGGGACTGCAGAACGACATCTATTGCCAGATCGGGCTGGTGATGCTCATCGGCCTCGCGGCGAAGAACGCGATCCTCATCGTCGAGTTCGGCGAGCAGCTCCGCGCGCGCGGCCTCTCGATCGTGGACGCCGCCATCGAGGCGGCGCGCATCCGCCTCCGGCCGATCCTGATGACCTCGCTGGCTTTGATCCTCGGGGTCATGCCGCTCGTCTTCGCCTCCGGCGCCGGACAGGAGGGGCGCTGGTCGGTCGGCACCACCGTCGCGGGCGGCATGTTCTTCGCCACGTTCCTGAACTGCATCTTCATCCCGATCCTGTATGTCGTCGTGCAGTCGATACGGGGAACGACGGCGGTGCGGGGACAGGCCGGCGAGGAGGCACCCGCGCATGGGTAAGCTGGTGCTCGTCCTGGCCTGCCTGCTCGGGCCGGTGCCGGCCCTGGCACAGCCGATTGAGGCCATCACGTTTGACGAGGCGATTCGGCGCGCGACGACCGGCAATCCGACGATGCAGGAGGCCGCCGCGGGGATCCTGCGCGCCGAGGCGCTCCTGCAGCAGACGCGCGCCCTGTCGCTGCCGTCGATGAACGCCCTGCTGGCCACCAGCATGATCGGTCCCGTGCCCGAGTTCGGCGGGCAGACCATCGTGCCGCGGTCGCAGCTGAATGCGTCGATCGGACTGTCGGCCCCGGTGCTGCAGGCCGTCCGCTGGGCGCAGCGCGCACACGCCGCCGACCAGGTCACGGTCTCGCAGCGGATGTCGGACGAGATGCGACGCCAGGTCGCCGTCGCGACGGCAGACGCCTACCTGGCGGTCATCACGCTTCGGCGCGTGCAGGAGTTGAACGAGCGCGCCCGGGACAACGCGAAGGCGCACTTCGACTACTCGCAGCAGCGCTATGAAGGCGGGCTCGGCAGCCGGCTGAACGCGGTGCGCGCGCAGCAGGCGCTCTCGACCGACGAGGCGCGCGTCGAAGTCGCCGGCCTCGAGGTGCGGCGGGCGCAGGAGGCGCTCGGCGTGCTCGTCGCCGCCGACGGCCCGATGGACGCCGCGGGGGATCCCGTGTTCGAGGTGCCGCCGGAGAGTCTGGCGAGCCACGCCCCCGACCGCGCATTCCTCGACCGCCGCGCCGATCTGCGGTGGTTCGCCGCGCGGGAGACGGCGGCCGAGCGCGTGCTGACCGATTCGTGGCGGGAGTATCTGCCGTCCGTGGATGTGCTGTTCACGCCGCAACTGCTGACGCCGTCAGGCCTCTTCGCGCCGTCACGGAGCTGGTCGGTGACGTTCCTGGCGTCGGTGCCGATTTTCGAGGCGGGCGAGCGGCGGGGGCGGGCGCGCGAGCGGCGGGCGCTCGTCGACAGCGTCCGAGCCGAGCGAGCCGGCGTCGAGCGGCAGGCGTCGAGCGAAGTGCGCACGGCGCGGGAGGCGGTCGTCC
>JBOGIW010000242.1:0-4704 GCA_050748045.1 Vicinamibacterales bacterium | reverse complement strand
GTGTCTGCCGGTCGCCTCTCCACGCAAGGTCGGCCGCGTCGCAGCCGACCACTCGAACGCCGCTTCGTGTGCTTCGTGGCCTTCGTGGCCAGGCCGCGTGAACGTTGTGGCCAGGCTCCCAACTCTCCCTGATCTTCCTGGACATGAGTCTTGGACTAGGGCGTTCCTGGCGACCAGATGCCGAGCGCGCGGCGGACCGCCACGATCTGGCCGATGTGATACGCCGAGTGATCGACCACGAGGATGAGCTCGCGTAGATACGTCTGGCCGTCGCCGTGCGGGATTCGAGCGAAGAGATCGACGCCGGCGTCCCGCGCCATCGCCTTCAACGCGTCGCGGTCGCGACGGATGCCGGCGATGGCCTCGTCCCAGGAGCCCTCCGAGGGCGGCGCGGCCGAAGGCGGCCAGTACGCGGCCATGCTGCCCGCCTCGACGTACTGAGGGTTGCGGCAGAAATCGAGGATGTCGAACTGCGTCAGGCGGAGGTGCTCCACGAGCTGCCAGAGGGACCACGCGAATCCGGGCGGCACGATGCCTTGTTTCTCGTGAGGGACACCTTCGACGGCCCGGTCGAAGCCGGCGTGCGCATCCTCCCAGTCGAGAGCCTTCGAGAGTTGCCGGCGAAGCGCGTCGAGCTCCATCTCGCCTCCGCTCACGGCCGTGCGGGCCTTGCGAACGGACCCACCTCCGGCCGCGCCTGCGTGTTGGCCAGCGGGCCCAGCTCCGTCGCGGCGCCGCGGGCAATGGCCGCCATCTCGCTGCCGGCCTGAAAGCACGTGAAGTCCGGGCGGTCCCGCCACGACAGCGGGCCGCACAGCCGCACGCCGGCCTTCACCGCCGCATCATGGACGATGTTGATGGCGCGCTCGTAGTCGGGCGTACCTTGGCGATAGCCCGAGAAGTTGCCGAGATCGCCGCTCGCCGCGAAGATCGCCGTGACGCCCGGCACCTTGGCGATCTCGTCGGCATGCTCGAGCCCTTCGAGCGTCTCGATCATCAGGATCAACACGATGTTGTCGTTGATCGTATTGCGGTACCCCCCGGGGACGCCACCCCACATGCCGGCGTCGAACGCCTGGCCCCCTCCGCTGCTGCGGCGTCCGAGTGGCGGGAAGTACGTCCAGTTGCGAGCCGCGATTGCCTCCTCGACCGTATCGACGGTCGGCACGACGATCACGAGCGCCCCGGCGTCGGTGGCGTGCTGGATCTCGCGCTCGTCCGCGTAGGCCACGCGCGCGCCCGGGACCGCTCCGGCGTGCGGACACGTGCGCCACATGCGCGCCACCGCCTGCCAGTCGCGCTGGTCGTGCTGCATCTCGGTCCAGATGAAGTCATAGCCGGCATTGGCCATCGCGCAGTAGGTGGACGGATCGGTCGCCGCGAAGAGTGTGCCGGCGGTCACCTTCCCGCCTTGCATCATTTTGAGCTTCACCGGATTCCAGATTCGGGTTCCCGGCGGAGGGTTGAACGCGGGGCCGTATTTCCATCTGGCCGGATCGAACGGTCCCTGGTTGACGGCGCCTGGAGGCGCGACCAGCCGCGCCTTGCTGTCGGTGCCAGCGGGCGCCGCCAGCGGGAACCTGGTCGTCCCGGGCGTCGCGCTGGCGGCGTAGGGATCGGAGGTGGGCGGCGGTTGCGCGGGCGGCGTCTGCGCCCCGAACGCCGCGATCCCTACGACCGTGCCCACGGCCGCCGCCAAGAGCAAATACTTCACTGTCGTCCTCCCCTGCTGAGACTCGTCGCAGACAGAGGATATGCACGGGTCCTCGGCGGCGCAATGCGCTCCGTCTGTTGTCTGCAAGATCCTGACGTTACCGGCGCACGCGGCGAGACGAGGACTCCGCGCGCGCGTGGCGGCGAGCGCAGGCTCATGCGCATGGAAGACCGCCCACGAGCCGAGCGTCGCGGCCGCGATCCTTCCCCTATCCGGTCATGTCAGGGAGTTCCCGAAGGGAACATCTGGTTGATTTCGGCGAACGGGATCGCGCGTGCCAGGCCCGTGAAGGTCCCACGCTCGGCGATCTCGCTGGCCGCCTGGAGGAAACCGGTCCAGGCCGCGCGGGCCAGGGCGCCGCCGACACTGATCCGCCGGACGCCCGCGTCAGCCAGCTCCGCAACGGTGGCAACGTCGCTGCCGGCCAAAACGTTCACTGGCTTTGGTGCCACAGCTCTGACGACGGCCTTGATATCGTCCATCGAGCGGAGCCCAGGAGCGTAGAGGCATTCGGCTCCTGCTTCCGCGTACGCGGTGAGACGCCGAATCGTCTCGCCAAGGTCCGGCCGGCCGACGATGAATCCTTCGGATCGAGCCGTGAGGAGAATGCCCGTGCCACTCTCGTCGATCGCCCGGCGAGCCGCCTGGATGCGTTCGACCGCGAGCGCGAAATCGAAGAGCGGCGCGGAGGGATCGCCCGTCGAGTCCTCGATGGAGAGCCCGGCGATGCCGGTTGCCGTCGCCGCCGCGACGTTGGCGCCGACCGCGGCCGGCGCGATCGCAAAGCCCCCTTCGAAGTCTGCATTGACCGGCACGTCGACGCGATCGGCCACGTCTCGCACGTGCGCCAGCGCCTCCTCCAGCGTGACATGGTTGTCGGGGCGTCCACGAGACCAGGCGAAGCCGGAGCTTGTCGTGGCAAGCGCCGGAAAGCCCAATCGGGCGAGCACACGGGCGCTGCCCACGTCCCAGGGGTTGGGGATCACGAAGCAGCCCGACTCGTGGAGCGTGCGGAAGGCCCGCCGGCGATCGGTGGCGTCGGTCATAACCGGAAGTGAACCGCCGATCATCATACGCTGCCGTCGGGATCCTCGCGTCACGAGTCCGGCAGCGCGCCCATCGGATACTGCTCGAGGTCGAGCACGCTCCCCGTCACGCACTCGCTCTCGTCGGAGGCGAAGTAGGCGGCCGCGTACGCAATGTCCTGTGGGACGAGAAGGCGCCCGAATGGACGGGAAGCGATGGCCGCTTCGATCCACTCGTCGCCCTTGCCTTCGTCTTCGCGCTTGACCCGCCGCTCGCCTTCGGTGAGCGTCCACCCGACGTTGATCTGGTTGACGCGGATGCGATCCCGGTTCAGCAGCAGCGCCGCATTCTTCGTGAACGTCATCAGGCCGCCCTTCGACACCGAGTAGGCGCCGAGCTTCCGCTCGCCGACGTAGGCGAGCATCGAGCCGATGTTGATGACCGAGCCGCCGCCCCGCGCGCGCATGTGAGGGATCGATTCCTGCAGCAGGATGAAGGGCGCGCGCAGGTTCACCGCCATGATGGTGTCCCACCGCGACACGGCGATGTGCTCCAGATCGCCGCGGCCCGTATCGGCGGCGTTGTTGACGAGGATGTCCAAGCCGCCGAAGCGCTCGACGGCAAACCGGATGAGCGCGCGGCAGACCTCTTCGTTCGTGAGGTCGCCGTCGAAGTACGCGGCATCGCGCCCCGCGGCCTCGACGCGGCGAACCGTCTCGAGGCCGTCGGCGCGGTCGCGTCCGTGCACCACGATGTCCGACCCGAGCCGGGCGAAGTGCTCCGCAATGCCGCGGCCGATGCCCGACGTCGATCCGGTCACGACCGACACCTTGCCGGCGAGGCGGGTCATGGCGTCACCACCGGCGTCATCACGTCTCCCTCACGTCAGGCCGCGCTGACCGACTTCGACGTCGGCGCAAGAGGCTCCGACCAGCCGACCCGGCGGCGCCGACGCGTCCGGGCAACCGCGTCGCCGCGGACCGCGGCCGCCGGGCAACCGGTTACTCGCGTTGCGCGGTCGTGGACTTCGCCGGACCCGGCTCGATGCGAAGGATCCCGCCGCCGGGATTGCCCTCGGCGGCGACATAGAGCAGGCCGTCCGGACCTTGCCTCACCTCGCGCACGCGCAGCCGCAGCGATCCGAGGAGCGTCTCACGCCCAATCGGCCCGCGATCGCTGAAGACGACGCGCTGCACGTGCTGGCCCGAGAGCCCGCCGGCGAACATGTCGCCCTTCCAGGCGGGGAACCTGTCGCCTGAGTAGATCGCCAGCCCCGAGATGCCGATCGAAGGCGACCAATGGACGACGGGCATCTCGATTTCCGTGGCGCCGGGACGCTGCGGAATGGGCTCGCCCGAGTATTCGCGGCCGAACGTGACGAGCGGCCATCCGTAGTTCCTGCCCGGGAGGATCCGGTTGAGCTCGTCGCCACCCTGTGGCCCGTGCTCGTTCGCCCACAGCGCGCCCGACGCATCGAAGACAAGCCCCTGCACGTTGCGGTGGCCGCGCGAGTAGATCTCCGGCCTCGTGCTGGGCTTCCCGGCGAACGGATTATCCGGCGGGACGCTCCCGTCGTCGCGCAGGCGCAGGATGACGCCGTGGTGGAGGCTCGGGTCCTGGGCCTTGTCACGCTCGCCGCGCTCGCCCGTGCTCAGGTAGAGCATGCCGTCGGGACCGAACGCGATCTTCCCGCCGAAGTGCGGCCGGCCGGTGCCCCAGTTGTCGGCAACGAAGATCTCTTTCAGGTCGCTGAGTGTGGTGCCGTCGAAGCGCGCTCGCGAGAGCGCCGTAGCCGCGCCGCGATCGCCCGGCTTGGCATAGGCGAGATACAGGAGCTGATTCTCCGCGTACTTCGGGTGTGGGATCGCATCGAACAGGCCGCCCTGCCCCGTCGTCCACACCGGCGGCACGCCGGGGATGGGCTTGGGGTCGAGCGTCCCGCCGCGGATGATGCGCAACTGTCC
>JBOGIW010000241.1:0-10841 GCA_050748045.1 Vicinamibacterales bacterium | reverse complement strand
CAGGAGAGATAGACGTGGCGAAGCGTCGTGCATCTTCGACGACGAGATCGAAGAAGACGCCTCTGCCGCGCGCACCCCTCCCGCGCCAGACCGGAGGTGTGCACGAGGACAAGACGAAGCGGCCGTGGAGGCGAAGGAAGCACAAGAAGAGGGAGCTCGACTGAGCTCAACTCCCAACTGCCAACTCCCAACTGCCAACTCCCAACTCCCACACTCTCAACGCCCAGTCCCCGGACGGAGGATTGCGGATCGCGGACGGCGGATTGCGGATCGCGGATGCGGATCCCGACGGTATGATGCGCACGTGTCCTCCAGCCTGATTCGGAACGCGACCATCCTGACGATGAACGACGCCTGGGACATCGTGGAGGGCGCGGTGTCGGTCCGCGACGGACGGATCGCCTCCGTCGGGCCGGAGCCGGTCGGGCCGCACGACCGGACCATC
The DNA here is from genome assembly GCA_050748045.1 of Vicinamibacterales bacterium. GTDB lineage: Bacteria > Acidobacteriota > Vicinamibacteria > Vicinamibacterales > UBA2999 > CAVYVZ01. The sequence continues at coordinate 10,396 of JBOGIW010000241.1, read as the reverse complement.
GACGCCGCGGGAGGCTTCCTGCTTCCCGGCTTCGTCCAGACGCACATCCATCTCTGCCAGACGCTGTTCCGCGGCTACGCCGACGACCTCCGGCTGATGGACTGGCTGCGGCAGCGCATCTGGCCGATGGAGGCCGCGCACACGCCCGCGTCGCTGCGCGCGGCGGCACGCCTGGCCTGTCTCGAGCTGCTCCGCGGCGGCACGACCGCCATCCTGACGATGGAGACGGTGCACGACACCGACGCGGTCTTCGAAGCCGCCACCGAGGTCGGCATTCGGGCCACGATCGGCAAGTGCATGATGGATGCGCCTCCGCCGGACGCGCCGGCGCGCCTCCACGAGGAGACACACCGGTCGCTCGACGAGAGCGCGGCGCTCCATGAGCGATGGGACCGGACGTCGGGCGGCCGTATCCGCGCCGCGTTCGCGCCGCGCTTCGCTGTGTCGTGCTCCCGCGACCTGCTCGAGGCCGTCGCATCGCTCGCCGGACGTGAACTGGCGCTCGTCCACACGCACGCGTCGGAACAGCAGCAGGAGATCGAGCTCGTCCGGAGGCTGACGGGACGATCGAACATCGACTACCTGGCCGACGTGGGTCTCGCGACGCCGCGCCTCTGCGCGGCGCACTGCGTGTGGGTGGACGAGCGTGAGCAGCAGATGCTCGCGGAGCGCGAGGTGAAGGTGATGCACTGCCCCGGCTCGAACCTCAAGCTCGGCTCCGGCATCGCCCCGGTGCCCGAGATGCTGGCGAAGGGCATCTGCGTGTCGCTCGGCGCCGACGGCGCGGCGTGCAACAATCACCTCGACATGTTCGGCGAGATGCGGCTCGCGGCGACGCTGCAGACGCTCAGACACGGGCCGGGCGCGCTGACCGCGAAACAGGTCCTCTGGATGGCCACGCGCCACGGCGCCTGCACGCTCGGCCTGGAGCACGGGATCGGATCGATCCAGGCGGGACGACGCGCCGACCTGATACTCGTCGATCGGGATCGCCCGCACCTGCAGCCGGTGTCGGATCCGTACTCGACGCTCGTCTATGCCGCCCGCCCCGACGACGTGCGCCTCACGATGGTGGACGGAGAGATCCTGGTGCACGACTTCGCGCCCACGCGGCTCGACCCGCGGGACGTGGCCATGACGGCCCGGCACGAGGCGCACGCGCTGGCGGCCCGTGCGGCCATCTGATTCCTGCGCCCGCATGTCGATGACGGACTTCGAGAGCTGCTCACGTTCCCATGTTGGCTGGTCACGCCGCTCGCACGGGTTTACGCTCCGGGCTGTCACGGATGGCATCGGCGCCGAGGGGGCGCGGGCGCCCGGGTCCCGGGCTGCGCTATAATTTGTTTGGCGCTCTAACCATCTGACTGCTAATGGGTTCCTACGAGCTCTCGCTTCGGTCCCGCCGCCTGCTGGTCACGCTCGTCCGCGAGTATGTCGAGACCGGTGAGCCGGTCTCGTCGCAAGTGCTCGCCCGCGAGAGCGGGCTCGGTCTCTCGTCGGCCACGGTCCGCAACGTCCTCGCCCAGCTCGAGGATGCCGGCTACGTTCACCAGCCGCACACGTCGGCGGGTCGCGTGCCGACCGATCGCGGCTACCGCGTCTTCGTCGACCTCCTCCTCGGCAGCCGCCGCCCCGGCCGCCTGCCCGCGGCGGTCGAGCACGAGCTCAGGCAGCAGGCCGAACGGTCGCCCCTGATGGACGACCTGCTCGCGGGCGTGTCGCACGTGGTGTCGAAGATGTCGCGTCACGTCGGCTTTGCGCTCGCGGAACAGGACGGCGGCGTGCTCCAGCGGATCGAGTTCATCCCGCTGGCCGGGCCTCGCGTGCTCGTGGTGGTGGTCTCCCGCGGCAACCAGGTGACGCAGAAGGTCATCGACGCCGGCGAGGAGCTGCGGCAGGACGAGCTGGTGCAGGCGGCCAGCTACCTGAACACCGAGTTCGCCGGACTCCCGCTCGACGAGGTGCGCGACGCCGTGCTCGAGCGGCTGCGGCAGGAGCGCACGCTGTACGATCAGCTCCTGGCGCGCGCGCTGCGGCTCGCCAGCTCCACGCTCGAGCAATTCCCGAAGCAGCAGACGTTTTTCGTCGAGGGCGCCTCGTCGCTCATCGACACCGCGGCGGCGCACGAGCGCGTGTCCCTCGCCACGCTCCGCGCGCTGCTCGAGATGATGGAAGAAAAGGAGCGGCTGGTTCACCTGTTGAATCAGTACATCGATGGCCCCGGGTTGACCATCGTGATCGGCGCCGAGCACGCGGCGCCCCACCTGCGCTCCTTCAGCCTGGTCGCATCCACCTCGGTCGACGGTCACACCATCCGCACGGTCGGGGTGATCGGGCCGACGCGCATGCACTACTCGCGCGCGATCACCGTCGTGGATGGCACCACGCAAGCCGTCACGCGCGTGCTGCGACACGGGTAGCCTAGTCTCTGGTCTCTGGTCTCTGGTCTCTGGTCTTGGATCGTTGGTAGGTCGTTGGTCTCTGGTCTTTGGTCTCATGTCTGAGAACGTGAACAATCCCGAGCTGCAGGAAGCCGCGCCCGACGCCGCCGGCGCGGTCGATGACGCGGCCGGTGTGGTCGAGGACGCCGCCGGCGCAGCCGATAGCGCCGACACCGGCGCGCTTGCGACGCTGCGGCAGGAGAAGGAGGCGCTCCAGGATCGCCTGCTTCGCACGGCCGCCGAGTTCGACAACTACCGCAAGCGCGTCGAACGCGAGCGCCGCGATCTCTTCGAGTTCGCCGCGGCCGACGTGCTGTCGGAGCTGCTGCCTATCATCGATAATTTCGAGCGGGCGCTGCAGGCGCCCGCGCCGCCCGAAGCCGACGTGTTCCGCACGGGGATCGAGCTCATCCACAAGCAGATGCTCGACCTGCTCCGCAAGCGCGGCGTCACGCCGATCGAGGCGCTCGGCGCCGACTTCGACCCGCGGTTTCACCAGGCGGTCATCCACGAGGCAAGCGACGACCATCGGGAAGGCGAGGTCATGCAGGAGCTCCAGCGCGGCTACATGCTGGGCGACCGTCTGCTGCGCCCCGCGATGGTAAAGGTGGCCAAGAGCTCGTGAGCAAGCGCGACTACTACGAGGTCCTCGGCGTCGGCAAGACGGCCAGCGACCAGGAGATCAAGAGCGCGTACCGGAAGCTCGCGCTCACGTATCACCCGGACCGCAATCCCGGCGACAAGGCCGCCGAGGACAGGTTCAAGGAGGCCGCCGAGGCGTACGCCGTGCTGGCCGACGCCGACAAGCGCCACTTGTACGACCGCTTCGGTCATGCGGGCCTCGGCGCCGCCGCCACGGGCGGCGCGGGCTTCGACCCGACGGTCTTCACGGGCTTCGAGGACATCCTCGGCGGCCTGGGCGACATCTTCGGCTTCGGCGACCTCTTCGGCGGGCGCCGGCGCGGCGGCCCCTCGCGCGGCGCCGACCTGCGCTACGACCTGGAGATCTCGTTCGACGAGTCCGCTCACGGCGCCGAGACCTCGATCCAGATTCCGCGGCAGGAGACCTGCGAGACGTGCCATGGGTCGGGCGCGGCGCCGGGCTCGCGTCCGACGACGTGCCCGCAGTGCCAGGGGCGCGGACAGCTCCGGTATCAGCAGGGGTTCTTCACCGTGGCCCGCACGTGCGGCCAGTGTCGGGGGTCCGGCCAGACGATCTCCAACCCCTGCTCGACATGTCGGGGCTCGGGACGTGTCCAGAAGGAGCGCAAGCTCACGGTGAAGATCCCGGCCGGCATCGCCACGGGCCAGCGGCTGCGGCTCGCCGGCGAAGGCGAATCGGGCGCGGCCGGCGGACCCGCCGGCGATCTGTACGTCGTCGTCCACGTGCAGGCCCACGCGTTCTTCCAGCGCGAGGGCAACGACCTCTTCTGCGAGATTCCGCTCAACCTCCCGACGCTGGCGCTCGGCGGCGAGATCACGATCCCGACCCTCGAAGGCAACGAGCCGATGAAAGTGCCCGACGGCACGCAGACCGGCACCACGTTCCGCCTGCGCGGGCGCGGCATGCCCGACGTGACGGGACGCAGCGCGAGAGGCGACCTGCACGTCACGGTCAAGGCGATCACGCCGCGGAAGCTCAATCGCGATCAGAAGAAGCTGCTGGAACAGCTCGCGGCGACGCTGCCGAAGGAAAAGTTCGAGCCGACGCCACGGGCCGAGGACGAGAAGGGCATCTTCGATCGCGTGAAGGACATCTTCGGGTAGCGCCGTGCGCACCTGGCCGGCGCTCGACATCGCCGAGCCGGACGACCTCGTTCAGGCCGCGCTCACCGGCTTCGACGTCGCCGCCGTCCACGAGCAGACCCCGGACAACTGGCGCGTCTTCTTCCACACGTCCGAGGGGCGCACCCGTGCCGCGGATGCCCTCCGGCTGCAGTTCCAGGCGCTGTCGATCGTCCACGTCGACGTGCCCGACGAAGACTGGGCCGGACGCTCGCAGGCGAATCTGCCCGCCGTGCGTGTCGGCGACATCGTCGTGACGGCGCCGCCGGAGGCCGGCAGGGCCGTCCCGCTCGCGCACGACGCCTCGCAAGGCGTCAACCCCGCCCTGACGATCGTCATCCAGCCGTCGATGGGCTTCGGGACCGGCCATCACGCCACGACGCGCCTGTGCCTCGCGCACCTGCAGCGGCTCGACCTGCGGAACCGGACGGCGCTCGACGCCGGCACGGGATCGGGCGTGCTCGCGATTGCCGCCAGCCGGCTCGGCGCCACCCATGTCCTCGCCATTGACGACGACCCCGACGCCGTTCAGTCGGCGCGCGAGAACGTGGCCTTGAATCCCGGCGCCGAGGTCACGCTGGGCGTCGTCGATGTTCGCCGGGCGCTGCTGCGCCCGTTCGATCTCGTCCTCGCGAACCTCACCGGCGGGCTCCTGACCGCCGCCGCCGCGCCGCTCCTGGGGCTGACGGCGCCTGGCGGCCACCTCATTCTCAGCGGTTTCCTGGAGACCGAGGCGGCTGGAGTGCTGGACGGCTTCTCTTGCTGTGCGATCGAGCATCGCTCGCAGGAAGACGAATGGGTGTGCGTCACGCTGCTGCGCTCGCGCTGATCGCCCTCGGACGCTCTCGCGATCCGCGATCCGCGATCCGCAATCCCCGATCAGCAATCCTGATCCGCGTCTGACGATCCCCTCTCCGCGATAGCATCGGCCCTTCCTCGCGTGGACGGCGGCCTACCGCGTCTGGCGGATGCGCTCGCGTTGCTTCGCGGCGATCTCGACGAGCCGTCGCAGCTCTTTCAGGGGATCGGGGCTGTCGTCGACGTGCAGGCGGAGGACGGTGTCGTTGTGCAGCCACACGCCGCCATCCTTCTTGACGATCAGCATGGCGGCCGACTGCATGCCGCGCGTGTCGCCGCCCGCCGCCTGGCCGGCGTCGAGCGCCGCCATCAGCTTGAAGGACAGGTGGCCCGAGGTCTTCTCGAAGGCGTCGATCATGCCCGTCACCACGGCCTCGCCCGCCAGGATGTTGCCCTGCGCCGTGCAGAACTTCCCTCCCTTGTGCCCGGCCCACGTGCTCGCCTTGGGACCGGTCAAGGCGGCGTACCTGCCCCGTGCATCCATCACGGCGAACTGGCGGCCGTGCTTCGTCCAGTCGTCCGGGCGCGGATCCGGATCGCTGTCCCAGATCGCGCGCACGATCGATTCGGGCGTCAGACCGGCGCGCAGGAGCGCAAGACCCTGCGGGCCGTAGCTCACGTCGACGATCGCCTGCGTGGCGACCACGCCGACGTTGGCCTCCGCCCACAGCACGCCGTTGCCGACGGCGAACACACGCGACTGCACGGCTCCGCCGACCTCGCCGGTCTCCGGGTCGTACCCGAGAATCGAAAAGGTGGCCACCGGATCGAAGGGCGGGCCGTCTGCGAGACCAGGCACGGCCGAGATCACCACGAGGGCCAGGACGGCGAGGCGTCGCTGCAGCATCAGAATTCCTTCCAGAGTGTGAAGAACGCGGCAAGGGCCACGGTGGCCATCGCGTCGGCGCGATACGTCCGCGACCCCAGGGTCACGAGGTGCGCCACGGCGGCGGCGCGATCGATCTCCTCCGCCGTCCACCCGCCCTCGGGTCCCGTGAAGATCGACGCTTCGTCGGGAATCGCGTGGGGCAGGAGCGCCAGCGGCACGACCTTCTCCGCGGCGTGCGGCTCGACGAGCATGTACGCGGAGCCGATGGAACGGCCGTCCACGACGTCGTCGAGCTCCAGCGGCTCGAAGACGGGCGGCACGACGGCCCGGCCGCACTGCTTCGCCGACGAGACGGCGATCCGCTGCCAGCGCTCGCGGCCTCCCCTGCGCTGCAGCGAGGCCAGCGTCACCTCGCTGCGTGTCGTGACCACCGGCTGAATCGCCGCCACGCCCATCATCACGGCGTCGCGCACCGCGTGGTCCATCTTGTCGCCCTTCAGCACGGCCTGCGCGAGGGTCACGGCCACGCGCGCCTCGCGCGCCGGCGCCACGCGCTGTACGCCGACGATGACGCTGGCGCCGGCCTTGCCGGCGCTTTCGACCACGGCCTCGAATTCGCGCCCGCGCCCGTCGAACACGCGGATCGTCGCGCCTGCCGTCATCCGCAACACACGCGTGAGGTGCTGCGCCTCGTCGTCGGGCAGGACGAGCCGCTCGCCGCTCGCCGCCCCGGGAGCATAGAACCTCGCGCTCACCCGCGCAATTATAACTACCGGCTCCGGCGCGTGGCGGCCGTGAGATCGCACCGGCGCCGCGCGTGAGTGCCTCTATAATGGCCGCGAATGTTCTTCCGCGGCCAGTCGATCGGCAAGTACCGCGTGCTGGCCCCGTTGGGGAGCGGCGGCTTCGGCACGGTCTACCTCGCGGAAGACACGTGGATCGACAAGAAGGTCGCCCTCAAGGTTCCGCACAAGCAGAACCTCGACTTCACCCAGATGTTGAAGGAGCCGCGGCTCCTCGCCAGCCTCAGTCACCCGAACATCGTCACGATCCTGACCGCCGAGAAGCAGGATCAGGTCTTCTTCATCGTCATGGAGTACGTGCCCGGTGAGACGCTGGAGACGATCGTCATGCGCGAAGGAGCGCTCGATCTGGCACGAGCGCTCGACTTCACCTGCCAGATGTGCAACGCCGTGGACCACGCGCACCGCGCCGGCGTCATCCATCGCGACCTGCGCCCGGGCAACATGCTCGTCTCCGAGAGCGGGCTGCTGAAGGTCACCGACTTCGGCACCTCGCGGTTCCTCGAGATCGCCGCCCACGGGACGACGGTCGTCGGCAGCCCGCCGTACATGGCGCCGGAGCAGTTCCAGGGCAAGGCTGTGTTCGCCAGCGACGTGTACTCCATCGGCGTCACGATGTATCAGATGCTGACCGGCGTCCTGCCCTACGACACGCCCGCGCCCGGCGATCTGGACCGGCTGATGCGCGGCGAGCTGGTGACGCCGCCGCGAGTCAGGAACAAGACGATCCCGAAGGCGATCAACGACATCGTCCTTGGCGCGCTCTCGCCTGACCTGACGCGGCGCTACGCGCGGGCGGGCGACCTGCTGAAGGACGTGCTGAATACGCGTGCCAGGCTGGCGGGCCGTTCAGGCCCGCCCTACACGCCGGGGCCTCGCGCCGCGACCGCCGACGCGCGCCACGTCGAAGAGATCCAGGCGCGCGTGAAGGCTCGCGCGGCGCCGCAGGCGAAGTTCTGCTGGCATTGCCGCAAGCCGCTCCAGGCGCGGACGGCGAGCTGCCCCTTCTGCGGCGAAGCTCAATAACCGCTCTCAACTCTCAACTCTCAACTCTCAACTCCCAACTCTCAACTCCCAACTCCCAACTCCCAATCCCCAACTCCCAATCCCCAACTCCCAATCCCCAACTCCCAAGCCCAAGTCCCAATTCCCAACTCGCAATCCCAAGTCCCCATCCCAAGTCCCAACTCCCACGCCGCGCTCGAGGACTGCGTGCGGAAATGCCGTCGCCTCTGTCACGGAGACAAGTGAGTTGGGCCTTGGGAGTTGGGAGTTGTGGAGAGGGGAGTTGGGCGTTTAGGATGGAGTCATGGCATTCTCCGGCACCGGCAAAGTATGGATGAACGGCGCGCTCGTCGACTGGAAGGACGCCAACATCCATATCGCCTCTCACGTGGTGCACTACGGCAGCGGCGTGTTCGAGGGCGCGCGCTGCTACGACACGAAAAAGGGCCCCGCCTGCTTCCGTCTGGACGAGCACGTGCGGCGCCTCGTGGAATCGGCGCGGATCTACCGGATGGAGCCGCCGTACGACGCGGCGGCGATCCGCCAGGCGATCCTCGACACGATTCTTGCGAACGACTACACGGCCTGTTACATCCGGCCGATCGTCTATCGCGGCTACGAGGCGCTCGGCGTGAACCCGTTCCCGTGCCCGGTCGACGTCGCCATCATCCTCTGGGACTGGACGACGATGTTCGCCGAGGAGTCGCTCGTGCAGGGCATCGACGTGAAGGTGAGCACGTGGACGCGCATTGCGCCGAACACGCTGCCGGCGCTCGCCAAGAGCGTCGCCAACTACGCGAACTCGCAGCTCATCAAGATGGAAGCGCTCGTCGAGGGGTACAGCGAGGCGATCGCGCTCGACTGGAGCGGCGCCATCAGCGAAGGCAGCGGGCAGAACGTCTTCCTCGTGCGCGACGGCGTGCTGTACACGCCGCCGCCGGCGTCGTCGGTGCTCGGCGGCATCACCCGGGATTCGGTGATCGCCATCGCCCGCGATCTCGGCATCGAGTTGCGCGAGCAGGTGCTCCCGCGCGAGATGCTGTATCTGGCCGATGAGGCGTTCTTCGCGGGCACGGCGGTTGAGGTGACGCCCATCCGGTCGATCGACAAGATCAAAGTGGGTCGCGGTACCCGCGGACCGATCACCGAAGCGATCCAGGCCCGCTTCTTCGGCATCGTCCGCGGGGAGGCGCCCGACACGCACGGGTGGTTGACCTACCTCGGCAGCCCCGTCGGGACGGGCACGGCTAAATCCGGAGCGGTGAAGAGCCGATAATCGAGGAGTGCACGTCAACGACCTCCTCAAAATCGCCGTGGAGAGCGGCGCGTCGGACCTTCATCTCAAGGTCGGCAGCTACCCCATGATGCGCGTGCGCGGCACGCTGACGCCGGCGCTCGAAGACAAGCGGCTCGATCACGAAGACATGGTGGCGATGGCGGCCGCCGTGCTGCCCACGGGCCACCGCGAGAAGTTCAAGGAGAACCACGAGATCGATCTCGCGTACAGCGTGGCCGGGCTCGGCCGTTTCCGCTGCAACGCCTTTCAGCAGCGCGGGACGATCGGGATGATCTTCCGCGTCATCCCGATGAAGGTGGCGTCGATCGACGACCTGACGCTGCCCGGCGTGCTCAAGCGGATCGCCGCGGAAGAGCGCGGGCTCGTGCTCGTGACCGGCACGACCGGCTCGGGCAAGTCCACGACGCTGGCGGCGATGATCGACGCGATCAACTCCACGCGCACCGCGCACGTCATGACCGTGGAGGATCCGATCGAGTACCTCCACCGGGACAACCGCTCGATCGTGAACCAGCGCGAGATCGGCGTGGACACGAACTCCTTCTCGCAGGCGCTCCGGAGCGCCCTGCGGCAGGACCCCGACGTGATCCTCGTCGGCGAGATGCGCGACTTCGAGACGATCGAGACGGCGCTCCTGGCGGCTGAGACCGGCCACCTCGTCTTCTCGACCCTGCACACGCTCGACGCCGCGGAGACGATCAACCGCATCATTGCCGTGTTCCCGCCCCACCAGCAGAAGCAGATCCGCATCCAGCTCGCCAGCGTGCTGAAGGCGGTCATCTCGCAGCGGCTCATCCCGAAGGCCGACGGCAAGGGACGCGCGCCGGCGGTGGAGGTCCTGATCAGCACGGCGTTCATCCGCGACTGCATCATGGACAAGGAGAAGACACACCTCATTCCGAGCGCCATCGCGCAAGGCACGTCCCAGTACGGCATGCAGACGTTCGACCAGTCGATCTTCAGCCTGTTCGAGCGGGGGCTGATCTCGTACGAGGAAGCGCTCCGCTGGGCGTCGAACGTGGACGAGTTCAAGCTGCGGGTGCAGGGCATCGCGACAACGGCCGACATGGCGCGCGACGAGATGGCCCGCGCGAGCGCGGCCGCCGGCATCAGCCGGCCGTCCGCAAAGCCCGAGATCACGCGATTCGGCGGATAATCCGCTCTCCGCGATCCGCTCTCCGCGATCCGCTCTCCGCGGATTAGATACACTGATCGGATGGATGCGCCCGGCCGGGCCTATCTGTCGGGCCTCGAGATGCTTGCCCGGCGCGAGCTGTCCGAGGCGCAGCTCCGCGCCCGGCTGGCCCGCCGCCGGCTGGATCCCGACGACGTGGACGCGGCGGTGAGCCGGCTGCGGCGCGAGCGCGCGCTCGACGAC
>JBOGIW010000240.1:0-16321 GCA_050748045.1 Vicinamibacterales bacterium | reverse complement strand
GATCGACTGCGGCTCCGGGGGCCCTTCGTGCCCGTCGATGAGCAGTCCGCCGACGATGGCGAGCGTCGCGCGCGCCGGCTGGCGGTCGCGCTCCCCGTCGAGGCGCGAGCCCTGGGCGCCGGCCCGCGCCGGCAGCACCGACACGACGCTCACGACAACGGCAATGCGGCAGATGCGACCCACGAGGTCCATGGCCCCTCCACGCTGAATGCACACCGTCACGCTCGACAGAATACGAGCGTATACACGATCCGCGTTTGAACCGCAAGCAGGAATGAGGTGGGCGCGACGCCCGGGCGGGATTGCCCCGGCATCTGATTTGCCCCCGGGGTCGGGCGGCTTCCCGTCTGGCCATTCCTCAGGGCCCACCACCGGCGAGACCTGAACCCACAGTTCAGCCATATTTTCAGCCGGCTTCTCCACCTGTTCCTGTTTGGCGGTTCTTCCCTGGGCAGGTAGAGTCTCGACATCGCCCAGGCCTGAGTGCTGTTGTGCCGCCGAAGGCAAGGCAGCAGGGACGTGCCCATTTGCCGCGCCGGGTGTGATGCTGTCAACGGCGTCTCATCTCACTGCGACGCCGTGACTGAGTTGGCGGAGCCGTGGAGTGAAACTGCAACCGCCGCTCGGAGATCGCTCAAGGCCGCACCCCTTCGCCGTCGCCCGGCGGCGATCAACCGTCAGGACCACGGTCTATGCAATCGAACAGTGGCGTTGGGCCGAGCACCCTCTGAAACCGGTGACTGACATGACATCCGTCAACCTGCCCGACTCGGGACCTCAGGTCGATGCGATTCCCCTCTCGTGCGGCCAGCAGCAGTTGTGGTTCCTCGAGCGGCTGCGTGGCCCAAGCGCGGCCTACAACCTGACGATGGCGGTTCGTCTGAAGGGAACGCTTGACGGGATCGCCCTCCGCTCCGCCCTTGACGATGTCGTGTCGAGGCACGAAAGCCTGCGGACCACGTTCCGTGAAGACGACGGGATTGTCACCCAGCAGGTCGTGCCCTCCACGGCGGCGCGCGTGTCGCTTCGCGTAGAGCCTGTGGCGCCGGAGGATTTGACGCGCAGGCTGGCGGAGGCCGCGGGCCGCACGTTCGCGCTGGAGCGCGGGCTCCCCTGGCGAGCGCATCTGTTTGCGCTGGCGGCCGACGAGCACGTCTGCTGCTCGTGGTGCACCACATCGTGGCGGATGGCTGGTCGCTGCGCAGGGTGCTCTTCCGGGATCTCGCGCGAGCCTACACGGCGGCCTCAGCATCTAGCGCCGTCACCGGATCGTCTCTGGCCGTGCGGCGCAGCAGTCATCGCTCGGCCCCGGCACCGATCTTACGCCGAATTTTCCACTGATACGTGATTCGAGCCCTGCTCTCCCGCGTCGTACGATCGACATCCAGATGCGGTGAGGTGCAGACCGTGGCTCAGGTGCTGATCATCGACGACGACATGGCGCGGGTGGATCGCTGCAGGGGCATTCTGGAAGAGGCCGGCTATGGAGTCGCCACTTCCGCCCTCGGCCACGAAGCGCTCACGCTCATGCGCCAGCGCACCTACGACCTCGTGCTCGCCAACGAGCGGCTGGCGGACATGTCAGGCGGCGACCTGTGCCGTCACGTACATGTGGCCCATCCTGGGGTCCCGACCCTCGTGATGAACCGCCGGGCCATCGCCCCGCTGGAAGTCGCGCAGGCCGGCGCGCTCGATCTCGGTACTCCGCCAGGCAAGGACGAACTGCTGAAGGCGCTCGAGACCGCCCTGGCCCCTCGACGTCGACTCCCACACCGGGTGACCAGCCCCGGCGTCGGACCTCGCGGCCGCCGCGCGTCGTCGATCCGCATCCTGGTGATCGCCGGCGGCCGTGTGCGCCGTGACAGCGTCGGGGAGGCGCTGGCTGGGCAGGGCGAGGTCGAAGTCGTCGCGCTCGAGGCCTGCGACGATCTCGCACTCGCCGCCCGACAGCATCAGCCGGACGTTATTCTGCTGGACATCGGCCCGCGATACCCGGACGCGGTTGCGCTGATACGCGCCCTCGCGGGCGCGAGGCCGGAGACCAGGATCGTCATCGTCGATGTGGCGCAGATCGGCGCAACGCTCCTCGACCTCGTCGAGGCAGGCGCGTCGGGGATCCTCTCAGAGCACGCCACCATCGACGACCTGATCTCCACGATCCGCCTGGTGCTCAGGGGCGCGACGGTGCTGCCCGGTGCGCTCACGGCGTCGATGTTGTCAGCCACCGCGGGGCCCGGACGGCACGCGAGTGCGGACGTGCGGAACGACGGCGACGGCCTCACGAAGCGTGAGCACGAGATCATCAGTCTGCTCGTCGAGGGGCTCAGTAACAAGGAAATCGCCGCCAGGCTCAACATCGCGACCTTCACCGTCAAGAGCCACGTGCATAACATCCTCGAAAAGCTCAGGCTGCAGAGCGCGGCCAGATCGCGCGCCGATATCTGCGCCCCCGGGCCAGCGGCCTGTGACAGCCGGCCTCTCGCCACACCGATGCAACCGTGGCCTCGCCGCGAGCTCAGGCACGTGCTCGCGGGCGGACGTCGCGCGGCCGTGGCGCCCGTTGCCCATGAAAGACAGAAAGGTACGCCTTGGCGAGCGGTCGCCGCCCGGGCTCGAAAACCAGCTTGACGTGACTGACCCGCCTCAGCACGATGCTTGGCCAGCAGTGGTGCGGCAGGATTTCCTCGGTGTATCCCGGCCATCTCATCAGAGCATCGCGCTTGGCGGCGGTACAGAGATCGAGCCCGCAGAGACGGTCGAGCAGATGGCGTTCGACGAGGTCGCCTCGCAGCTGCGGCACCTGCTGCAGGGCCATCTCGATGCCGATCCGCGGCTGAACCGTGTCGCGCACATCGACATGCAGCAGCGTCGCGCGCGCCCCGCCCGCGGCGGCCGACGACAGCGCCAGCAACGACCGCTCGAGCGCCTCGGATGAGCCGGGCCACGTGATCCGGCGAAGGTAGTCGGCCACGGCAAGCCCATCGACCGGCGCCACGCACAATCGAAGCGCTTCGCTGTCGCGGGGATACATGCATCCTACGTACGCAAGCGTGGCGGTCGCCGGAAGGCTCCGTATGCAGTGCTGGGCTGCAAGACGGATCTCGGGAGCGATCGATCGGCTCCGAAGAAGCTCGAGCGATGCCTGTGCCGCCAGCCATACCTCGTCCCGGGGCGCCGAACGGCTCCCGATGAACCCGATGAACACGTTGGGCACGAGTGCGTCGGTCCCGCTCGGACGCTCGCGTGCGTCGAACTCCAGCCACAGGTCGTAGATCCGGGCGTGAAGCGCAGACGTGGGATCTCCCCAGCGCGAACAGACGCGCGCGACGCCGGTCCAGAGCGGATGGCTGCGCAGCGCTGGGGGCAGCCATCCGGCCGGCGGGCCTTCCAGGCGTGCGCGGCTGGCCCGGTCGACGCACAACACCAGGTCCACCGCCGGCGCCGCTTCGTGAAGACGGCACTCCAGATAAATACGCCGTGTCAGCGCCGCCGGCAGCCGCTCGGCGACGCGCTGCAGCGCGGCTCGCATCTCGAGGTCGACGAGCTCACGAGGGAGATGCGCGTCGACGGTGTCGAGAGTACGGGCGAGCGTCTGGTGCTCGGGGAGGCGCCCGGCCCCGGCCGCAATCAGGTTCTGGGTGCGCGCTTCCATGTTCACTCCCAGAGGAGAACCGAAGGCAGCTCGTCGAAGGTCAGGCGCAGCATCTCGTAGCCGATTCCGGACAGGCCATGGTAGAAGCCGGGACTGAAGACGTCGTCGACCCCACTGATCGCGTAGCTGCCCCGGTGTGTCGCGCGGGAGACAACCAGCTCCGCGAGCTCGCGCGCCAGCGACGGGAAGCGCGGCGCGAGAGCGCAGGCGGCACCCTCGATCAGCAGCTCGACACGCGCCATGTTCCCGCAACAGAGCTGATCGAACGGCCCGAGCCCCGACACGGATGGCGCGGCCTGCCGGAGGAGCGGCGGCAGACCGTTCAGGACGTCGGGGTTGTTGAGCGCCTTGCTGATTCCCAGTCGCGACAGCCCGAGGCCGGCGGAGCCGCGACACCAGCCCTGACGCATCGCCATCGACACCGACTCCTCGAGGTATGCCTCCTCGTTCGTCCAGTGCACCGGCGCCTCGTGCAGGAGAGGCCCAAGAGCATCGAGGGCGGCGACACGATAGAGCGGGTCGGCCGTCGCACGATGCAGGCGGGCCAGCGCGTACGCGATGCCCGCCGACCCGTGAGCGAACCCGTGATACACGCGCGCATCGGCGGTCTTCCAGACGCGCCGGGCCCCCGCGGCCCGGGAGGAGCACTGCACGAGACGCTGGCCGCAGCAGGCCGCCCGCTCCAGCAGCCAGTCGGCTGGTGAGGCCTCGTAGAGGCCAAGCAGTCCCAACGTCGAGCCCGCCAGCCCCGTGACCACGTCGAAGCTCTCGTGGCGGGCGATGAGCTCGGGAGTGAGCGCGCGGGCGGCCGACGCCGCCGCCTCCAGCAGCGCCTGCGATTCGAGCAGCTGCGCGATTCGGGTGAGAGCGTACACGAGTCCGCCGGCGCCGACGGCGCCGGCGGCGACGTCGAGGTCGAGCCACGCCGACCCGGCGTGCAGGGCGCTGACGAGCGGCCCCAGCGTCTGCTGCGCCATCGACGGCGACTGGTCCGTCACGCCGCAGCGCTCGAGCGCCGCGAGGAACAACGCCACGCCGCACCGTCCGGAGTACAGGTCCCACCGAATCGGGTGGAGACTGCGTACGCTCGACGCGCCGTTGCCGCGCACGCCCAGCCAGTCCAGGCCGCCGTCGCGCGCCGGGAAGGCCATGCGCCCCAGCAGATCGGCCAGGCCGCGCGTCTCCCGCACCATGTCCACCGGGCCGATCGCCGTTGGCGGACGCTGCCCGACGGGCTTGCGGGCGCACTGCGTGACCAGACGTATGCACTCGACCTGCACCTGCGCGTCTTCATCAGCCAACCGGATCAGGCGCGAGATGGCCGCCGTAAACCCCGGCTCCGAGAGGAACTCCCTGACAACCATCCGGTCATCGGCGCGCAGGTGCGTATCCTCGGAGCACGCCTGGAACAACGGAACGTCGAGGCGCGAGAGCGCCTGTCCTTCGGCGACGGTCGCGCTCCACACTGACGGCTTCACGTGCTGCGTCGTGCACGCGGTCTTGAGCACGTCGAGCTCGATGCTCCATTCCGCGCCGTCGTGCAGCAGGCGCGGATGGAGCGCGCGCTGCAGCAGGGCCAGGTAGAGCTCCGTGTCTCGAATGACCACGCGGGTCCGCTGCCGCCGAAACGCCTCGAGCGCGCCCCCTTCGACCAGTGCCCGCCGCTCGCGCCGGAGGGCCTCTCGCATCTCGACGAAGCCGGCAATCACCTCGGTCACGTGATCGGCGGCGCACGCCGGCTCGCCGGCGACATACGGCACGTTGGCGGCCGTCGGACGCGCCCGGACGGCCGTGATCGTCATGAGGTCGGTATTCACCCGGGACCAGTGCGCATCGGTGCGGACAGCAGCATCCAGCGTGTGGAGCAGGCCGCCGTTGCGCCGGACCTCTCCTCGAACACCCAGCCGGTTGATCGGCAGCAGCCCTGTGCGGAGCACCGAGTCCCAGATCTCCTGTCCGGCCGGCTCGTGTGCGATGCGGTCCGCCGGCATGTCGGCGCGGACACGCGACATCATCAGCACCTCGAGGTCCACGAGGACGGGAAACTCTCCGCATGCAATCACGTTCTCGTGATGCAGATCCGCCGCGCCGAGGACATGCGCGAGCGACAGGAGCATGCCGGTGCGGCGGTAAAAGCGCCGCACGTCCGCGAGCGCTCGGCACGGCCCCGGCGCAACGTACTCCATCCATCCGTGCGTGCCGCAATCGAGCACCTGGGGCGCCTTCAGCTCGAGCGAGGCTCTCCCGTCGTTGAGCCATTCGATGAGGATGGAGAATGCCCGCTCCAGGCCGAGGGATCTGGGTTTGTAGATCAGCGTCAATCCCGACGCAAACCTGACCCTCACGACGGTCCGCCCGCCCCCGTGCGGATCGGACAGCTCCGGGTCGGCGTCCGTCACCGCTCCGATCGGCTCGCCGTCGGCGAAGACCCGCTCGAGAAGAGGTCCATCGGCGTCGAGCCGCCGCGCGAGCTCCGCCGTGGCCGCGACCCAGTCGACCACTCGTGTGCCCAGACACCGGGCCAGGACGGGGTATCGCCGCAGGATGGCGGCGCGGCCGCCGTGGCCGAGCCAGCGGATGAAGCCGGTGTACAACGCGCGCGGCTCTCCACGCGCAGCCGCCTCCAGCGCCAGGAGGTGGTGCCCGCCAGGCGTCGCGGCGGCGCGTCCGAGCCGGAAGCCGCCGAACTCGGCATAGAGCGTGCGCCCGGCAATTCGCGACAGACGCCGAAGCAGCGCCCGCTCGAATGCGCGCAGCGCCCCGGTGTCGAGCCCGTGACGGGAGGACGGCACCGACAGCGCGAGCCGGCGGCGCGCGACGTCGACGAACGGAAGGAGCGCGTGTTCGAAGGCCTGCTCGTCGCCGCCGTCGGTCGCCTCGATCGGGTCCGGTGTCCCCTGCCGCACGCCTTCGACCTCGGCAAGGACCTCGGCCCACGGCGGCAGGCGCTCTCCCACGAAGGCACAGGGCGCCACGGCGCGCCGCGCCGCTGCCTCGTCCCACCCGCACCACGCCAGATAGCGTCGGAATCGCTCGTCGCTTCCAGCGCCCACACGTTGCTTCCATGTGTCGAGGCGGGCCGCGATCACCCGCTCCGCATCGCGGGCGTCGACCTGAACGAACGGAGGGGCGCCTCGCTCGAAGACCGTGCTCGAACGCGCCACGATGTCGCAAAGGTCCTCGGTGCCCAGGGACATGACTGCATCGCGAACCGTTACACGGTGGACCCGTCCCCACAGCCCCAGTCGGTCCCTCCGGCGACGACGGCAATGTCTTCCTCGGAGAGCTCTCCGTCCTCGCACACGAAATCCGGCAGGACGATCATGACGTCGACGTCGGGATCCTTCTCGACGAACTTGATTCGCAGATCGGCCGGTATGGAAGCATCGCTCACATCGCGAATCGCGGCATGCGGGTCGAGCAGCAGCTTCCGACGAAAGGCGCGATCCTGAGCCGCGCGCGCACCGAGCATGGCCAGGATGTTCTGTTTGGCGTTGTCGTGCATTCGCATCCTCCTCGATGAGTCGTGTTGATGGATTCTCGACGCGTTGCCGCCGGCGACGCTTGCGGCAGACCCCGGCGACACGCGCGGCCGGGACCCTTCCGCTCAATACACACTCCCGCATCTCGCCGCGGGCGCGCCGATCGACCGGCGTCGGCACGGGGCACCCCATGTGACGCGCCGCACGCGACCCACGACCGGAGTCTACGCCGTGCCGCGCACGGCGCACTATCGTCCATTCGACTGAATTGGGATCTACGCCATACGACAGCGGAGCCGGCAATCGGGGGCTGCGCGTTACGTGAGGAGTGACCGGCTCTCGCGCTCAGGCGGGGTGGTGCCGGCGGCGACGATTGGGGCGGTCGTCACGGGAGCTTGCCGGCGCCATCCCGAGACGCGCGATGCGCCGGCCGACCAGGCGAGTCGCAGGAGACCTCGCAGCAGGTGCCACGCCAGCAGCCCAACGACGGCGTACGTGGGTACGGTCGACTGCAGCTCGCGTCTGAGCTGATTCCGATCCGTCCGCGCCTCGTCGCTGATGAACGGATCGTCCTCGACGAGATTCAGGATCTCCCAGTCCACCATCGCGACGCCTTTCTTTGAGATCGCAGGAAAGCACCCGGTCGCCGGCGACGCGCCCCCGATGCCGTCTGCGGTTGTGGGATCGTGATTACGGATCGGACACCTTGCGGCCGCCGGCATCGTAGACTTCGACCGTGCGGCCCGAGCCGGCCAGCGCGGCCATGATCGGCTCGCGCTCCCCGACGGCCACAATGTGCAGTCGGCGCGTGTCCAGATATCGGGTGGCCATGCGCTTCACGTCCGACGCGGTCACGGCCATGATGCGCTCGGGAACCGTGTCCCAGTAGTTGCTCGGTAGACGCTGCAGCCACCGAGTGACGTGGTAGCCGAGCATCCGCCGCGGAGATTCCAGCGTCAGGGCGAAACCGGCGACCATCGCGCGCTTGTGCTGCTGCAACTCCCGCTCCGGCACGGGCTGTTCGCGCAGGCGCGCGATCTCACGCATGAGGTCGTCGAACGCCGGCTTCGTCACCGCCGACCCGACCTCGGTGCTCGCGTTCCAGTGTCCCCATGTGCGATCGGCGAACAACGAACTGAACGCGCCGTAGGTGTACCCTCTCTCCTCGCGAAGCTTCACGAACAGGCGCCCTGTCGGGCCTGCGCCGATGATTTGGTTCATGACGAGGAGCGCGTCGTAATCGTCATGGGTGCGACCGACAGCGGGCGCGCCTATCAGAAGATTCGTCTGCACAGAGTGCGGCCGCGCGATGACACGGACCGTGGGCGCCTCCGGCCGGCGGACGGCGCTGGTAGCCGGATCGGGTTCGCCGGCGGGCCGCCATGAGCCGAAGGCGCGCTCCACCACCCGGCGCACGCTCACGGTGGAAACGTCGCCGGACAGGACGAGCACCGCGCGATCCGAGACGTAGCGCGCATGGTGAAGGGCCGCCAGCTCGGCGGGCGTCGCGCCGTTCAGCACGCCGGCCATCGGCGCCACCCGGCCCGCCGGGTCGTCGCCGTACATCGCCCTGGCCAACGTTTCCCGTGCCAGGAAGGATGGGCTCGCCCGCTCCTGACGCAGCGCCCCCAGCATGTGGCGCCTGACGTGCTCGAGCGCGTCGCGCCGGAACGCCGGACGCTGGACAACCTCGGCCAGCAACTCGATGACGGCGGCGAGGTGCTCGCTGAGGCATGAGCCGCTCACGGTCGCGTCCGGCGACGCGGGGGCGGCGCTCACCTCGAGCGACGCGCCCAGCAGGTCGAGACGTCGCGAGAGCGCTTCTGAATCGAGGTCGGCGGTCCCCTCGCGCAGCATCGCCGCCGCGAGGGTCGCACGGCCGACGCGATTGGGCGAGTCGAAATACCCGCCCGCCCCCCTCACCACCAGCGTGAAGTGGACGTGTGGAAGCCGGGCGTCCTCCAGCACCATGACGTGCAGCCCGTTCGGAAGATCGATTGCGGCGGGGCGCGGAAGCCTCACGCGCAGCATCGCCTCCGAGACCGGGGCATTCCCCTTCAGCACGACGGCGGTGCCCGCCCGTCCGGCCTCCCCGGCGACCTGAGCGCCGGCGGCCTCGGAGAGCGCACCCGTGATCACGAACGCGATCACCGTTGCAGCGATCGCGTTCACAAACCACCGCCGGCGCCGCCGGTCGGCGGGCTGGTGATGACCACGCTCCGATTCCCGGCAGTCAGGTACGTCCGGGCTGCGCGCGCGACCGCCGCCGGCGTGACGCCGGCCAGCCGCGCCGCCCTCGTGGTCATGAGCCCGGGACGGTCGTAGAGCAACGCGTACTCCGCGAGGATGGCGGCCCGGGACGCCGAGGTCTGGAGCGTGGAGAGCAGCGCCACCTTCGCGACCGCGTGCCCCTTCTCGATCTCCCACGTCTCGATGTCATGCGTCTTCATCCGGTCGACCTCCGCGTGAATGGCTCGTTCAACATCGAGAATCGGGACGCCCGGCGCGGCAATCGCCGTGATTCGAAACAAGCCGGGCCCGCGACCCTGCGCGTTGACAACCGTCACGCTCGTGGCCAGATGACTCCGGCGCACGAGCCGATCGTGGAGCCGCGCACTGCGCCCGCCGCCGAGCACCGTGCCAAGGACGGTCAGCTCGTCGTAGTGCGGCCCGAAGGCCGGCGGAACCCGGTACGCGACGTCCACGCGCGGCACCAACGCAAGCGGGTCGGGGAGGACGAGGCGGCGCTCTTCCGTCTGCGGGGCCTGTCGCACCTGAACCGGCGGAGGTGGCGCCCGGCGGGGAATGGACCCGAAGTACCTCTTCACCGCCGACAGGCAGGCCGCCGTGCGGACGTCGCCGACAACCGCCAGGACGGCGTTGTTTGGCGCGTAGTACGTTTTGAAGAACGTCGCCACGCCGGCCACCGTCGCGCTGGCGAGGTCCTCCGGCGATCCGATGACCGGATGCTGGTAGGCGAAGTCGTCGTGCGCGAGCGACTCCACGGCATCGTTGCTCGCTCCGTGCGGCTGGTTCTCGAATCGCCGGCGCCGCTCCTCCAGGATGGCGAGCCGCTGGTTGTCCAGGCTCTCCGCCGTGGCCTCGAGCCCCCGCATGCGATCGGACTCCAAGAACAACGCGAGATCGAGCTGATTGGCGGGCAGCGTCTCGAAGTACAGCGTCCGATCCTTGCTCGTCGAGGCATTCATCGTGCCTCCGTTGTGGAAGATGAGCGTGAAGTGCTCCCCGGGCCCGACATTGCGCGAGCCCTTGAACATCAGGTGCTCGAAGAGATGCGCGAACCCGGTGTGGCCGGGCGGCTCGTTACGCGAGCCGACGTCGTAGACGACGGCAATCGAGAAGACGGGCGCCGAGTGGTCCTCCGACACGAGGACACGAAGGCCGTTATCAAGGCGCACATCCGCGAACGACACGGACACTGGCGAGACAGCGTTCGTCAGGAGCGGCGCGCCGCCGAATAGAGGCACGCCAACGAGGAACACAGCCCACGATCTGCACAGACCCACGATGCGCCTCCGGACCTGGCATCGACGCGTCACCCGCTCGCTCGTCGCACCGGATCGCGCGATCCCGATTACGGCTCCAGCAGCGAAGACGTGAGCGGGCGGCCGAGCCACGGGAAGCAAGGGAACGCCGGCTCGCACGCCTCCCGGCCGGTGACGGGCGGCGGCGCGCCGATGACGAATCTCTCGTCGTGCGGCGGCTCGCGCTCCAACCGCGCGAGGATCTGCTCGATGCCTGGATCGCGGGCCAGCTCGTCCACCACGCGACGCTGGAGCGCATCGCGCCGCCGCGCTTCTGCGTACGACATCGACGAGAACGTGATCATCGAGTACAGCGGAACGAACTCACGGAGGAACCGCCGCTGAAGGCACCGTTCGATCCGCGCACGCAGCCGGTACTCCGGAAGGGCGACACGATCGCGAAGCACCAGAAAGTGTTCGTCCGAGAGATCGGTCATCGCGTCGGTGTCCGGGCGCCGCATCGCCTCGAACGCCTCGACGACACGCTCCCAGTCGAGGCCGTGCGATTCGACAAGGTCATCGAAGATCTCGCAGTCCTCCAGGCCCGCGTTCGCGCCCTGTCCATAGTGCGGAAGCATCGCATGCGCGGCATCCCCTATGAGGGCGACCGCGCCCGCCGCACTCCAGGGACGGCAGCGTACGGCGGCCATCGAGTTCGGTCGGCGGGCGAGGAAGCGCCGCGCCAGGTCTGGCACGAGCAGCGCGACCTCGGGGAGCTCCTCGGCAAAGAGCGCCACCACCGACTCCCGATCCCGCACCGCGGCGAACGAGCGGGAACCTGTCATCGGCATATGGATCGAGCCCGTAAACGATCCGTCGGCCTTGGCAAAGGCGCCGGCCACCAGCTCGTGCCGCGGCCATACATGAAGCGCGTCGCAGCGCAAGCCGGACGCGGCGGCGCGGGCGGCAGGAATGGGCAGTTCCGTGTACCCATGCGTGGAGACCTGCTCGGAGGATTCGCACCAGCCGAGGGCCGTCAGCCGGCGCCGCACCAACGAACGACAGCCGTCGGCCGCGATGATGCACGAGGGGCGCACCGCGGGTCTTCCTCCGGCCTTGTCATCGATGACGACCACGCCGGCGGTGGGGTCGACATCGACGCACCGATGCTCGAACGCCACCGTCACGCCGCGATCCTCCGCCGCTTCGAGCAGCGCCAGCGCGAGATCGCGCCTCGTGACGCAGTAGATGGCCTCTCCGAAGGGCGAGTACGGCTGGTAGGTCGCGTCGCCCTCGCGAGGGTGCACGATTCGGCCGAATGCCGGCGACAGAATCGGCGCGATCCGGTCGAACACACCGACGCGGACGAGGCTGCGATCCCCCTGGTGCAGAGCGTGATGCTGATCGACGGCCGGCGCGTGCGTGCACTCGGTCGCGGATCGGGGTTTCGCTCGTAGATCGTCACCGCCATGCCGCGTTTCACGAGGTACATCGCGATGACACAGCCGACCAGCCCCCTCCGACCACAACGACCCGTTGCATCTCACGCTCCTCGAGGTGGCGGCGGTGCGAACGGTGCCCTCGACGCCGGCGACGGTGCCTGATTGGCAGGGCGGATCGCGAACGCGGGTCGCCGACCGCCCACGGTTGAAACAGGGATGCGCCCGTCCGGGCGTACGAGAAGCCCAGACGGCGCAGGCGCGCAGCAGGCTTGCCGGCTCGAGACGGCGTCCGGCGGCAGCCGATGGCGGGCGCCTGCGCGGTCATGGCCGTGTCTCTTCCTCATCAGTTGGCGCGGTCGCCGCTGTTCGAGAAGAACGCGAACCGCCTCGAACGCGCGGCGGAACCGCTGCACCTCGGGACGAGGATCATCGGGGTGGAACGCAGATGCGATCGTCGCCCCTTCAACCGCCTGGTCGTCCACACCGAAGAGATCCGGCGTTCCCACGGCATCGCCGCCCAGCATCGGGAGCCGAAGCCCCCTCCGCCGCGCTTCGGCCGCCACGAGGGCCGCCTGTGGGGCTTCCCCCGCCACGAACACGGCGTCCAGCTCGCGGCTCTTCCAGTCGTCGAGAAGCCCGCCTACCGGACGCGCGTTTGCGGCCTCCGATGCGTCGTACGAGCGTCAATCGGCGACGGTGCCGCCCCTCCGCGAGAACGTCTCCTCGAACGCATTCGCCTGTGAGCGCCCGTAGCGTTCGCGCATGTAGTAGATCGCGATTCGCCGGTACCCGCGGGAGATGGCGACATCGGCCATGCGATCGCCGACCTGCTTGTCATTGAACGTGCAAGAGCCTCGCCTCTGCTCGATAGAGCCGTGGCACGATGCGAGTCGCCAGACCTCTATCTCCTGGAGTACGGTGCAGCGGCCGATGACAGACATGGAGGTGTGGCCCGAGTGCTCATGGACCACGCGGGGTTAAGCGGGCGGACTGCTAACACGCTGACACGTGTTGTAGAATTCTCCGCGGTGTCCTCTACCTCGAGCCTGTCAGGTCATAGCCCGCTCGCCCGTCGCTATGGCACGGTGCACGCTCTGTATTTCCTTCTCGCCGTTCTCTTCCTGATTTCCGCCACCTACCGCGTGCTCGACGTTAACGAACGGGCCGGCGAGCTCCGCCATTGGCGTGAACTCGTACGCGCCCCATTCGACGTGCGCCTGCCGTATTACGAGATCCTCGCCGTAAGAGAAGAGGCGGCGAGCGCACGGCTGCGTGAAGGCGACCGCATCACCCGCATCAACGGTCAGCCGCTACACTACAGTGCCAGGGATCTGTGGGTGCCGCTGCGCGCCGCCAAGGCCGGCGACCTGCTCAGAGTTGACGCGACACGCATCGAGCGAGGGCACTCGACCATCATCCCGGCGTTTGTGGTCCTTCACCCGCTGCGCCAGACCGCGCCGACCGCGCTGGAGTTGGTGAACTTCGCGGTGCTGAACGTCCTGCTGCCGATCAGTTGCACAGCGCTTGGCTTTTGGGTCGCGGTCGTCGCAATCCGCGACGTGCGTGCCTGGTTGCTCCTGTTTATGATGCTCGGCCTCGTGGAGTTTGCCGGTGGTAACTTCCGATTCCTGTTCGGTCGCGAAGACTTCTTCCAGCCGATCGCGGCCGCGTACCAACCGGTGCTTGCCAACTTGTGGTCCACCGCGCTGCTGCTGTTTGCGATCTATTTTCCCGATCGTCTTGAATTCGACCGACGTGTCCCCTGGCTGAAATGGCTCCTGATTGCGCCGATCGTGGTACGCGTTCTCGGCAACAACCCGGTGTTCCAGTACCTCGCCAGACGGAACCCCGAGGCGGCGCTCGGGCTTCGGAACGCGCTCGATCCGCTCGCGCCGTACGTCCTCGCTACGTCACTGCTGTTCATCGTCGGCTTCGTCGCGATCATGGGATTTCGGACGCTCACTGAGCGCCAGCCCGATGCCCGGCGGCGACTGCAGTTGCTCGATGCAGGCGTCGCGGTGAGTCTGATTCCCATCCTGGTCTTCCTAGGGTTCTTCGTGGCGGGCGATCGCGACACTTTCGTTCAGTGGATGGCCCTTCCGGTCGTCGGGCTTCTGTTCGTCGCGTGTCTGTTCTTGTTCCCTCTGACGATGGCGTACGTGATCGTCGTGCGTCGTGCCATGGAGGTACGCGTCGCCGTCCGCCAGGGGGTGCAGTATGTGCTCGCGAGAGGTGGAATACGCCTGGTTCAGCTCGCGGTCATGATCGCAGCGAGCATCGCGGCGGCTTCGGTGCTGTCCGGCGACCCAGGTATTTTTCGCGTCGCGTTAGTAATCGCCGGGTTCATGGCCGTCGTGGCTCTGGGGGGGCGGTTTGCCGATCGCCTACGGGAGTGGGTGGACCGCCGTTTCTTCCGCGAGGCTTACGACGCCGAGCAGATCCTGAACGATCTGGCGCTGCAGGTGCGGACAATGATCGAGGCTCCGCGGTTGCTGCAGACCGTGGCGCAGCGTGTGTCCGAGACGCTGCACGTGCCGCGGGTCGCGATTCTCCTGAACAAGGGAGGGCGACTGCGCCCGGCCTACGCCGTCGGTTTTCCTGACCTTCCCGACGTGGTGCTATCCGAAGAGAGCGCCACCGTCCGAGAGCTCCAGCGCGATCCGCACGCGCGCCTCCTCTTCAACGATCCCGACTCGGGCGCACCCGAACTGTCGCAAGAGGAGCGGGAGTCGCTGGTGGCGCTGCATTCAGACGTCCTGTTGCCGCTCGCGCTCAATCAGAAAGTGCTTGGCATCCTGAGCCTCGGGCCGAAGCGATCCGAGGAGCCGTACACGAGCAGCGACCTGCGGATGCTCGAGTCTGTCGCAATGCAGACCGGCCTGGCACTCGAGAACAGCCGACTGACCATCGAGATCGCCGCAGCGATTGCCGAGCGCGAGAAGCGTCGTCGCGAGCTCGAGATCGCACGCGAAGTGCAGCAGCGGTTCTTCCCGCAGGCGAGTCCGTCGATTCCCGGGCTCGAGTACGCCGGTGCTTGCCGCCCCGCGCTCGAGGTTGGCGGCGACTACTATGATTTCCTGACCTTGTCACCGATCGAGCTCGGGATCGCAGTGGGTGACGTCTCCGGGAAAGGGATTCCGGCAGCGCTTCTGATGGCAACGCTCCGTGCGTTCCTGCACGGGGCGAGCGCAGGTGAGAGGAACCTGCCTGAGATGATGCTCCAGCTGAATTCGCTCATCTACGAGAGCTCCGCGACGAATCGCTATGCCACGTTCTTCTTCGGTCGCTATAACTCCGCAACGCGCGTGCTCGATTACGTCAACGCCGGGCACATTCCGCCGATGCTGTTCCGTGCGTGCGGGCGGCATGCACCGGACGTCGTCCGACTCCAAGCCGGCGGACCGGTGATCGGGCTGCTACCGACGTGCCGTTATGAGCAGGGAAGCGTGGAGCTCGGAAGCGGCGATGTGCTGATCGCCTTTACGGATGGCATCAGCGAGGCAGTGAACGCCGACGATGAGGAATGGGGCGAGGAGCGTCTGACGCAGGCGGTGATATCGGCGCGTGCGCTGGAGCCGAAGACTCTCATCGAGCGCATCATGGCGGTCACCGATTGTTTTGTCGGGAATGCGCCGCAACACGACGATATGACCCTCTTCATCGCACGCTGCAATTGAAACGCGCACGCGCGAGGAAACCTGTTTGGCGTTGATTGACGGCGTCCTGGAGCTCATCGATAAAATCGATGACCGTATCCCATAATCGACCTGAATGAAACAGGGATAGTACTTGAAAATCGAGTACCCCAGCAGAGACCTGTACGATGCATAGATGTAGTCCATCCTGCAGCGCTCATCGGCGTCGACACGATCTGACCGGAGGCATTGGGTTGAATCTGGTGCTCCATATAGTCGCGGTGCCCCATGGGGCTGTTCGGGAGCACTAGTTCCGGGCCGAAGTCGAACGGCAGGGTCATCACCGGAAAGAAGCCACCAGCGCCGATGCGCGCTGGGCACCGGCGCATATCTCGCGGACGCTCAACCGAAGACAGCGCGCGGTGTCATACCCGCCACGGTAACCCCGCGGTCCTCGCGAGTTATCGGTCGATCTGTCCGAAATGCGTTGTTCGGACGTTCATATCATACCGACCTGTGTCCATGGAGTTGGAGCGCTGTCAGATCCGACGTGATGAGGCAAGACTTCAGGCTCACCTTCGCGTGGTTAGCGTGCAGCGTCGACGCATGTGATTGAGGCTCAAGG
>JBOGIW010000239.1:0-12415 GCA_050748045.1 Vicinamibacterales bacterium | reverse complement strand
CATTCCGGGATCGGCTCGACGCGCGCGATCCGGTAGGCGCGGCTCGCGTCTTCACCCGTGATGCGGAACTTCTCGATGCCTCTGAGGACGATGTTGAAGCGGCCGTCGGGGAGGCGCTCGTTGTGGGTGATGACGCCCGCGCAGCCGACCTCGTAGACCGGCGGGCGCCCCTCGGAGTCGGCTTCGAAGCCGGGCCGCAGCAGCACCAAGCCGATGATCCGATCGCCCTCGAGCGCCTCCGACACCATCGCCCGGTACCGCCCCTCGAAGATGTGCAGCGGCAGGAAGACGTTGGGGAAGAGGACGACCTTGTCGAGCGGGAAGATCGGGATCGTCGGCGGCAGCATCAGTGGATCGTCCGGGTCTTCCGGTCCATGTAGTCCATCAGCACGTACTGCCCGAGGGTGTACGGGGTCGTGAAGTACGCCTTGCCGCGGCAGATGGCGGCGACGCGCCGGACGAAGGCGACCAGGTCGTGATCGCGCGCGAGCATGAACGTGTTGATCATGATCCCCGCCTTCTGGCAGGCGCTCACCTCGGCGAAGGTCTCCGCGATGACGTAGGGATCGAGGCCGAAGGCGTTCTTGTAAATCTGGCCGTCGGGGCGCGTCAGCGCCGAGGGCTTCCCGTCGGTGATCATGACGATCTGCCGCATGTCCTTCTTCTGCCGCTCGAGGATGCGCCGCGACAGCCGCAGCCCCTCGCGCGTGTTCGTGTAGTACGGGCCGACGCGCACGCGCCCGAGCTGCTTCAGCGGGATCTCCTCGGCCGAGTCGTGGAAGAGCACCACGTGCAGCGTGTCGCCGGGATACTGCGTCCGGATGAGGTGCGCGAGCGCCATCGCGACGCGCTTGGCCGGCGTGAAGCGGTCCTCGCCGTAGAGGATCATGCTGTGGCTGCAGTCCAGCATGATGACCGTCGCGCAGGAGCTCTGGTACTCGCTCTGCGCGACCATGAGGTCGGGGTAGTCGACCTCGATGGTCACCGGCCCGCCGGCGCCCGCCGCGTCGCGCGGCTCGATCGGCCGGCCGATCTGCAGCCGCTGGACGGCGTTGAGGATCGTGCCGCTCGGATCGAGGTTGAGCGTATCGCCGAACTCGTACGGCTTCTAGGCGGCGGCCGCCACGACGCCGGTGGAGAGGTCGCGCGTGTCGTGACGTCCGGCGCTGCTCCGGCCCATCGAGCCGAGGAGATCGCGGAGCGCGCGATAGCCGAGGAAATCGAGGCTCTTGTCGGTGACCTCGAACCGCACCGGGCCGGCGTCCTCGCCGAGGCCCCCGCCCGTGCCGCGGCGGTGCCGCCGCTCGGCCTCGAGGTCCGGCGCGCCCGTGATGAACCCCTGTTCCATCATGCGCTCGATGATCTGCTGGATCAGGTCCTCGAGCTGCTGACGCGCGGCCTCCTGGTCGGCGTCGGCCGGATCGCCGAAGAGCTGCTGCAGCGCCTCCTCGGAGAGCACGCCGCCGCTGAACAGCGCCTCCAGGATCGCGTCGTGCAATGCCTGCATCGTCCGGTCGTCATCGCTGCCGAACGGATCGCCCCAGGGGTTGCTGAACCCGCTGGAGAGCAGGAGGTCGGAGAGCTTCGAGACGAGGTCCTCGATGTCGATCTCGTCGAGCAGGTCGCCGGTGTACTTCGTGTACCTGTACTTCACGGCTTTCCTCAGTTGTAGTACTTCTTCTTGGTGCCGCCCGGCACGGGCGTCGTCTCGTCGAGCTCGCGCTCGTGCCGCGTGGGACGGCGCACCGGCGTCTCGCTGGCGTGATAGCCCCGCTCGTCGCTGCGGCTGATCTTCTTCAGCGCGTAGAGCCCCTCGAGCGCGAAGTCGATGGCGGAGGCGAGCATCGGCTCGGGCGCGTCGTTCGGCACGCCGGCGGCGTGGGCGAGCTCGACCAGGCCCTGCACCTGCTGCGCACGCTCGATGAGGTCGGCCGCGGGCACGGTGTCGGCGAGCTGGAGGCTCCCGCCGAGGTCGAACCACTCCAGGACGCGCCGTGAATCGAGGTGCGAGAAATAGCCGTCCGCCACGTTGGCGACGGCGGCGCGGACGAGGTCGCGCGCCACGGTCTCGGCGCCCTTCAGCTCGCCCTCGTACTCCATCTCGAACTTGCCGGTGATCGACGGCAGCGCCGCGTAGATGTCGGTGACACGCGGGACGGCGACGGCCTCGTCGCTCTGCAGCGCCCGCCGCTCCGCATTCGAGACCACGTTCTCCATCGCCGAGATGGGCAGCCGCTGGCTGACGCCCGAGCGCTTGTCGATGCGCCGATCCTGCCGCGCCTGGAAGGCGATCTCTTCGACGACTTCCGCCACGAAGGCCGGCACCTCCACGGCCGGCGCCGGGCCCTCGCGCAGCAGCCAGGCCTCCTGCGCCGTGATCTGCATCGCGAGCTGGCGGCCCGACGGATAGTGCGTGCGGATCTCCGACCCGATGCGGTCCTTGAGCGGCGTGATGATCTTCCCGCGCGCGGTGTAGTCCTCGGGATTGGCCGTGAAGGCCATCAGCACGTCGAGCGGCAGGCGCACGGGGTAGCCTTTGATCTGGACGTCCCCCTCCTGCAGGATGTTGAAGAGCCCCACCTGGATCTTGCCCGCGAGGTCGGGCAGCTCGTTGATGGCGAAGACCCCACGGTTCGCCCGCGGCAGCAGGCCGTAGTGCATCGTCAGCTCACTCGAGAGCTGCAGCCCGGACCGCGCCGCCTTGATGGGATCGATGTCGCCGACCATGTCGGCGATGGTGACGTCGGGCGTCGCCAGCTTCTCGACGTAGCGCCGGTCGCGCGGCAGCCACGCGACGGGCGTGTCGTCCCCGTCCGCCGCCACGCGGGCGCGACACGCGCCGCAGATGGGGTCGAGCGGGTCGTCGTTGATCTCGCACCCGGGCATCACCGGGATCCGCTCGTCGAGCAGCGTGACGAGCGCGCGCATCAGGCGCGTCTTCGCCTGGCCCCGCAGCCCGAGGAGAATGAAGTTGTGGCGCGAGAGCAGCGCGTTGACGAGCTGGGGGATCACGGTGTCGTCATAGCCGACAATGCCGGGAAAGAGCCCCTCGCCGTCGCGGAGCTTGCGAATGAGGTTGTCGCGGACCTCTTCGTGCA
Organism: Vicinamibacterales bacterium; assembly: GCA_050748045.1. Classification (GTDB taxonomy): domain Bacteria; phylum Acidobacteriota; class Vicinamibacteria; order Vicinamibacterales; family UBA2999; genus CAVYVZ01. The sequence goes on along the minus strand of JBOGIW010000239.1, from coordinate 9,317 downwards.
CCCTGCGGCGCGGGATCGCTCCCGCGGCCACCGCCGTCCGCAGCGCGCCGAGCGTCGAAACCGCCTGGGATGGAGCCATACGTTCGAATTCTATCGTAGGCTACCGCGCGTGACGTTTTTCGAGGCCAGCCAGCCGCTTGTCTTCGCCCACAGGGGCGGCATGTCCCTTGGACCGGAAAACACTTTGCACACTTTCGACGCGGGGATGAAGGCCGGCGCCGACGGACTCGAGCTGGACGTGCACCTGTCGGCCGACGGCGTCGTGGTCGTCCACCACGATACGACGCTCGAACGCACGACGCGCGGGTCAGGGCCGGTGGCGGCCAGGACCGCCGCTGAGCTTTCGCATCTCGGCGTCCCCACCCTCGGGGACGTGCTGCGGCGGTACCGGGACGCGCGGATCATCGTGGAGATGAAGGATGACGAGGCGGCGCTCGGAGAGGCCGTGGCGCACGAGGCGCGGGCCGCCGATGCGGTGGATCGCGTCTGCGCGGCCGGCTTCGGCACCGCGGCCGTCGAGGCCGTGCGCCGCGCGCTCCCCGGCCTGGCCACGAGCGCCAGCCAGGACGAGGTCCGCCGCGCCCTGCACCGCACCTGGATCGGCGTGCCCCTCCGGACCTGCGCGTGGCGAGGCTACCAGGTACCCGAGCGCGCCGGCTGGTTCCGCGTCGTCTCGCCGCGCTTCGTCCGGTACGCGCACCGCGCGGGTCTCAAGGTGCAGGTCTGGACCGTTGACGACGAGGCCGACATGCGCCGGCTGCTCGAGTGGGGCGTGGACGCGCTCATCTCGAACCGGCCCGGCCTGGCGGTCCGTATCCGGGACGCGTGGATGTCAGACCGACAGTCCGCCAGGGCCCCTCGGGCATAATCGCGGCATGCAGCCGCCGACGCTGGAAGACCTCTCCGCCGCCCGGCCGCGCGTCTACGCGGCCCTGCAGCCGACGCCGCTCCTCAAGCACGCGCTCCTCGACGAGGCGCTCGGGCTCGACGTGTACGTGAAGCACGAAAACCACAATCCGACGGGCGCCTTCAAGATTCGCGGCGGGCTCAACCTGGTCGGCCAGTTGTCCGGCGAGGACCGGCGCCGCGGCGTCATCAGCGCGAGCACCGGCAACCACGGCCAGTCGATCGCGCTGGCGTCGAAGATTCATGGCGTCCGCTGCCGCATCGTCGTGCCCGCCGGCAACAACCCCGAGAAGAACGCGGCGATGCGCGCGATGGGCGCGGAGGTCCTCGAGCACGGCCGCGATTTCGACGAGGCGCGCGAGCGCGTGGAGCAGATGGTGGCCGAGGAGGCCTGCCGCTACGTGCACTCGGCCAACGAGCCGCACCTCCTGGCGGGCGTCGGGACGTACGCCCTCGAGATCTTCGACGCCCTGCCCGACGCCGACGTAATCCTCGTGCCGATCGGCGGCGGCAGCGGGGCGTGCGGCTGCTGCCTCGCGCGGAGCGGGCTGCACGCGAAGGCCCGCGTCATCGGCGTGCAGGCGGCGCGCGCCGACGCCTTCGCCCGGTCCTGGCGCGGCCCCGAGCGCGTCGTGGGCGAGACGGCCGACACCTTCGCGGAAGGCATGGCGACGCGCTGGACGTTCGATCTCACCTTCACCCTGTTGAAGCGCGAGCTGGACGATGTCGTGGTGCTCGAGGAGACGGAGTTGCAGGAGGGCGTGCGCCTGGCCCTGCGCCTCACCCACAACCTCGCCGAAGGCGCCGGGGGATCGACGCTGGCCGCCGCCGCGAAGCTCCGCGATCGGCTCGCGGGGAAGAAAGTCGTGTGCGTCATGAGCGGTGGCAACATCGACACGGCCACGCTCCGCCGTGTGCTGGCCGTTGATTTATCCCTGACATAATTAAAATTTTGACTGGACAAATTTATGATATCGTCCTAGCAAAATGCCAACGGTACTGGTCATTTGTGCGATTGCGCTTCTTCTCGCCTCGTCGCCGGCCGGCGCCACTCCTCAATTCGCCCGGCAGTACGGCGTCGCGTGTGCCCGCTGTCATGTGTCGCCCCCGATGCTCAACCGCGACGGCGAAGACTTCCTGGCCCGCGGCTATCGCTTCGATACGGCCGACGATGTCCGGCGAACAATACCGCTGGCCGTTTGGAACACGGTGGAGGTCGAGCACCAGTCGGCAAGAGACCTGACAAAGGGAGTTCCCAGCCGCGTCGAGTTGATTTCCAGCGGGCCCTTTGCGCGCCGCGCGTTCTATTTCGTGGAGCTGCGTGCGCTCAGCCAGCAGATCGGCGCCGGGGGGCGCCTGCTCAATCGCAGCGGGCGCTTCGAGGATCTCTTCGTTGGCAGCGCATTCGGCCCATCAGGCGCCATGTCCGTCACCGTGGGTCAGTTCCGAACGGTCTCCCAGGTGGACGTTTCACGTCGCCTCAGCCTCTCCGAGCCGCTTGCGTTCAGTGCGTCCGTCGCCGGCGAGCCGGCCCGCGCCGGCGCACGCCTGACCGCGTTGCGGAGCTTCTCGCCTTCCGGACGGCAGCCGGGCATCCGACTCGCGTTCGTCCGGCCGGGCGAACGCGCCGCCGATGGATGGCAGTCGGCCGTCACGCTTCCGTTCACGGGCGAGCTCACGATCCCGTTCGCCGAGGCGGCCAGCTTCGAGCTCGAGGGGCGGCCGAAGGGCGTGTTCGTCGAGAGCTTCTACCGGGTGGGGTGGCATTCAGCGGGCGGCCATGCCTTCGTCGGGGACGATCGCTCCCTCGCACACGCCGTCGTGACCGGCGCGCTGGCGGAGAGAGTCTTCATCACGGGTGCGGCAGGCTATCAGCGCGCCGGCCGTGTCACGCGCGGACGCCTGAGCATTGGCGGCGACGTGCGGTTGACGCGCGTCCTGATGGCCGGCGCGCGCGCCGATCATCTGACGACCGTGCAGGCACGGCCGAGCGTATTCGTCTACCTGAATGCCCATGTGCCGTTGGGGCCGTCGTTGTTCCGGCAGGCGCTTCGCCTCCAGGTCGAGCAGCGAATCCAGCAAGGCGATCACCGCACGACGCTGGCGCTGGGCCACGTGTTCTGATGACACATGGAGACACGCTCCAAGGCAATATTGATGGGGCATGCGACTGTCGATCCTCGCATCAGGTCTGATACTGCTCATTCTTGCCTCGTTCGCGCGCGCACAGGACCGCCCGGCGGCCACCGCCGTGAAGATCGCGGAACCGCCAACGATTGACGGCGACGTGCTCGGCGATACCGCCTGGGCTGCGGCGACGCCGGTCTCCGGCTTCGTGCAGGTCGCCCCGTTCGAGGGGCAATCCTCGTCCGAACGCACCGAGGTGCGGATCGTCTACACGGACAGCACGCTCTACTTCGGCGTCATCTGCTATGACGACGACCCGGCCGGCATTGTCATGACCGACAGCCGCCGGGACTCGTCCCTCGACGACGCCGACAGCTTTCAGATCATCATCGACACCTTCCGCGATCGGCAGAACGGGTTCGTCTTCGGCACCAACGCCGCGTCGCTCGAGTACGACGGGCAGGTCACCAACGAAGGCCAGGGCACCGGATCAGGGCAGCAGGGCAACCAGCAGGGTGGTTCCGGCGGCGGCTTCAACCTCAACTGGGACGCGGCGTGGAGCGTGCGCACGCGGGTGAGCGAGATCGGCTGGAGCGCCGAGTTCGCGATCCCGTTCCGCAGCATCCGGTATCCGTCAGGCGCCGGCCACACGTGGGGCCTCAACTTCCAGCGCAACATCCGGCGCCGCAACGAGACGACGTACTGGGCGCCGCTGCCGCGTCAGTACAACCTGCACCGGCTGTCGCTGGCGGGCGCGCTTGGCGGCTTGACCATCCCGGATCAGCGCAACTTCACGATGACCCCGTACGTGCTCGGCCAGACGATCGACAACCCCCGCCGCCCCGAGCCGGTCGCACTCGGCGACGCGGGGATCGATCTGAAGTACAGCCTGACGCCGGGCCTGACGCTCGACGCCACCTACAACACGGACTTTGCGCAGGTCGAAGTCGACGAGCAGCAGATCAACCTGGATCGCTTCAACCTGTTCTTCCCGGAGAAGCGGCCGTTCTTCCTGGAGAACGCGGGGCTCTTCTCGGTGGGCAATCCGGGCGAGGCCGAGATCTTCTTCAGCCGCCGCATCGGCATCGGTCCCGGCGGCGAGGAGATTCCGATCGTCGGCGGCGCGCGCCTGTCTGGCAAGATCGGCGGCACGAGCGTCGGCTTCCTCAACATGCAGACCGAGGAGATGGCCGGCGTCACGCCGGCGAACAACTTCACCGTCGGCCGCGTCCAGCGCGAGCTGCCGAACCGGTCGGCCCTCGGCGTCGTCTTCACCAACCGTCAGGGCACGGGCGACCTGTCGCCCTCCAGCGACTACGGCCGCACGGTTGGCATCGACGGCCGCCTCGGCTACGGCCGCAACGGGTTGATCTCGGGCTGGCTGGCCAGGACGGAAACGCCGGGCCTGTCTGGCGATGCGCTGGCGTTCCGCGTGGGGGCGCGTCACAGCGTCCAGCGCTTCGACGCGGAGGCCAACTTCACCGATCTCGGGGAAGCCTTCAATCCCGAGGTGGGCTTCCTGAGCCGCACGGCGTTCCGGAAGGTGGATGCCTCTCTGCAGACGCGGTGGCGCCCCGCCGACTTCCTGCGCCTGCAGGAGATCCGGCCTCACAGCTCGTTCCGCGCCTTCTGGAACCGCGACGGTTTCCAGGAGACCGGACACTCGCACATCGACAGCCACTGGGAATTCCGTTCGGGCAATGAAGTCCACACGGGCATGAACGTGACGCGGCAGGGTGTCACGGTGCCGTTCGAGATCTATCCGGGCGTCTTCGTGCCGCCAGGCACGTACGATCATGCGGAGGCGCAGATCGTCACGTTCACGAATCGCGGGGCGCCGGTAAGCTTCAACAACACGTTGACGGCGGGCGGCTTCTTCGGCGGCGACCGCATCGCCCTGAGCCCGTCGATCCGTGCACGGGCCGGCGACACGCTGACAGCGGACCTGAGCTGGAGCTACAACGACATCGATCTGCCCTGGGGCAGCTTCATCACGAACCTGGGCCGGCTTCGCGTCTCGTATTCCTTCAATCCGCGGCTGTTCGTCCAGTCGCTGATCCAGTACAACGATCGCGCGGAGATCTGGTCGGCGAACCTGCGGTTCGGGTGGCTCCAGCGCGCGAACACGGGGCTGTTCGTCGTGTACAACGACACGGAGGATCTCGGGCTCGCCGGGCGGCCGCTCGCCGGCCGGAGCCTCATCGTGAAGTTCTCTCGCCTGATCGATTTGCAGGATTAGGGCACGATACCGGCCCGTTCATCTCTTTCACGGAGGAATCGATGCGTATCTACCGCGCCGAGGACGCGGACACGCCTACATCCTGAAGCCGGGCTCCGTTCCCGGCATCAGCGAGTAGCCGTCGAGGACCGGCGCGGCTACGCCAGCAGGCGCCGCGCCGTTCGGAACACCTCCCGCATCATCGGCGCCGTCAGCTTGCCGGTGTTGGTGTTCTGGCGGCTCGGGTGATAGCTGCCGACGAGCGCCGGAAGCCCCTCGCCCATCTTCGTCACGACGCCGTGCCCGAACTGCGGGCGCGGCGACATCGCCACCCCGCGGCGCCTGAGCAACCGCAGCCACGCGTCGAACCCGATTCTGCCAAGCAGGACGACGACCCGCACGTTGGGGAGCTGGGCCACCTCGGCATCGAGGTGATCGAGGCATCGCCCGATCTCCTCAGGCGTCGGCTTGTTGTCCGGCGGCGCGCACCTGACGGCCGCGGCGATGTAGGCGTCGGCGAGCCGCAGGCCATCGTCGATGCGCTGCGAGGTCGGCCTGTTCGCGAAGCCGTTCCGGTGGAGCGCCGCCATCAGGAAGTCGCCCGACCCGCCGCCGCCATCGCCGGTGAACACACGGCCCGTGCGATTGGCGCCGTGCGCGGCGGGCGCGAGCCCGACGATGAGGACGCGTGCGTTCGGATCGCCGAAGCCGGGGACCGGCCGCCCCCAGTACACGTCGTCGCGGAAGGCGCGCTTCTTTTCCGTCGCGATGCGCCGGCAGTAGTCGCGCAGACGCGGGCAGCGCTCGCAGGCGACGATCTGCTCGTGCACGCGCGCGAGGGTCACCGGAATCATCAGGGGAGGACTACAATGAGATTAGGTCTGAGGACGCGACGCAATCAAGGGTTCCCGCCCACGCGTCCGATAGTTACAATACCGGATTGGGCATTCAGAACTGTCGACGTCCCAGGGCACTCATCCATGCGTAACACTGCCACGAAAGATGCTGCGGAGCTCGAAGCGCTCGAAACGCGCGAATGGCTGGAGTCGCTCGACTACGTGCTCCAGTCGGGCGGTCCCGCCCGCGTCGGCCGCCTGCTCCAGGAGCTCGGCATCCACGCCCGGCGCTATGGCGTCAGGGTCCCCTTCACCGCGAACACGCCGTACGTCAACACGATCTCGTCCGAAGACCAGCCGCCGTTCCCCGGCAGCCGCGAGATCGAGCGCCGCATCAAGAGCCTCGTGCGGTGGAACGCGCTGGCGATGGTCGTGAAGGCGAACAAGCTCGAGGAAGGGATCGGCGGGCACATCTCGACCTTCGCGTCGGCGGCGACGCTCTATGAGGTGGGCTTCAACCACTTCTTCAAGGGCAAGGGCGACGATCACGACGGCGACATCATCTACTTCCAGGGGCACGCGGCGCCCGGCATCTACGCGCGCGCGTACATCGAGGGGCGCATCGGCGCCCGGAAGCTCGAGCACTTCCGCCGCGAGCTCAAGCGCGGCGGCGGGCTCTCGTCGTATCCGCATCCCTGGCTGATGCCCGAGTTCTGGGAGTTCCCGACGGTCTCGATGGGCCTCGCGCCCATCAATGCGATCTACCAGGCGCGCTTCATGCGCTACCTGGAAGACCGCGGCCTGAAGACGCGCTCCAACTCGAAGGTGTGGGCGTTCATCGGCGACGGCGAGACCGACGAGCCCGAGTCGCTCGGCGCGATCACGCTCGGCTCGCGCGAGAAGCTCGACAACCTGATCTTCGTGATCAACTGCAACCTGCAGCGCCTCGACGGCCCCGTGCGCGGCAACGGCAACATCATCCAGGAGCTGGAGGCGGCGTTCCGCGGCGCGGGCTGGAACGTGATCAAGGTCATCTGGGGATCCGAGTGGGATGCGCTCCTCGCGAAGGACCACGACGGCGTCCTCCTGAAGCGGATGAGCGAGATCGTGGACGGCCAGTGGCAGAAGTACGCCGTCGAGTCGGGCGCCTACATCCGCCAGCACTTCTGGGCCGCCGATCCGCGGCTCCTGGACCTGGCGAAGCATCTCTCCGACGAGCAGCTCAAGAAGCTGACGCTCGGCGGCCACGACCCGTCGAAGGTGTATGCCGCGTACAAAGCGGCCGTGGAGCACACGGGACAACCGACCGTGATCCTGGCCCGCACCATCAAGGGCTACGGCATCGGCGAAGCCGGCGAAGGCAAGAACATCACGCACCAGCAGAAGAAGCTCAACGAAGACGAGCTGCGCGCGTTCCGGACCCGCTTCGGCATTCCGATCGGCGACGAGGAAGTCGCCAAGGCGCCGTTCTACCGGCCGCCGGACGGGAGCCCCGAGATCATGTACCTGACCGAGCGGCGGAGGCAGCTCGGCGGGTTCGTGCCGACGCGCTCGGTCCAATGCGAGCCGCTCAAGGGCGAGACGCTGCCGGAGCTCTTCGCCGAGTTCCACAAGGGCACGGACGGGCGGCGGGTCTCGACGACGATGGCGTTCGTGCGCATGCTGTCGAAGATGCTGCGCGACAAGGAGATCGGCGAGCTCGTGGTGCCGATCGTCCCCGACGAGGCGCGTACCTTCGGCATGGAGTCGCTCTTCCGCCAGGTCGGCATCTACTCGCACGCCGGGCAGCTCTACGAGCCGGTCGATATCGACACGCTGCTCTACTACAAGGAAGCGAAGGAAGGGCAGATCCTCGAGGAAGGCATCACCGAGGCGGGCTCGATGTCGTCGTTCATCGCCGCGGGCACGGCCTACGCGACGCACCGCATCAACACGATCCCGTTCTTCATCTTCTACTCGATGTTCGGCATGCAGCGCATCGGCGACCTCGTCTGGGCCGCGGCCGACTCGCGCACGCGCGGGTTCATGCTCGGCGGCACGGCCGGCCGCACGACGCTCGCCGGCGAAGGGCTGCAGCACCAGGACGGCCACAGCCACGTCTTCGCGAGCGCCGTGCCGAACCTGGTGTCCTACGACCCGGCCTTCGCCTACGAGATCGCCGCGATCATCGAGGACGGCATCCGGCGCATGTACACCGAGGGCGAGAGCATCTTCTACTACATCACCGTGATGAACGAGCAGTACGGGATGCCGCCGATGCCAACCGGGACGGCGGACGGCGAGGTCCGGAAGGGCATCCTGAAGGGGATGTACCGCGTGAAGGCGGCGGAGGGGAAGGGCCGGCGCCGCGCGCAACTGCTCGGGAGCGGCGCCATCCTGCTCGAGGTGCTCGAGGCGCAGCGGATCCTGGCGGAGAAGTACGACGTCGCCGCCGACGCCTGGAGCGTCACGAGCTACCAGGAGCTGTACCGCGACGGGCATGCCGCGGAGCGCTGGAACCGCCTGCACCCGGCGGCCAAGCCACGCGTGCCGTACGTCACGCAGGCCCTGGCGACGGCCGAAGGTGTCATCGTCGCGGCGTCGGACTACATGAAGTCGCTGCCCGACTCCATCGATCGCTGGATGCCCCGGAGGTTGACCTCGCTCGGGACCGACGGCTTCGGCCGCAGCGAGAGCCGCGCGTCGCTCCGCGACTTCTTCGAGGTGGACGCCAGGCACATCGTGGTCGCGACGCTCGACGCCCTGGCGCGCGACGGGACGCTCGAGGCGAGGGTCGTCGCGCAGGCGATCGCCGATCTCGGGGTCAACCCGGAGAAGCCCAATCCCGCCATCTCGTAACCTCGGATGTTCTCGGGCTGCCACGAGGTCCGTGAGGGTGAACGGCGCCGATCGACGCGCCTCCCACGGGCACGCAGAGAGGCCGAGACGCGGAGGCCGCCCGTGGAGGGCCTCCCCGCTCTGGCGGAGGTGAATGGGTTTGGAGCGACAGACGTGACCGAATTGAAGATCCCCGAGTTGGGCGAGAACGTGACCGGCGGCGACGTGACACGCGTGCTGGTGAAGGCAGGCGACACGATCGCCCGCGACCAGCCGGTCCTCGAGCTCGAGACCGACAAAGCGACCATCGAAGTCCCGTCTTCGGTGGCCGGCGTGGTCAAGGACATCTCGGTCAAGCCGGGCGACAAGGTGACGGTCGGCACGGTGGTGCTGACCGTTGACGAGGCGGAGGG
>JBOGIW010000238.1:0-4884 GCA_050748045.1 Vicinamibacterales bacterium | reverse complement strand
GTGCTCCGGGTCGTGCGGTCCCAGCGTTCGAGCCACCGGTCCGGGCGGAGCCCCCGGCGGCGGCCGCGCGCCGCCGGTGAGACCGCATGAGCTGACGGCGCTCCCTCCTTATACCCAAAGAAGAATTACTGATTGGCGTTCGCCGCGCCAGGCTGCGTAGACTGCGCGCACCGCGTCGAAGTCGTCTCGTGCGGCGGCTCCTCTCGCCCGGACGGCCACGAAGAGCATGAGGGCCACGAGGCCACGAGCGCGCCCTATCTCCGAGGTGACGGGCATGGTGTTGCTGCTGTCCGAAAGCGATATCGCGAGCGTCGTGTCGATGGCCGACGGCGTCCGCCTCGTGGAAGACGCCCTTCGCCAGCATGCCGGCGGCGGCAGCGTCATGATGCCCCGCATCAGCACCGACCTGCCCGGCAACGGCGGCGCCTTCCGCATCATGTCGGCCGTCCTGCCGTCGCTCGGCTTCTTCGGTCTGAAGACGCTCACGGGCTATCCAGGGCGACGCCTGCCGGGCGAAACCTACTTCGCGGTGCTGCTCTTCAGTTGCGAGACGGGCGCGCTGCGCGGCATCGTCGCCGCGAGCAGGCTGACCGGCATCAGAACCGGCGCGGCGTCCGGCGTGGCGGCCAAGTACCTCTCGCGCGTCGACTCGCGTGTCCTGGGGGTCATTGGCGCCGGTGTCCAGGCGCGGTTCCAGGTGGCGGCCCTGATGGAAGTGCGCGCGCTCGAGGACGTGCGCGTCTTCGATATCGACGAAGCGAAGGCGCTGGCGTTCGCCCGCACGATCGCCGCGGAGTTCCAGGTCCCGGCGCGCGCCGTCGCCGACGCGCACGACGCGGTGGCCGGCTGCGACCTCGTGGTCACGGCGACCGCCGCGAAGACGCCGGTCTTCGACGGCACCTGGCTCGACGAGGGCGCCCACATCAGCGGCGTCGGCTCCAACTCGCCGAACAAACGCGAGCTCGACGGGCTGACCTTCAACCGCAGCCGCGTGGTCGTGGATTTCAAGGATCAGGTGCTCCTGGAGGCCGGCGACCTGCAGCACGCGCTCAGCACGGGCGCGATTCGGTCCGCCGACATCGACACCGAACTGGGCCATGTCATCACCGGCAGGAAGCCCGGCAGGCGTGACGACCGCGAGATCACGCTGTTCAAGTCCGTCGGGATGGCCATCCAGGACATCGCCGCTGCCGCCTTCGCGTACGAGCAGGCACTCGTCGCGGGGGTGGGCACGCACCTGCACTTGGATGGCGCGCGCGCCGTTCTGGCCGCCGCCGGTCAATCGCCCGGCTCGTTGCCCAAGGAGAAGAGACCATGAGAAGTATCGGGAGGCTCATCATTCTTTCTCTTGCGCTGATCATCTGGGCTATTCCGTCGCCGCTTCTCGGCCAGGTGACCGGTGGAGAGATCGTGGGCACGATCACCGACGAGAGCGGGGCGGTCCTGCCCGGGGGCAGCGTCACCGTGAGGAATCTGGATACCGGCCTCACGAGAAACGTGGTCGCCATGGACAGCGGCAGGTATCGCGTGCCCAATCTGCCCATCGGCACGTATGAAGTCCAGGCGGAGCTGTCGGGGTTTCGAACGGCCATCCGGCGAGGCATCCAGCTCACGGTTGGTCGCGGAGCCACCGTCGATCTGACCTTGGCCGTGGGAGAAGTGACCGAGGACATCGTCGTCACCGGGGATGCGCCCCTGGTGGAGACCAGGACCTCCGGCCTCGGCGGACTCGTCGGCGAGCAGCAGATGCAGGACCTGCCGCTCAACGCGCGCAACTTCGTGCAGTTGACCCTGCTCGAGACCGGCGTGGCGCACGTGCGCACGGCGGGCACCGGCGCCGCGACGGGCGCCGGCCTCCGGATGAGCGTCCACGGCGCGCGCATGGAGCACAACAACTACATGATGGACGGCACCAGCATGAACAGCGTCAACCAGGCCGGCATCGGGGGGGCCTCCGAGCAAGCGATGGGCGCCGAGACGATCAAGGAGTTCCAGGTGTTGACCTCGAACTTCAGCGCCGAATTCGGCCGCGCGGGAGGTGGCGTCATCAACGTCGTCACGAAGTCGGGCACCAATACCTTGAACGGATCGGCCTTCGCGTTTCACCGGAACGAGCACATGGAGGCGCACAACTACTTCGACCCGAAGGACAGGGTCCTACCGGAGTTCAAGCGCAATCAGTTCGGGGTGACCGTCGGCGGACCGATCAGGAGAAACCGGACGTTCTTCTTCGGCGGGTACGAGGGACTGCGCGAGACACTCGGCACGACCATGACGGGGACCGTGCCGACGATGGCGGCTCGCGACGGGAACCTACCGAGCGGGCGGATCGCCGTCGATCCGCGCGTGGTGCCGTACCTGGCCCTCTATCCCGCTCCGAACGGCCGCGATTTCGGCGACGGCCGCGCGGAGTTCATCCGCCAGGACAGCCAGATCGTGTCCCAGAATTTCTTCCAGGGGCGGCTCGACCAGATCCTCTCCGACGCCGACAGCGTCTTCGTGCGCTACACCCGCGATTACAGCCAGGCCGACAGTCCCCAGACGCTCGGCAACAACCTGCTGAACGACCTGGTGCGTACGCAACTGCTGACGGCCGAATATCAGAAGATCGTCTCGCCGAGGTTCTTGAACGTGTTTCGATTCGGCTTCAATGACTCGTACGTGAACTACACCTCGACCAACCTGGATCCCCGCATCGACGACCGTTCGTTGTGGTTCGTGCCGGACGCAGTCACCGAAGGGTTCATCCTCGGCGTCAGCGGGTTGACCTCGGTCGGCGGCATCTCCAACCGCCCCCGGTTCCGCGGAGACAACGTGTATCAGTTCACCAACACCGCGACGTACAACAGCGGGGCGCACACGCTGAAGATCGGCGGCGAGTATCAGCGAATCCTGACGGACGAAGAAGAGGTCTTCCGGGGCCAGGGGAATTTTTCGTTTACGAACCTGACCAACTTTCTCCGGGCTCAGCCGAACAACTTCCAAGGCGTCACGGCAACGTCCGACTTCAAGCGCAGTTGGAAGCAGCACCTGATGGGGGTCTTCCTGCAGGACGATCTGCAGCTCCACGACGACCTCACATTGAACCTGGGCGTTCGCTGGGAGTTCGTGACCGACCCGATTGAACGGGATGGGAAGGCGTCGCACATGAACTCCCCCCTCGACACCGAGACCATCGTCGGCAACCCGATGGTCAGGACACCCAAGCGGAACATCGCGCCACGGCTCGGATTTGCCTGGGCTCCGTGGGGCAACACGAAGACGTCGCTGCGCGGTGGATTCGGCGTGTTTCACCCGATGATCTTCCGCGTGTACTACCGTGTCGCCCGTCACCAGCCTCCCTTCATCGTCGATATCGCCGGCGAAGGTCCCAATCTCCTGTTCCCGCATCCCCTGGAGGGGACGACCCGCCGGCCGCTGCCGGCGCCCCGGGTCATGGACTACGAGTTCGACAACCCGGAGATCTGGCAGTACAACCTGACGCTGCAGCGGGAGCTGATGCCGACCACGGTCGTGACGGTGGGCTACGTCGGATCGCGTGGGCGGAACGACGCGATCCTGACCGACCCGAACATCGCCGTGCCCCAGGTGCTGAGCGACGGGCGCAAGTTCTACCCTGCGGGTTCCGTGCGCCGCAATTCCGCGTTCGCGGACATGAACTGGCTGAGCATGGACTCGGACAGCACCTACAACGCCCTCGAGCTCAAGCTGACGCATCGGCTCCGGCGCGGGCTGCAGTTCCAGGCGGCCTACACACTGTCGAAATCGCTTGACACGGCATCGGTGCTCTTCACAGGAGGCGCCTCGAACAGCAGCACGTTCCCCCAGGATCCGTTCGACCGGGATTCCGATCGCGGTCAGTCCGCGTTCGACGTGCGCCAGGTCGCCGTGGTCAACTTCACGTACGCACTCCCGGGCGAGAGGGCGTTGCTGAAAGGCTGGCAGGTGACCGGGATTGCCACCTTCAACGCCGGGCATGCCTTCTCGGTGAGCAACAGCTTCGATCGGGACCGGGACGGGAGCACCGGAGCGAGTCGGCCCGATCTCGCGTCCGGCGCCAGCGACAACCCCGTGCTCGGCGGCCCGGACCGGTACTTCGATCCCACGGCGTTCGTTCTCCAGGAGGCGGGGTTCTACGGCAACGTGGGGCGGAACACCCTCATCGGACCCGGTCAGGCGATGATCGATTTCGCCATCATCAAGAACACGTCGCTCGGCGGGGGACGAAACCTGCAGCTTCGCGCGGAGGGGTTCAACCTGCTCAACCGGGCCAATTTCAATCTGCCGTCCGCCGTCGTGTTTCGCAGCGCCGCCGGTGTGCACGAACCGACCGCCGGCCGGATTACCAGCACGTCGACGACGGCCAGGCAGTTCCAGTTGGGCATGAGGTTCACGTTCTGATCGGAACGCGGGGCCTTTTCTCGAGCGGCGTCACTGGGTCTCGTCCGACCGAGCCTCGATGAACCCTCCCCGGCGAAGGACACGAGGTCACGCGTGGCACAGTTCCTCAGCGAGAGTCTCGAGATCAAGCCGGTCCACTGGAAGATTCTCGGCTTCGCCTTCATCGGGTGGGTCTTCGATTTCTACGACCTGATGCTGTTCAGCTTCGTGATCGCCTCGACGACGATCACGCAGGATCTGAATCTCTCGCGCTACGACGTCTCGGTCCTGCTCGGGGCCACGCTCGGGTTCACGGCCGTCGGCGGGTTGATCGGCGGATGGCTCGCGGACCTGTACGGCCGCAAGCCGCTGCTGATGGCGTCGATTCTCATCTACAGCATCGGCACGGGTCTGTCGGGCCTCGCCACCGGCATGTGGACGCTGATGTCGGCGCGCCTCATCACGGGCCTCGGCATCGGCGCCGAGTGGGCCGTCGCCCACGCG
>JBOGIW010000237.1:0-7581 GCA_050748045.1 Vicinamibacterales bacterium | reverse complement strand
GCATGTTGATGCAGTCTCCCCCTCACGCGAGCCGCCTTCGGCGGCCGATCGAACGCGCTTCGTGGCCTTCGTGGCCGAATTGTCTCCGCGTCTCGGCGTCTCCGCGCCGACCGTGACAAGCGACGGTACGCACATCCCCGACAGCGCTCAGAACGCCTGCCCCAGCGACACGTGCAGCACGCTACGCCGCTCCAGGCTCCCCCGCACGAGCTCTCGCGGCTCGAGGTTGAACCCGAGGTCGATCCGGACGGGGCCCACCGGCGATCGGTAGCGCAGGCCGAATCCCGCCGCGGCCCTCAGGTCGGTCACGTCCATGTCTGCGACGCGCGGGAAGACGTTGCCCCCGTCGAGGAAGCCCACCACGTCGAGCGCGCGCCAGACATTCACGAGCACCTCCCCGTTCAGGACCAGCAGGCCGTTGCCGCCCCTCGGGAACCCCGACGGCGTGATCGTCTGCGCCGTGCCGAGACGGTCGAGCGAGAAACCGCGCACTGACGTATCGCCGCCGGCGAAGAAGCGCTCGCTCGCCGGCAGGTCCTCCACGAACACCGTCACCGGCCGGCCGTCGGGACCGACGATCGGCAACCCGTCGTCGTCGACCTGCTCCACCGGCCGCTCGAACCCCTGCGCGAGGCCGACGATCCCGCGCAGGCGCACCACGACGCGCCGCTCGGCGGGAAGCCGGCGGAATGTCGCCGCCTGCAGGAAGGTCTTCACGAACCCGACCTCCGATCCCAGCGCGCGCGCGGCGAGATCGTTGTCCGCCGAGAGGAAGGTGCCGCGATCCGGATCGAGCGCGTCGTTGCGCGTGTCGCGGAAGACCGACAGCGAGACCTTCGACAGCCGCACCTCGGGGAAGAGCCGGTCGATGAGCGGCTTGTCCTCCTCGGTGAACCGCTCGTCGAAGAGCTCGTTCTGCTCGAACGAGTATCGCCCCGATATCCCGTAGCGCTGCGCGAGACGAAGCCCCGCTTCCCCGCGCAGCTCGCGCGACCGGAAGTTGAAGCTCGATCGGATCGCCTGGTCGAGCGTGCCCGTGACGAGCACGTCGACGGGCGTGTCGAAGACGCGCGGCTCGCGGTAGGCAGTGACGACGCGGTACTCGTTGAAGCCGTAGTCGCTCTCCTGCACGGGGGCGTCGACGTCGGCGTCGCGCGTTTTGAGGCCGACGCGCGCGAACAGGTTGACCGACCGGTTCTTGCCGAACAGGTTGCGCCGCCCGACCTCGACGAACCCGCGCGGCGCAAGCTCGAGGCGCTCCTCGGCCTGCCGGTCGGGCCCGGTCGGCCTCAGCCGGTTGACCACTTCGAAGCCGCCGCCGTAGCCGACCGTCGTCGGGGGAGCCTCCTCCACCTCGACGAGGATGTCGCGCCGGGGCTCCGAGCCATGCCGCAGGTCGGTGATGCGGAACCGGCGAAAGAGGCCGAGCGCGGCGAGCCGCTGCTGGCTCTCGATGCGCGCGGCGTAGCCCAGCGGCTCCCCGGGCTCGAGCAGCAGCGCGCGCTCGATGGTCTCGGTGCTGGTGCGCCGGTTCCCGATGATGATGATGTGATCGACCAGCACCTGCGGGCCCTCGCTGATCGAGAAGCGGACCTCGGCGTGCGTGTCGCCGTCCGACAGCGTCACCTGCGGGGTCACGACCGCGCCCTCGTAGCCGAGGTTCAGGTACTGGAGTTGAAGACGGTCGCGGTCCTGCGCCACCTCGACCTCCGAGTACGGCCGTCCGGGCGTCGTGGCCATCAGCTCGCGGATCTGCCCCTCGCTGAACACGGTGTTGCCCTGCAGGACGATCGATCCGATCACCGTTCGTGGGCCTTCGTCCACGGTGAGGACCAGCTCCACGCGGCGGTCTGCGGCGCCCAAGGACCCGGCGGGCCTGGGCAGCACCGAAGCGAGGGGTTCCACGCGCGCGCGCGTGAAGCCCCGCGCGCGGTACGTCTGCGTGATGGCATCGACGCCCCGGTCCACGGCCGTCTCGACGAATGGCTCCCCGGTCTCCGCCGGGACGAGCTTGCGGAGCTCCTCGGCCGGCACGGCACGGTTGCCCCTGATCTCGACCCGGTCGAGCACGTGGCGCGAGCCGCGGCTCACGGTGAACGTGATCACCAGCTCGTCGCCCTTCTGCGCCCGGGTGTGGCGCACGTCGGCGTCACGATAGCCGCGGCCGTGCAGGTACTCCTCGATGCCGCGCTCGGCATCCTCCAGCAGATCTTCCTCCACCGACCCCTCGCGCCGGAGCGGCACGAGCTCCTCTCGGACCTCCTGGGGCAGCGGGTCGCCGGCGAAGGCGACGCTCACGCGCGGGCCGCGGTCCACGGAGATGGTGACGACGGCCTGGCCGCCGGGCGTGAAGTCGGCGCGGTGCGTGGCACGCGCCTCGTAGTAGCCGCGGCCGCGGAGGTCGCTCTCATAACGCGCGAGCCGGCGCTGCAGCGCCACGCTGTCGTACGGGCGGCCGGGCCGCGCCTCAACCTCGCTCAGGAGTCCCACTCGATCCGGACCCTCGAGGCCTTCGATCTCGACCCGCTGGATCGGCGCGCGCGTGCCGGCGTCCATCGTGAAGGTGATCACGGCGCGATCGGGGTCGTGCAGCTCCTCGACGCGCGGCTCGACGGTGGCTCCCACGAACCCGCGCTGCCGGTAGAGATCGACGAGCGCCCGTGCCACCTCGTTTACGCGAGCCGCCGACGGGAGCGCCCCGAACCGCTCGGTCATCGCCTGCCGCAAATCCTGCTCGGGGAGGCCGAGACGGCCGCGGAACTCCACGGCCTGCACCGCATGACGCGGCACGAGCACGTAGGTGAGCCGCACGCCGGCGCCCGATCGCTCGGGAATCACCTGGATGTCGTCGAAGCGGCCGAGGCCGTAGAGGTGATCGATCGTCTCCCGCACGTCCCGCATCGAGAGCGGCTCACCGACCGTTGTGCCGATGAGGCCGCGCAGCAGCCGATCCGCGACCGCCTGCCCTTCCTGCTCGATGCGAACCTCGGTGACCGGAAGGCCGATGAAATCCGATGTCTGGGCGCCGGCCGCCGCGACGCCTATCAGGGCCCAGAGGACAAAGATCAGAGGCGGGGAACCCGGCACCGGCCCGGGACGAGCCGCCTGGGACGAGCGACCAAAGACCCACGACCAAGGATTAGAGACCGAAGGACCAGCGACCGGAGGACCGGAGACCGGAGGACCAGAGACCCAAGACCAGAGACCCAAGACCAGAGACCAGAGGCCAGAGAGCCGGACCCTCATCAGAAGACGTGCCTCACGCGTACGTCGAGGGCGTACGTGCGGTCCTCGTTGCGCGAGAGGATCCACGAGAGGCGGTCGGTCTGGTCGTACTCGAGCAGGATGATCTGGTCCCGTGTCGTCGACGAGAGGCTTCGGGAGTAGGTCAGGTACACGCGGTCCGACAGGCGCTTGCCGATCGTCAGGCGCGCCCCCGGATCGAAGCGCGAGGACTGCTGGTAGACGTCGGTCACGGACGGCGTGAGCTGGAAGGTGTCGACGCCGAACGTCTGCTCGACGACGCGACCGACTTCCGACGAAAGGGTCCCGGTGAGGGCGCGCGCCGCGCGCTCCTGCAGCAGTTGCTGCTGCGGGGTGACGGTCTCGCTGTACCCGCGGCCCTCCGGGAGCTGTCCCGGGTCGAGGTCGGCGAAGAGCAGCCCGAGGACCTCGACTTCCGACAGCGGCGGGTCGGACGTGAGCTCCGTGCTCAGGCGCTCGAAGGTGCCGAGGGCGCGCACCGTGACCTGGTAGGTCTGCCCCGGGACGCGCACGCGCGTCTCGGCCTCGACGTCGATGAACGGCTCGATGCGCGCGGGGTTGTTGAAGTCGATCGTGCCGCGCGTGACGACGTAGCGCTTGCCCTCGAAGAGCACCTCGCCGCGCTCGATGTCGGCGCGGCCGACCAGGAGCGGCCGGTCGAACGTGCCACGCAGCTGCAGGTCGGCGCTCGCCACGACGCGAGCCGTGTTGTTCTCGATCCGGAGCGTGGACGGGGCGTGGATGCGCACGTCGTATCGGAGCGGAAGCGTCGGCTGCAGCAACGTGGAGGTCTGGGAGGACGCGCCGCCCGCCAGATCGAAGAGGCCGCCACCGGCGTCGAAGCGCCGCGTGTAGATGGCGCTGCGCACGAGCACCGTGCCGCCGAGCATCGGCTGCTCCATGGTGCCCCTCAGGCTCAGATCCGCGTCGACGACCGATCGCATCCCCGCCGGGAACCGGAGGCGCATGTCGCGCCCGGTCATCGTCACGTCGAGGCGGCCGGGGCGATAGCCCTCGATGCCGATGCGTCCGCCGAACTGCACGTCGCCGCCCCCGAGCCGGCCGCGCAGGCCGTCGAGCTGCAGGCCGCGCGCGTCGAGCCCCACGGTGCCATTGATGCTCTCGAGCGCGTGCGGCAGATCGAAGTGGCGGATGCGGCCGTCCTCGACGCGGAGCGTCCCGGTCACCGCCGGGTTGCGCATCGGCCCCTCGAAGGCCGCCTTCACGGTGGCGCGCCCGGAGCTGCGCACGTCGCTCGCGAAGCCCTGGAGGATCCCGAGGTTCGCCACGCCCGTGGCGCGCATGGCAATCCGCTCGTCGTGCAGGCTCACCACGCCGGTGACGTCGAGCTCGGTGTCCTCCCCGACCAGGCGCATGTCGCTGACACGCACGGAGTGGCGATCGAGCGCCACCCGGATCGGCGACGCGTTCTGGAGGCGGTAGTCGAAGAGCCGCACGTCCAGCGAGTCGACGGTGGCATCGACGAGGAGATGGTCGATGTTCGCCAGCTCGCCGACGACGCGGAGGCTGCCGCTGGCGACGGCCGTCGTGAAGGGCGAGAGCCGGGGGTTGAACGCGCGGACGTAGGGGTCGAGCGAGGTGTCGCTCACGCGGAACGACAGCTCCGCGTCCATCTCCTCGGTGAGCGCAATGCGGCCGGCGCCCGACACGGCGAGACGGGGCGACGCCGCTTCGAGCGTGATCGTCAGCACGTCGCCGCGGACGGACAGGTCCGCCGCCACCTGGCCGATGCCCTCGTCGCCCGCGAAGAAGTCGACGATGGAGCCGCGGACGTCGTAGCGGGGGGCGTCGAACGTGCCGCTGCCGCCGGCCGTGACCTCGATGAGGCCGGAGAGGGGCGCCGTGGACGCCTTCGCGGCCGCGAGCGACTCCACCGGTATGCGCCGCCCGGTGAAGTTGAAGGCGTAGGTGCCATCCCAGCCGACGTACGCCGCCCCGGTGCCGCGGCCGCTCCCCTTCTGCACCTCGATGTTGTCGAGGCGCACGCCGGCACCTTCGAATCGGAGCGCCGCCGTGGCCAGCTCGAATGGCTCGCCGTACGCGACGCCGTCCGCGATGGTCATGCTGCCGAAGCCGTGCGGTGTCTGGTACTTGCCGTACACGTGGTACTCGCCCGACAGGAGGCCCTCGACCGGATAGTCGTCGAGCCGGAAGGCGTGACGCAGATCGGCCAGCGGCCGGCCGCTGATCCTGACGCGTGCGTTGATCTCCTCGCCGCCGTCGCGCCGGGGATAGCCGAGCGAGAAGCGGCCGTCGGCGCGAATCGTCGAGGTCCCCGACGTGATGACGACGCCGGTGACGTCGGCGTAGTTGTTCTCGATGACGGCCGTGCCGCGCGCGCTCCCCCACACGACGTCCCAGGCGGTCATACGCTCGCCGGCAAACGTGCCCTCGATGCGCGAGCGGCGCATGGCGCCCGTCATCAGGCCGTCGAACGTGCCATACCCGCCGACCGCGATCACGCGCATCGGCGAGCCGAACGCCGTCAGCACGCCGGCGAGGAGCCGATCGCTCTCCTGCCAGTCGGCGCTCGTCACGTGAAACGGAATCGTGGACCGGTCGCCGTATGCCGTGCGGCCCTCGAACTCGATGTAGGTCTCGGGCGTGGCCACGCGGCTCGGCGCGATGTCGATCCATTCCGGACCGAACGCATACGTGACCTCGCCGCCGATCGGGACCGGTGCGATCGGCAGGTGATTGCTGAAGGGTCCCCAATGCTCGCCTCGCTGCGCGTCGGCTTCGATCTCCTGGACAGGGATGGCGCGCGTGAGCAGGCGCACCTCGCCGGGGGCGGCCACCGTCATGGTGCCCTCGCCGCGCCGCTCCGCGAAGCGGCCCAGCGGCCACTCGAGCAGGTTGCGGCCCGTGGCGCGCCCCGCCAGGCGGAGACCCTGGAGCTCGAGAAAGTCCGTGAACGCCAGCAGGTCGACGTCCCGGTACTCGGCGTCGAAGGTGGCGATCCGGCGTACGCCCGGCCGGCCGAGCGGCGCCATCGCGAAGGTGAAGCCCGACTGGCCCCCGGAAAAGCCCGCCGACGCCTCGGTGACGGCAAAGCGGTCCGGCAGCCAGACGAGCGAGCCCTGGAGATCGTGGAACCGATAGGCGTTCACGCCCGCGAGCTCGCAGTAAAACGTGCCCTTCAGCTCGCGGCCGCCCCTGAAGAGATGGAACGTGCCGGTGAAGTCGCCCTCGCCGTGCAGCGAGAACCGGTCACGTGAGAAGAAGATCTCGCGCATCCGGGGAAAGTGGACGCGTGACTTGACGTGGTAGAGCTGCTCCGGCCAGCGCGTGAGATCGACCTGGCCCGTCAGAACCGACGTCGCCCCGTCCGTGACGAGATCGATGCGGTCGAAGAGCACCTGGCCGCCCTCGATCTTGAAGATCGAACGCATGTCGGCGCGCATCGGCACATGGCTCTGGATGGCGATCGTGCCGTTCGAGAACTTCGCCGTGCCGCGGTACTCGTCCGACGGCCGCGCGACGACCACCTCGAGGTTGCGCGCGACGGTGCTCCAGTCCGCTCCGTGATCCCGGAACGTGAGCTCGCCCTGGTGCGCCCGCACGTATTGCACCGTGGTCGTCCAGTTGCTCCGGCCGGGGGCGCCTTGCCGCGTGAGCCGCGGCAGGTTGTGGCGACCGTTCGGGAACGACTCCAGGTACATGTTCCAGCCGGTCATCTCGATCGCGTCGAGGACGATCCGCTGGTTGAAGAGCGTCTCCCACGGCATGGAGACGTCGATCCGTTTTGCGGTCAGGAAGGGACGCGACTCCGGTCCCAGGCCGTCGATGACGAGATCCTCGACGCGGAACCTGCCGTCCCAGAGGCGGACGGAGAGTCGCCCGATGCGCATCGGCCGCTCAATGAACGCCGACCCCTGACGCTCGGCGCGCTCGCGCAGGGCGGGGCCGAGATCGACCGTGACGGTGGTCACCGCCGCCACGGCGATGATGACCGCGACGATCACGACGGCGATCTTCACGGCCCGGCGCGCTTTGACCGCCAGCGGATGCCTCAACAGTTTCTTCACGACCTACTCGACGACGACGAGGACCGTGCCGGCCTCGACCGACGCGCCTTCCGAGACCCTGACCTCGGCCACGGTGCCGGCCTTCGCCGCCCGCAGCTCGTTCTCCATCTTCATCGCCTCGACGACCACGACGCCCTGACGCGCGGCGACGGCATCGCCCGCCGAGACGAGCACCTTCACGACCTTGCCTGGCATGGGGGCGACGATGGCGTGCGGACCGTCGCCCGTGCGGGCGCCGGCGGCGTCCGCTGGCCGGCGGGCCCAGGAG
>JBOGIW010000236.1:0-4601 GCA_050748045.1 Vicinamibacterales bacterium | reverse complement strand
TGCGGCACCAGCTGAACGTCAACTGGCTGGCCGAACTGCCCTTCGGCCAGGGCAAGAAGTACGGCGGCGGCGTGAGTAACGCCATGAACGCGCTCATCGGCGACTGGTCCATTGCCGGCCTGTGGCGCTGGACGAGCGGTTTCCCGTTCAACGTTCAGAACTGCCGCTCGTGTTGGGCAACGAACTGGAACCTGCAGGGGAACGCCATGCTCGTCGACCCGAATCGCCTGCCGGAAACATCGTCAACGAGGAACGCGGTCGACGGCCGGCCAAGCCCGTTCGCCGATCCGGAGGAAGCGCTCACGTTCTTCCGGCGGTCGTTGCCGGGTGAAGTCGGCGGGCGGAACCTCCTCCGCGGCGACGGTGTGTTCACGATCGACACCAGCCTCAGCAAGGCGTGGTCGATCGGCATCTCCGATCACAAGCTCCGGTTCCGCTGGGACGTCTTCAACGTGACGAACAGCGTCCGGTTCAACGTGGACGACCTGAACAACTTCCCGGATCGCGCGGGGTTCGGTCGGTACGACGGATCGCTGGCAACCTGCGACGGCGGCGCGGGGCGCTGCATGCAGTTCGCGCTCAGGTACGAATTCTAGGATTCCGATTCGGGATTCCGACGACGAATTCGAATTCCGATTCGGAATTCGTAGCCGGAATCGAGTACCCGGAATTGAGAATCGGCATACAGGGCCGCGCTGGCCGCGGCCCTGTTTTATTTTGCGGCGCCGCGTGCCGGGCGCTCGACGGCAAACGGGCGCACCAGCCGCTTCACCGGTTCGCCATCCACATTGACCTGGGCGCGGAGGAAGTAGCGTCCCGTCGGCAGCGTGTCGATGGGCACCTGCACGCGCGCAATCGACCAGCGCGCATCGCGCCGGTGCAGCCTTGCCGGAATGGTGACCACACTCGGCCCGTCCTCGGTGCTCGCCACCTCCATGCGGACGGTCGCCTGACGCAGCGGCAAGGCCTCGTCGGCGTAGAGCTCCAGGTACGCGACGATCTCTTCCTCGTCGAGGCGATCGATGGCCGGGTGCAGCGGGTCCTCCGGCGACGCCGGCGACGCCGCGACCAGCAGATCGCTGACGCGGAGCCAACCGGCCACGCCGAGGCGCGCCGCGAATCCCCGCTCGACGCTGCCGCGCCGGCCGAGCGGATCGATGCCGGCCACCTTCAGCGTGTAGTCGCCGGGCGCGACGACGGTGCTGAAGGCGTGACGCCCATTCGAGACGACCTGCGTGGCGCTCGCGGCAATCACGTTGCGCGCGTCGAGCAGCACGAAGGCGAGCGTCGCGTGCGAGACGGGGTCGGTCGCCGGCGTCATCTCGGCGCTCACCACCACGCGCAGCTTCCCGCTCCCGGGCTCCTGATAGGTATAGGTGCTGACGCGCAGCGGAAGCTCCGTGGCCAGCCGCGGCGAGCGCAGCAGGCCGGCGAGCTGCCCGGCGACGGCACGCTGCCTGGCCGGCTGCGGCCCGGCGCTGAACGCCTGCCGCGCGCGCACGTTCGCGCGCCGCGCGCGCAGCTTCAGCTCGATGCGGTGCACCCGCCCGTCCCGATCCGTGGCGCCGGCCTCGAATCCGAGCAGGTAGTAGCCCGACAGCTCGCGCGCGATCCTCGCGAGCGCGACGGCGCCGTCGCCAATCATCGGGAACAGTCCCCCACGCGCCGCGCCGGCCAGGCGCGACAGGCCGTCCTCGCGCAGGAACCGATCCTGGAGCGTGGTCGGCGAGAGCCGCTCCTGCGACGCGTCGGCCTGCACCGGCGTCTCGAGCTGCAGCACGTGGATCGTCACGCGCGCCGCCGCGGCGGCCGCCGCGAGCTGCGAGAAGTCGACGTAGCGCGGCTCCGCCACGAGGCCTTCCGACACCAGGATGATCGTCTTCGGCTCGTCGATTGACGTGAGCGAGTCGATGATGCCGCGCAGAGCCCCGAGCGACGTGCGCGCCTGGTTGCGGGCGTACTGGGAGAGCGCGCGAGCTTCCTGCTCCACCTGCACCGGACACGGGTCGCGCTCGAGCCCGGCGTCCGCGGTGCGCGCCGGGCTCTCGGTTTGCGACAGCGTCGTGCCGCACTCCCGCCGGACCGCCACGTCGAGGTGCTGCCGGCTCCCTTCGCTGATCTCCAGCGCCTCCGAGAGCCCGATGTTGAAAAACACCGGAACCGGCATCGCCTGCCCGACCAGCCGTTCCAGCTCCACGCGCGCGGCGCGATGGTTCGTCGTGAAATCCAGCATCGCTCCGAGCCGCGGGATGCCGGTCACGGCCACGCGGTCGCCTGCGTGCAGGCCGTCGATGAACCGGCCGGCGGCCCGCAACGCAGCCATCCCCTCCGCGGGCCGGATGTGCTCCTGATCCACCGCGAAGAGAATCAGGCGACCGCTCGGCGCGTGCTCATTCGTACTGTAGTGCGCGGGCCGGGGCTCCGCGGTGACGCCGCGCTCGCCGCTTGCGACCGCGACGAATTCCGCCGATGTGACGACGCGCGGCCGCCCATCGACACGCAGCTCGAAATCGGAGGCCCGAAGACCCTCGATGGGACGCCCCTCGTTGTCGACGACGGTGGCGTCAATCGTGACCAGGTCCACGCCGGAGCGGAAGATGGGTGTGTCCGGAGGAGCCGTTGGCTGCTGGGCCGCCGCCCGGCACGGCGTCGCCACGAGCACGATCGAAAGCAGAAGCCTGCGCATGAACCAGCCGGCCACCAATCGTATACCACGCCGCCGCCGGCGTCAGGCGGTTCGTCTGATGAGACCGACCACCGGTTGGCGCAGCTAGCCCATCTGCCGGATGAGCGACCGAAGCTCCCGGCAAAAGACCCACGCCTGCCTGGTCTCCACGCCGGTCACCCACAGCGTCGTCGTGGTGGTCACGAGCTGCAGCTCGCACGTGTTGCCGAGGCGATGCTCTTCGACGACGAGCACTTCAGGGATGGTGAAGCGCCGGACCCGCCGGCGGCCGGCCCGGTCGGCGGACACGAGCGTGACGCCGGTCGGGGCCGCAATCAGCGCCGCCGCGTTGCCGCCGCGAAGGTAGCCGCGCGCCCCCACCGTCCGGTCGGGCTGCGGCGGAAACACGAGCGTGGACCTGTCAACCCGCGGCCGGACACCGAGGGGAGCCTGGTACGCAGGCGGCGCCACATGCTGGGGAAGCACACGAAGCATAGTGGGATCTCTCTCCTTGCCTGGCGTACGTATCGTCAGGCCGCCGTCGTCTCAATAGGGGATGTGATGCGCTCAGGCCCGTTCGGGTGTGGGCCGCAGGAGCCCGGCAGACGCACGCGGACGGAGCTGCGCCGCCACGAGGTCGGTCATGGTGCCGGCCGCGCGCGCCAGGGTGAGCGGCTCGGCCACGACGGTCACGCGGCCCTGTCTCACGGCATCGCAGATGGCGGCGGGATCGGGCGCCGCGTCCACCATCGAATAGCACGTGCCGAGCTGGTAGAGGCGGTGCACGTCGCCGTTGCCGACCACCGGCTTCCCATGGGCCGCGGCCCAGCGCTCGGCGCGCACGTTGAAGTCGATCGTCCGCGTGAACATCGCGTTCCGCTCGACGGCATCGAAGAGGTGGGCGTACCGCTCCAGGAGGCCGCCCAGGCAGCTTCCCCCGGGAAAGAACGGGTGCGGAGCGACCACGAGACCGGGCTCCTTCGCCTTCAGACGCGCCAGGTCGTCGAAGCTGCGCACCTCCTCGGCCGCAGGGCTGAAGTTCAGAAGGAGCACGTGACGACCCTCAATGGTCCGTTCGATGCCTGGAATGAGCACGATGCCGCGGTCGCCGGCGTACGGGGCCAGAGACCGGAGGTCGAGCTGACGATCGTGCAGGGTGATGGCCAGGGCGTGATAGCCGAGCGCCGCGGCCCGGTCCACGAGCTCATGGGAGGAATGAGGAATCTGGTCGGCGGGGTCTTCGGCCGAGTGTGCATGCAGTTCGAGCTTCAGCATCCGGAATCGCGTACTCAGGATCCTTGCCAAATCCTCACGGCACGTCAAAGTCCGGCATGGAAGCCCTCTTCGCCGGCGGCTCCTGGGTCCGACAGGACACGAGTCATGCGCGGCGGCGACTATTTGCCTCGCGCCGCGTGCATCAGGACGACCGCGAAGATCCATGAAATGGCGCGACATCCCCACGAATCAGCCACGCGAAGACCAAGCTCATCAGCAAACCTCGACCGGCCGCAATACACTTGTTTTTTCTCTGATGGAGCGCTAGGGCGAAGAAAGACGAGAAGGACGGCACAACCGACCGCACCCTGACGACACGCCAGGGCCATCCGGTCACGAACAATCAGTCGCAGCGCACGATCGGCACCCGGGGACCTGCGACGCTCGAGAACTACCACTTCCTCGAGAGGATCAGCCACTTCGACCGCGAGGCGCTTCTCCACCGTGATCGGCGGCCGCGATTCGTCGGAGGTCGCGCGCGATCCGCGCGGCTTCGCGGTGAAGTTCTATACCGAGGATGGCAACTGGGACCTGGGTGGGCAACAACCTCGCGGTCTTCTTCATCCGTGACGCCATCAAGTTCCCCGACGTCATCCACTCGCTCAAGCCGGATCCGATCACTTTCCGGCAGGAGCCGAACCGCATCTTCGACTTCATGAGC
>JBOGIW010000235.1:0-6899 GCA_050748045.1 Vicinamibacterales bacterium | reverse complement strand
GGCCGGCGCCCCGGCCCGGTAATCGGCGCACGCCAGGCGCCAGGAAGGAGCAGGAGATGCAGCCGAAGCGATTCGTGAAGCGGCTTCTGACGCCGCTCGTGGTGATTGCGGGGGCGGCGGTCTCGGGCGCGTGCACATCCGCGAACGCCCGGAACACGGCGGATGCCGACGCGTGCCGGGCCCTCGTCAACGTACCGAATCTGACCATCGTGTCGGCGGACCTGCGCACGGTGTCGAGCTCGACGACCACAGAATACTGTTACGTGAAAGGACTGATCCCACCCTCCACCCAGTGGCATGCCCAGCTTCCGCTGCCCGCGAACTGGAACGAGCGGTTCCTCAAGTGGGGCGACGGAGGCAAGGACGGCTCGCTGAACGTTGCCGATCACCGCGTCGCGCAGGGGTACGCCGTGGCCAACAGCAACTCCGGGCACGACAACGGCTCCGAGCCCGGCGCCTCGTTCGGTTGGAACAACCGCCAGTCGGAGATTGATTTCGGTTACCGCAGCGTGCACCTGACGATCACCGCCGCCAAGACGCTCGTCAAGGCCTACTACGACAAGGATCCAGAGTACTCCTACTTCGAGGGGTGCTCCACCGGAGGGCGCCAGGGGCTCATGGAGGCGCAGCGCTTCCCGCGCGACTTCGACGGCATCGTCGCCGGCGACCCGGTGAACTATTACGCGCAGATCAACATTGCCCAGATCTGGAAGCTGCAGCGCGTCTACCGGAACAATCTCGCGGGCTCGCTGGTCTACGACGCCAATGGCGACGGCAAGCCCGACAGCCTGACCAAACTGAGCATGCTGCGTGACGCCGTGCTGGCGAAATGCGATGCGCTCGACGGCATCACGGACCGGGTGGTGGACGATCCGGCTGCCTGCCGGTTCGATCCGGCGGCCGATCTCGCCGGCACGATGTGCCCCGGCGACGTCAACGCCGACAACTGCTTCACGAAGGCGCAGGTCCAGACCATCACGGATTTCCACCGGGGTCCGCATGACAGCAAGGGCAAGCGTGTCTTCTGGGGCGCGTCTCCGGGCTCGGAGTTCGATTGGGCCCACAAGTTCTTCCCGACGCCGAGGAACAACTTCGTCCCCTCGTTCCTCGGCGGATCCGCCGGCGATCACCTGAACTACCTCTTCTACGAGCAGGACCCGGGCCTTCCGCCGTCGAATCTCACCGATCTCCATCGGAAGCTGAACAAGGCGGGCCACCCGCCGGAGTGGGCCTGGTGGGAGTTCAACGTCGACGACTTCACGGCGGGCAAGGGACAGCACATGATGTCGCTCATGGACGCCACCGATCCGGATCTCCGGCCCTTCCTGGTCGAGAACAAGGGCAAGCTGATTCTCTACCACGGGTGGGGCGACAGCGGCGTCTCGCCGGAAGGCACGGTGACCTACTACAAGGATGTCGTCAAGACGTCGTTTGGAGACGACATGCAGGCGGCGCGGGAGCACGCACGGCTGTTCATGTTCCCGGGCATGGGTCACTGCCGTGGAGGCCCGGGCCCGAACGAGTGGGACAGGCTGGCCGCCCTCGTGAACTGGGTGGAGAAGGGCCAGACGCTCGACTTCGTGGTGGCCACGCACTCCACGGACGGGAAGGTTGACAACGAGCGGCCCGTGTGCGCGTATCCGCAGCGTGCCGTCTACACCGGTCCGGCAGGGGGCCAGAACGACCCGCAGAACTGGGTCGCCCGCAATTTCGCGTGCCGGTGAGGTGAGTGAGCTCCATCTTCCTGCTGCCGCTCGTCGACGTGAACTGGCTGGTCTACGCGCCGTTCGATCCGGCCCGCGATTTTCGCGTCGATCCGCCGACCGTGGATCAGAGCATCGGGGAGACACGCCGGCTCCAGGCCCTCATGCGCGAGCACACCGGCGGAAAGTACATCCTGACGCCGCATTCGGGCACCTACTGCCGGACGGGCTATTACGAAGGGGAGATGCTCGAGGTCTACCGGGAGGCCGCCGCCGAAGGGGCGGAGCTCTGCGTGCATCTGCACGAGGAGATCAAGGGAGCAGGCACGCGTTACGCCGATCGCGCGCACGTCACGGCGATGTTCCGCGACTGTCTCCAGCGCCTGCAGTCGGCGGGCATCCAGCCCGTGGCGTATCGCGGCGGTCACTACGCCTACTCGACGTTCATGTCGGAGCTCCTCGAGGAGCACGGCATCTTCATCGACTGCTCGTGCTGTCCGGATCTCTCTCAGCCGGCACGCGAAGCCATCTGGACCGGAGCGGAGTACTCCGGCTTCTATCTTCCGGAGGATTCGCGCCGTTCGGCGGCGGGACAGCGGCGCACGCGCGTGTTCGAGATTCCGATCGGCTCCGACGGCGCCGGCACCGCCTACAGGAACCTCCTGCACGTCGAGCAATCGGAGCTCGAGAATCTGCTGCGCGTCTGGGCCGCCATCCTGGAGCGCGGCAGGCGGCAGAGCCGCCCGCAGATCGTCCACGTGCTCTTTCACACGGGCTCGATGGGCCGGCCGGAGTGGGTCGATCGCTTCCGGCGGTTCCTCGACTTCATTCCCGAAAACGGCGGAACGTTCGTGACGGCCCTCGAAGCGAAATCGGCGGCCGATCGGCTCAACTGCCAGGAGGCGGTGTGATCTGTCTTCTGGTCCAGCCGATTCACTCGGCTGGAATCGAGCTGCTGAGGAGTGGCGGCCTGGAGGTGCAGCAGGCCTCGTCGGCGGCGATGGACGTGGTGGCCCGGGAAATCGGCGGCGCGAGCGCGGCGATCACGCGCAACGCCGGTCTCAACCGGGCGGCCATGGAGGCGGCATCCCGCCTGCGCATCCTGGGCAATCACGGTATCGGCGTCGATCCTGTGGACGTCGCGTATGCCACAGAGGCCGGCATTCCCGTAGTCTATACGCCCTACGCCAACGTGCAATCGGTGGCCGAACACGCCGTGGCGCAGATGCTGGCGGTCGCCAGGAGGATTCGGGAATCGGACCGGGCCGTGCGGGCCGGGCGGTTCGACTACCGCTATGCGCGCGAGTTTCACGAATTGAGCGGCAAGACACTCGGCATCGTCGGGTTCGGCGTCATCGGACGACGGACGGCGGAGATGGCGAAGGCGGCCTTCGGGATGCGCGTGATCGTCTACAGCCCGAAGGCGGACCCGGCGGACATCGCCGCGGCCGGCATGGAGCGCGTCGAGCGGCTCGACGACCTGCTCGCTTCCGCCGACGTGGTGTCCCTGCACCAGCGTCTCACCCCGGACACGCGGGGGCTCTTCGATTATGCGCGTCTCAGCCGCATGAAGAAGGGGGCGATCCTCGTCAATACGGGCCGTGGCGCGACGGTGGACGCCGATGCGCTCATCGCCGTCGTCTCGAGCGGACATCTGCTCGGCGCGGCCATGGATGTCTTCGACCACGAGCCGATATCGGCGGATCATCCATTCACCAAGGTCGATGGCATCCTGCTGACGCCGCACACCGCCGGGTCGACGGAAGAAGCGCTCGAACGGACGGCCGTCGAAACGGCACGACAGGTCCTCGACGTGCTGGCCGGCCAGCGCCCGCCGCATCTCGTCAACCCCGAGGTCTGGGATCATCGTCGCCGGTGAGCGGACCACCCAGTGCGTGGAGCCGACCATGATCAAGCCCAATCCGGTCAAGACGCTGCTTCAGCAGGGCAAGCCCGCGTTCGGGACGTGGATCACGCTCTGTCCGCACCCGCGCATCGTGAAGATGCTGTCGGCCGCCGGACTGGACTTCGTGATCCTGGAAATGGAGCACACCGACTTCTCGCTGCGCGAGGTGGGCGTGCTGGCGATGCTGGCGCGGGAATGCGGCCTCGTGCCGATCGTGCGCCCGCCGGGCACGCTGAAGCCGCACGACCTCACGCGGGCGCTCGACGCCGGCGCGCAGGGCCTCCTGCTCCCCGCCATCGAGTCGGCGGGGCAGATGCGACACATCATCAAGGCGACGAAGTACTTTCCCCTCGGCAATCGTCCGATGAACCTGCGTGGACCGCACACCGACTATCACGCCGGCGAGCCGCGCGAGATCATCGAGCATCTGAACGCGCACACGCTCACCGTCGTCATGGTCGAGTCGCCGATGGCAATCGAGAACCTCGACGCGATCCTGCAGGTGGACGGCGTCGACGCCGTCATGATCGGCCCGGACGATTTGTCCCAGGAGATGGGCATTCCCGGCGATCTGCAGCACCCGCGGATGCAGGAGGCCTACGAGCGCATCTTCGAGATCTGCCGCAGGCGCCGCGTGCCGTACGGATTGAGCTGCCACAGCCCGGAGCTGGCCCAGAAGTGGTACGCGAAGGGCTGCACCTGGCTGCCCTACTCGAATGACGCCGCTCAGGTGTTGAACGCCTACCGCGCCGTCGTCCCTCAGCTGATGAAGATCGGCGGTCGCGCGTAGGGGGCCGTGGCGATGATGGGACGCAACGTGCGGGAGAGCGGGGCGCTGGCCGGCGCGTCGAAGCTGGCGCGCGCGCTGTTCAGCACGCTGGCCCGACAGACGGCCGACCCGCCGGGCGTCACGCGCATCTCGTACGGGCCGGGCGAACGGCGGGCCTTCGAGATCGTGGCCGCCGCCGCCCGGGATTGGAATGCCGAGGTCGTCTTCGATGCCGCCGGAAACCAGTTCATCACGCTGCCCGGACGGGATCGCGCGCGCACGATCTATGTCGGCTCGCACCTGGATTCGGTCCCGCATGGCGGCAACTACGACGGCGCCGCCGGCGTGGTGATGGGGATGGCCGCGCAGTCGATGCTTGCCGCCGACGAGGACCCGCCCTTCTGCGATCTCACGGTGGCCTGTCTCCGGGCCGAGGAGAGCTGCTGGTTCCCGCACAGCTACATCGGGAGCCAGGCGGCCGTCGGGCGGCTCGATCCGGCGGTGCTCGACGCCGTGCGCCGGAGCGACACGGGGCGCTCGCTGGCGGAACACATGCGCGAGGAGGGATTCGATCCGGACGCGGTCCGGCGCGGCCGAAGCCTCATCACGCCGGAGCGCGCCCTCGCGTACATCGAGCCGCACATCGAGCAGGGCCCCGTGCTGATCGCCGAGGAGCTGCCCGTCGCCATCGTCACCGGCATCCGCGGCAGTGTCCGGTATCGGGAGGCGCGGTGCATCGGCGAGTACGCGCACTCGGGCGCAACGCCGCGCCGGCTCCGGCGTGACGCCGTGGTCGCCGCCGCCGGCTTCGTCAACGCCGCCCAGGACCTGTGGGACAGGATGGAGCGGGACGGCCACGATGTCGTCCTGACGTTCGGGATCGTGGAAACGGATTTGGCACAGCATTCCTTCTCGAAGGTGTCGGGCGGCGTGCACCTCTGCGTCGACGTGCGAAGCCAGAGCGTCGCCACGCTGCAGGAGGCGCGGATCGAGCTCGCCGGTCTCGCCGCGGGCATCGCATCACGGCATGGAGTCCAGATCGATCTCGGTCCCATGAGCGGGAGCGAGCCGGCGTCGATGTCGCCACGCCTCGTGTCGATCTTCCAGACGGCGTGCGGTGGGATCGATACCAGGCCGTATCTCATGGCCAGCGGCGCCGGGCACGATGCGGCGACGTTCGCGCACGCAGGCATTCCTTCTGTGATGATCTTCATCCGCAACAGCAACGGCAGCCACAACCCGGACGAGTCGATGGAGATGGCGGACTTCGACCGGGCGCTGCAGCTCCTTGTCGCCGCGCTGAAGGCCCCTGCCAAACAGTGGAGCGCAGGATGACTCGTCGATCCCTCGTGTACCTGCTGTTCGTGTTCGCCGGGCTCACGCTCTCTGCCGGAGTGCGCGCCCAGGGCGAGCCGCCGCAAGACTGGCTCCAATGGGGAGGGCCGAGCAGGAATTTCAAGACCAGCGTCACGGGCCTGAGTGCATCGTGGCCGGACGCGGGGCTGCATCGCCTCTGGAGCCGCGACCTCGGGGAGGGTTACTCATCGATCATCGTCGAGACGGGCACTCTGTATACGATGTACCGGAACGGCCCCCGGGAAAGCGTCGTCGCCCTCGACGCCGCCACGGGACAGACGCGGTGGACGTTTACGTATGACGCCCCGATCGACGGCATGATCCCCCGGCACGGGGAGGGGCCGCACTCCACCCCGCTTCTCGTGGGCGACAGGCTCTTCGCGGTCGGGTCGACCGCCAGGCTTCACTGCCTGAACAAGAAGGACGGGTCGGTCGTCTGGTCGCACGATCTCTACAAAGACTTCGGCGCCATGTTTCGCGTGCGTGGGTACTCGGCGAGCCCGCTCGCCTATCGGGATCTGATCGTGCTCACCGCGGGCGGCAAGGACAATCAATCGCTGATGGCGTTCCGCCAGGCCGACGGGGCCGTCGTCTGGAGGGGAGGCAACCTCAAACAGAGCCAGGCCTCGCCTATCCTGGTCAACGTGGATGGTCAGGACCAGATCGTCGCGCTCCTCGCCGCCGATGTGGCCGGTTTCGATCCGGGAACGGGCGCCGTGCTCTGGAGCCACCCCCACCCGACCTCGAGTGACAGCGGGCTGAATATCAGCACGCCTGTCTGGGGTGAGGACAATGTCCTGTTCGTGTCCTCCTCGTACGATGGTGGCACTCGGGCGCTCCGGCTGTCGCGAAAGCGCACTGGCACCGAGGTGGAGCAGCTCTGGTTCCACAAGCAGATGCGCATCGCCTTCAGCACGCTCATGGCCATAGGCGACCACCTGTATGGATCCAGCGGCGACCTCGGTGTTGGTATCCTGACCGCGGTCAACAGGCACACGGGGGACGTGGTGTGGCGCGACCGTTCTTTCGGCACGGCCTCCTTCGTCTACGCCGACGGCAAGCTGCTCCTCCTCGACGATGGGGGCACGCTGGGGCTTGTCACGGTGTCGCCGGACGGGCTGCAGGTTCACGCGCGCGCCAAGGTGTTCGACAGCCTGTCGTGGAC
>JBOGIW010000234.1:0-3725 GCA_050748045.1 Vicinamibacterales bacterium | reverse complement strand
GTCTGCGCCCAGCGCTCGAGCACGGCGCGTCGCCGTGCGGCTGAGTCGATTCGGTTGACGGGGCGATTCGCTGTCTCCGGATTGAACGCGGTAATGCGCCGACCGCTAGTCCCAGAACACCGCGAAGGCGTGCGTCCAGCGGTTCTGCCGGAATCCTGGAATGCACCAGAGCTGGCAGAGCGGCTCGATCGCTCGCGCCGCGACGGCAGTTCCCATGTCCGCGGGTTCCCACCCGAACTGCGCCAGGATCTCGGCCACCCTGGCTCTCGCCTCCGCGTCGTTCCCGCAGTAGAACATCGTCGGACGCCCGCGCTCGTACACCGGGTTCACCATCCGCGCGCTGCCGACACTGTTGAACGCCTTGACGAACCGTATCTTGGGAAACGCGGCTTGCAGGCGCTCGAGGAGGGAGCTGTTCGCAGCGCTGAAGAACTGGATCACCCCGTCAACGGGAGGCGCATCGCTGATCGGGTTGGTCGTGTCGATCGCGATTTTTCCGGCGAGATTCTCCGCACCGGCCGCACGAATGGCGTCTTCCGCCACGGCTCCGCGCACGGCGAGGACAATCAGATCAGCCCAGGCCGCGGTTTCGCTGAAGGTTGCAGCAGGAATACCGGCCGAGGCGGAGAACTCCGAGAGCTTGGCCGGCGTGCGGCTGCCGATGCGGACGTCGTAGCCGTGCCCCTTGAATCCGCGGGCCAGCGTCTGTCCCACGACCGCCGAGCCAAGAACACCGATCTTCCGCATAGGTACCGTCCGAACGTTCGGGCCGATAGGCTAGCACATCTCGCGACGTTCACTCGGTGAGGACCATGGCGGATCGCTGCGCCGGGCGCACGACCACGGTCGGGTCGGTCAGCCTGCCCGCGCGGTGTCGCGGAACAGGCGTATGGCCACGAACGCGAGGGCGGCCACAGCCGCCACGAGCACCGCCCACAACACGGTGCGCCTTACCGGCGTCGGTGGCGTCAGCGCGGCTTCGCCTCCGAGGCTTCGCGCCTCACCGAGGGTCGCCAATCGGACACGCTCCGCGCGATCCGCGTCCGAGAGAGTGGCCAGCAGAACATCCACGGGCGCGTCGGTGGGTCCGATGCGCGCGCTTCCGTAAACGAGCGTGTACGGCGGAGCGCCCTGCGCAAGGAACAGCAGCTCATGCGGATGCCAGCCCACCGTCAACCGCGGGGCGCGCTCGCGTTTCCACCCCCCTTCTCGGGTTGTCTCGATCGTCCAGTAGCGGTCCGTCGTCCGCGCCACGTGAGCCGGCGAACTGCGTATCGTAGTGTCCGACTCCTTCAGCGCGTAGAACACGCCGGTGTGCCGCATCACCCATTGAGACGAGGGCGTGGCACGCGACCGCAGGGTGACGGAGGCCGCGTCGATCGGATCGAGGAACTCGATGTCGAGGTACTCGATCGGGAGCACCGCGCGAGTGTCGTAGCGTGCGGCGCCGGGCGCCTCGACGCGTTCGGCCGTGAGCGCCTTCCATCGGGTCTCGCGCTGTGCAGCGGCCGTGCGCAAGCGCACTCGAACAGACGTCAACGTCACCGCGGCCAGCTCCTTCGGCCAGGTGAGCCGGAAGTACTTCGCACGCTCGCCGCGGGCAAGCAGCTCGATCTCGCTCTGCATCAGCGTGTAGGCGTCGCGCCGCAACTGCGCGAGCGCCGCGGACGGCACGACCGTCTGCCACCTGTCGAGGTCGTCCGAGCTCTGGACGGCGACGCGCGCAAGGAAGGTCTCGTCCTGCGGCGCCTGCCACGAGAGCGACATGCTCGTGATCGGCTCGTTCAACGCGCTCGTATCCACCAGGTAGCCCGTGATCGCCTTCCCGACCGACGCGTCGTTGGTGACCTCGAGCACTGCACCGCCGGCGCCGATGCGAACGTGCGTCTTCGCGGCGGTGCCGGCCGGCGCCTCGGACATCGGGAACGACGGCACGGATCGCCACTCGGCTTGGGGATCGGCCGGCCGCGGCGCCTGACGCAGCGTGTGAGGAACGGCATCTCCCGCGGCATTCAGGACACGGATGTCCCCGAGGTCGGGACGCGTCACCGTTTCGTACACGTCGTCCGGCAGCAGCAGGCGAAAGACGCTGCCGCCGTCCTCGGCGCGAATGCCGGCGCCGCGCGCGAAATCGCTTGACGAGACCTGCGCCAGCAGGATGACCGGCGCGCACACGAGCGCGAGGATGGCAGCTCGGCGCGTCACGCGGCCCGTTCCGTCTTCGGCGGCACCGGGGCGAAGTAGCCGATCACGAGAATCAGGATGCCGGTGGCGAGGAACGACACGATGCGTGCCACGCCGCCGGCGTTCCCAAGATCGACGACGAACAGCTTGAGAATGAGCGCGGCGAGCAAGGCCGCACCCATCGTCCACACCGCACGATCCAGGCGGAGTCGTGCCAGCGTCATCAGCGCGCCCGCCGTCAGCCCCCAGAGAATCGAGATCCCCGCCTGGAATACGTACGACCTCATCAGGTCGTCGGCGTCGAACGGCACGCGCAGGTAGAAGTGCACGATGCGGCCGACGACCATGTTCGATGCGAGGAAGGCAAGGACCGCGAGCAGCGGCCTCATTGCGCCGCTGATCACGTCACTCGCTTCGCGCCCCGCGTGCTGCCGCTTCCACCATGCGAAGCCCGCGATGAGCCCGAACGCCTGCGTCAGCTCCAGCGGGTTGAGCAGCGGCACGTAGGGGAGCGGCGCAGGCGCTCCCCGTTGGACGCAGGCCCAGATCACCCATATCAGGATCGGCAACATCAGCGCACCGGCGATGGGTCCCGCATACAGAGACGGGAACCGCCGCAGGGGCCAGGCGAGCGTCGAGTTGCCGGCGCGGACGAGCGCCAGCAGGATCATGGCGGGCACGACGCACCAGATCGTGGACGACCACGTCGGTGTTTCGGGCACGAGCTCACGCGCCGCCGCCGCAGCGGCCCACGTGGCCAGGAGGACGAAAAGCCATGTCGTTCCGGCGTGCCACGCCTTCACGGCCGCCGACGGCCACACGGATTCGAACCAGAACACGAGGAGATAACTGCCTGCGACCACGACGGGCCATGCGAGCCAGCCAAGATCGCGAAACGGTCCAACCGCTGGGCTGTCGATGAATGCCGGGACAACCGAGATCCAGAGGAGCGGCCCGATCGGCATGACCGCCAGGATCATCGCGCGCCAGTTCAACCGCCGCGCGAGCAGACCGATCAGGCAGCCGCCCGCCGACGCCCCGAAGAGCATCGCGTACTCCACGGACGGCGGCGAGACGTGGCCTTCGATCTCCGCCAGGACGGCGCCGAAGCTCCAGAGGAGACCCCACGCGAGCAGCCCCCACTCGAACGCATCCTCCCACGCCCGCTGTGTGCCGCGCGCTTTCGACAGCAGGTGTCCCGCCAGCAGGCTACCGACCGCAATGGCCGCGCTCCCAAGGAACCGTGAGTTGAGCACGGGCAGGTTCCCAGGGGTAGGGCCGGCCATGATGCCAAACGCAACCCCGGCGCCGAGCAGCAGCGCGGATCCGGCAAGCCGCGCGAGGATCCGGCGCTGTCGGACGCCGATCCACACGAGGCCGGCGCCTTCGAGCGCCCACGCCGCGGCCGTCGCGTGACCGGCGAACGCGAAGGGGACCGCGAGAATGAGAAACACGGCGGCGAGCGCCAGGAACGCTTCCGCGAGCGGGCGCAGTGCGAGGTCGCGATGCCAGAGCCAGCGCGCGAGACCGAGGTACAGTGC
>JBOGIW010000233.1:0-2573 GCA_050748045.1 Vicinamibacterales bacterium | reverse complement strand
CTGATCGGATGCGTGACGCGCACGGGACTCTCTCGATCAGCCTCGGACGACGACGAGCGATCACGGCGGGGCTGCTGCTCGGGATGAGCCTGGGCGCGCTCGAAGCGACCGTGGTCAGCACGGCGATGCCGACGGTCATCGCCCAGCTCGGCGGCCTGGCGCACTACAGTTGGGTGTTCTCGGCCTACCTGCTCACGTCCACCGCCTCGGTGCCGATCTGGGGCCGGCTGTCGGACCTGTATGGACGACGGCGTCTGTACCTGGCGGGCGTGACGATCTTTCTCGGCGGATCGGCGCTCTGCGGCGCGGCCGGCTCGATGACGCAGTTGATCGTCTTCCGCGCGATCCAGGGGCTGGGCGCCGGGGCGATCATCCCGCTCGGCATGACGATTGTCGGCGAGCTGTACTCGATCGAGGAACGGCCGCGCATTCAGGCGCTCTTCAGCGGCATCTGGGGCGTCGCGTCGATCGGCGGCCCGCTCGTCGGCGGCTACATCACCGACGTCCTGTCGTGGCCGTGGGTCTTCTATCTCAACCTGCCGTTCGGCGCGCTCGCGATGGGGGTGATCGCGGCGACGTACCCGCCGGCGCGCCCTGGCGCCCGCGTCGGCGTGGACTGGCTCGGCGCGGCGCTGCTCTTTGGCAGCGTCACGGCGCTCCTCGTCGCCCTGAGCGGCGCCACGACCGCGATGTGGGCGTGGCTGCTGGCGGCGGGAGGACTGGCGGCGGCGCTCGCGGCCGTCGAGCGCCGGGTGCGCGAGCCGATCCTGCCGCTCGATCTCTTCGCGGACCGCACTGTCTCGCGCACGCTCCTCGTGGCGTTCCTCGTGGGCACCGCCATGTTCGGCGCCATCGCGTTCCTGCCGCTCTTCGTCCAGGCGGTGATGGGCGGCACGGCAACTGAGGCCGGCTCGACGCTCACGCCGCTGTTTCTCGGCTGGGTGCTGTCATCGATTGCCGGCGCGCGGCTCTCGCTGCGGATCGGCTACCGGCGCGTGACGGCCACCGGCGTCGCCTTGATTGCCGCAGGCTTCGGCGCCCTGGCGCTGATGGGCGTCAATGCCACCCGGACCGCCCTCCTCGCCAACGCGCTCGTGCTCGGCAGCGGCATGGGCCTGTCGATGCTGGCGCTGCTGCTCGCCATCCAGCACGGCGTGGAGCGGTCGCGGCTCGGCCTCGCGACCTCGCTCAACCAGTTCGCCCGCAGCATCGGCGCCGCGGTGGGCGTCGCGGTCATGGGCGCCCTGCTCGCGCACTCAATGTCGGGGCTCGACCTCGACGCGCACGGCCTCGCGGCCGGATCGCTGAAGCTCGACGGCTCAGCCCGAGTCCAGCTGGCGAGCGCGCTGCAGCAGGTCTTCGCGCTCAGCGGGGCGATGACGCTCCTGGCGCTCGCCGCCTGCGCCTTCCTGCCGCGCGTCGATTTCACGCGGGGCGTACCGGCCAACGCGGGTGAGGTCCTCATCGAGGCCGAGATGACCACGCTCGAGCCCCAGACCGAGCCCGAGTGCGTCGAGCACTGACGAGTCGGCGCCCTTTCACGGACGCAACGCGAAAATGTTCATGGCTGAGCTTTACGGATGGAACCAAATTTCTGTACCCTGCGCACAACGCTCGTTCAACTGAGTCCTGTGGCCGGACGACACAATCCAGATCTCATTCGACTTCGCAGGCGCCTTCGAGGCGTCCCCCCCGCGACGCTTCTCCAGACGCTGCAAGAGCAGCTCGAGACCTTCGACGTCGCCGCCATCGCCGCCGACAACACGGGCCGCTACGTCGCGGCCAACACCCGGATGTCCGAATTGACCGGCTATTCGCGCGCCGACCTGCTGCGCCTGCAGGTGAAAGACATCACCCCCGCGATGCGCCACGACCTGGCAGGCAACCTCTGGAACCGCTTCATCCAGAACGGCACGCAGACCGGTGAGTACGTGCTCCTGCGCAAGGATGGCACGCCCATCGGCGTGCAATACGCGGCGTACGCGAGCGTCGCCCCAGGCGTCCACCTCTCGCTCGTCACGCCGCTTGAGCTCCCCTCGTCGATCTGATCTGATCGTCGAGGCTCGCGGGGCCGCAGGCCGCACGGGCTCAGAGGAACATCGGCAGCAGGCGTCGCCGTTCGGTCGTGCAGTGGCGGGGGCCGGCCGCGCGCCGATCGCTTGAAAACCGCTCGAGCGTGAATCCCTGCGAGACGAGACGGCGCTCGAGGTCCGCCTGGTAGTTCATGCAGGCCAGCACGTCGGTGAATTCGCGCGTGTCGGAGGTCTCACCCGG
Source organism: Vicinamibacterales bacterium (assembly GCA_050748045.1). GTDB lineage: Bacteria > Acidobacteriota > Vicinamibacteria > Vicinamibacterales > UBA2999 > CAVYVZ01. Next base: position 299 of record JBOGIW010000233.1, on the reverse strand, counting down.
TCCCTGCACGCGGAGGTGCATGACGCCCGAGCGGGCAACCGCCCGCACGATCCTGACCGATTCGGATCCGCGGGTGAAGAGCCAGGCGGTTTCGACGGTGGCAATCACGGGGGAAGTCGTTTCCACCTATCGGCTGGGGCCCGCCGTCCCGGTAGGCCTCACCTGCCTGGCGGCGTCCCGCCAAGCAGGCCGTGGTGAAAGGTGGCACGGCCTGCGAGCACGCGGAGAACGCGCTTCGCATGTCAGAGACGCAGAGAGAATCAGGCGCATTTTCTTCTCCTTTGTGCCTTTGCGATCTC
>JBOGIW010000232.1:0-4681 GCA_050748045.1 Vicinamibacterales bacterium | reverse complement strand
CCCTAGCAGCCCGTGGCAAAAGTCCGGCTGCATTCGACGGCCGATGCATCCCCTCCGGCGCGTTGCTCCTCGCTCAAATGCTCCCGGTATTCCCGGTCGTCGCGCCTTGCCGGCGGGGCGCCTCGCCGGCCTCGGTGCGACGCAGGACTTGCACCACGGGCTGCCAGCGGGGGGTGGGCCCGAGTCGCCGCCGCCGTCGTCGCCGTAGCCGTGTGCCTGGGTCCCGACGAGGCCGGCGCGCAGGCGCCGGCGCGCTTCAGCCTCGACAGCGCCGTCAGCGTCGATCTCTTCCGCGGTCAGAACACCTCCGACGAACCCAGCATCATCGTCGACATCACGGCCGTCGCCCGGCTGGCCGACGGGTGGCTGCTGTACGTGCGGCCCTGGTTCCGGCAGCCGCGCCTGCCGGGGATCGCGGATCCGGAGAACTGGGACAAGGAGATCTACCAGGCGGCGCTCCAATACGAGCGCAACGGACGGATCTCCACGCGGGTCGACGCGGGGTACATCGCCTCGCCCATCGGGCTCGGCATGATGGACACGCGGCCGGGCGTGAATCCGACAATCGCCCCGCACCTGGCCTACCTTCAGCCCATGCCCGCGTTCGATCCCGGGGCGCCGCGCGTGTCCGCGATCGCCGCGACGTACCCGCTCGGTGGACAGCTCACGCTGTCGACGACGAGGTGGGACGCGCGGGCGGCCGTGATCAGCTCGGCGCCGATGCGCGCCTCCGTCATCAATGGCGACGACAATCCGCCCACGACGCCGGTGGTCGTCACCGGCGCAGGCATCACGCCGCTCATCGGTTTGCGGATCGGCGCGTCGTTCGCGGCAGGCGCCTATGTCGCCGGCGAGGAGCTCACCGTCCCGCAGGACGACGATCGCCGCTTCCGCATGGTCAACGTCGAAGCGGATTACGCCTTCCGGTATACGCGGATCAGCGGCGAGATCACCCACAACCGGCTCGACGCCGCCGCGGGGCGCGAGACCGCGCGCGCGTGGTTCGTGCAGGCGGTGCAGACGCTGTCGCCGCGCTGGTTCGCCGCGGCGCGCCAGGAGGGCGTCTCGGCCCCGCCCCTGCGGACCGCCACCTCCGTCGGGCCGCGCCGGACGTTCCACACGACCGAAGCCACGCTTGGCTATCGCCTGTCACCGGAGCTTACGCTGCGTGTCAGCGGCATGAGCCGCAAGGCCTACACGCGCACGGCGTGGGACCAGCAGATCGGCGCGTCGGTTGTGTGGGCCCGCCGCTGGTGGTGAGTCAGCGCATCCCCTGGTAGAAGGCTATCCGCGCCTGGTGCGCTTGCCGGCGGCCTTGCGTGTCGAGGCTCGTGGCGCTGTCGACGGGGACGGGCGCGCGGCGGGTGACGTCGCGCGGGCGGAACGGCCTGGACGAGTGGCGCGAGCGGCGCGAGCGGACCGGGAGGCGCGTGCGGCACCAGGACCTTCCGGACCCTGCGAGCCTCCCGACCGCAGCTCGAGCGCCCGCTCGATGATCCGCTTGAAGAGCGCCCCCGTCTCGCCGCTTTCCGCCGGCCGATGCGAGATCCAGACCTCGGGGCGATCCTCCGCGAGGATGTCGGCGAAGTCGCCCCGGCTCTTGACGCTCAGCGGCGCGAACTCGGTGATGTCGATCTCGCCCGCCCACTCGTCGCGGTGCTTCATGAGGAGCCAGCTCCGCCCGGAACCGCCGCCCGGCCCGCGCGTCCGCACGAGCACCCACGAGCCTTTCAGTTTGTAGCCGTCGAGCCTGAGCTTCAGGTCCCCCTTCCGCAGCGCAAGGTCGACGTCCTCCACTTCGGGCATCCACGTGCCGCGGTCCCAGAGCATCACGATGCCGGCGCCGTAGCCCGAGGGAATGACCCCCTCGAAGTCGCCGTACTCGATCGGGTGATCCTCGACGTGCATCGCGAGCCGCTTGACTTTCGGGTCGAGCGAGGGCCCCTTCGGCACGGCCCACGACTTCAACACGCCGTCGTGCTCGAGGCGGAAGTCGTAGTGGAGGTGGCTGGCGAGGTGCTTCTGGACGCAGAAGTAACGCGGCGTCCTGCCGGCCGGCGACGTGTGCGCCGGGTCGCCGGACGGCTCGGGCGACCTGGTGAAGTCGCGCTTCGCCTTGTACTTGTCGAGCGCCACTAGTTGTACGACGTGCGCGCGAGCGCCTTCCTGATCGCGTCGACCGTCACCTGCGCGCGGTAATCCACGAGCTTCGTCCCCCAGGCGACAGCCTGCTCGACGGGCGCGAGCGGGATGCCGTTGATCGACGCCTTGTTCTTCGCCATGCGCTGTGCGATCCGCACGGTCTGCGGATCGACCGTCATCATGATCGTGGAGATGGTCGGATCGTCATGATGGCCCTCGGGCACTTCCTTCCACCCGAAGGTGGCGGCGGCGAACTTGTAGGCCTCCGGATACTGATAGTACTCCGGGATGAAATGGATCGTCGTCTTCGATCCGGTCCACTTCGAGCTCAGGCTGGCGGCGACGGTCTTCATCCCCGTCTGGTTGCCGCCGCTGTCGCCGACGAGGACGATGTGCTCGAAGCCGTGCACCTTGAAGCTCGTCGCGATGTCGGTGAGCAGCGCCTGGTAGGTCTCCTCGCGGAGCGAGATCGTCCCCGGGTAGATCATGTGGCCCGTCTTCGGCTCGAAGCCCCCCTCGGGGACGAAGGGCACGTTCGGCGCGCAGAGCGCCTTGCCGAGCTTCCGTGCGATCGCCTCGCACGTCGCGCGGTTCACGTAGTTGTGTTTGCCCGTCGCGAGGTACGGTCCGTTCTGCTCGACGCCGCCGGTCGGGATGATGACCGTCGTCGTGCCTGCCTTGAGCGCGTCGCGCACCTCGAGCCACGTCATCTCCTCGATCCACACCGTGTCCAGGGCGTCGATGGGCCTCGCCATCGCGAACATCCGCGCCGTCTCGGCCGCCTGCGCGGCCGCGCGCTCCTCGGGCGACCTGCGCGGCCGCTCCTGTCCCGCGGCGGGCGCGGGCGCGGTCTGCGCGAAGACGGTGGCCGCAGTCATCAGGACGGCGACAGCAAACATGGCAATGCGGCGCATCTTAGCCTCCCCAACTCCAACTCCCAATCCCCAACTCCCAATCCCCAACTCCCCATCCCCAACTCCCAATCCCCAACTCCCAATCCCCAAGCCCCAAGCGGGCAGAGACCAGAGACCAGAGAGGATACACTACCCCTCGCCATGTATCTGACCGCCGTTCTGGTCTACCTGGGCATCCTCGTCTTCGTCGGGTTCCGGCAGTCGCGGCGTGTCAGGAGCGAGGATGACTTCCTCGTCGCCGGGCGGACGCTGCCCGCTCGCGTGCTCGTCTTTACGCTCCTGGCGACCTGGATCGGGTCGGGGAGTCTCTTCGGCGGCGCGGGGCTCGGCTATCGCGCGGGCTTTCCGGCGCTCTGGCAGTCGGCCGGCGCATGGGTCGGCATCGCTGCCGTGTACTTCCTCGCCTCACGCGTGCGGCGCATCGGGAAGCTCACGATGCCGGACATTCTCGAGCTGCGGTACGGCCCCGCCGCGCGCGTGCTCGGCACGATCGTCACGGCCATCGCTTACACGACGATCACCGCCTACCAGTTCCGCGGCGGCGGCCGCCTGCTCAACCTGATCGCGCCGATCGACCCGGGAACCGGCGCCCTCATCACGGCGGCGTTCTGCGTCGCGTACACGGCGCTGGCAGGCATGCTGTCGGTGGCCTATCTCGACGTCGGCAACGGCCTGATGATGATCGTCGGGGTCAGCGCGGCGGTGATGTACCTGATCGGGCACGCCGGCGGCTTCGGACCCGCCTTCGAGGCGCTGCGTCCCGATCAGGTCTCGCTCTTCGGCACCCTCGATCCCTGGCTGGATGCAGGCGCGCTGTTCCTGCCGACGCTGCTCCTCCTCATGGGCGAAGCCAACATGTACCAGAAGTTCTTCTCGGCGCGCGACGAGAAGGCGGCGCGCACCGCGGTCGTCGGCTGGATCGGCGGCACGATCGTCGTCGAGACGCTCATCGTCGCCGTGGGCGTCTTCGGCAGCGTGGTCATCCCCGGGCTCGCCACCGGCGACTCCGAGGCGATCGTGATGCGGGTCGCCGTCGAAGGCCTGCCGCTCGCGCTGGGTATCGGCCTCATCTGCGGCGCCGCGGCCATCATCATCTCCACGGCGAACAGCTTCCTGCTGACGCCGGCCAGCGCGCTCATGAACGACATCTACAGGAAGTCGATCAACCCGGCGGCGAACGACAGGCGGTTGCTGCTCTGGACCCGTGTGCTGGTGGTCCTGCTCGGCGCGCTGGGGTTCATGGCGCTCCAGTTCTTCCAGACGATCCTGGCGATGGCCTTGTGGGCCTACACGATGTACGGCGCGGCGGTGACCCCGGCGCTCCTGGCCGCCTTCATCTGGCCCCGCGCGACGCGGCAGGGCGGCGTCGCGTCGATCGCCACCGGCATGACGGTCACGCTCGGCTGGGAGATCTGGGCTCGGGCCGCGGGCGTCCCCCCCTTGAACCTGCCGACGGTGTATCCGGCAGTCGCCGCGTCGGTCGTCGCGCTCGTGGCGGTCAGCCTGGCCACGCCGGCGCCGACCGCGAAAGCGCTGGCCGCGCTCCGGTGAGCGCAGGAGTACACTAGCAGCGTGCGCGTGCTGCTCGTCTCCACGTACGACCTGGGCCGCCAGCCCTTCGGGCT
>JBOGIW010000231.1:0-11864 GCA_050748045.1 Vicinamibacterales bacterium | reverse complement strand
TCAGTTTCTCGACGAGTGTCGTCCGCTTGATCTTGAGAAGCTCCGCCGCGCGATTGCGGTTCCCTCCCGTCCGCTCGAGGGATCGCTGAATCAGTTCCCTCTCGATCGACGAGAGATAGGCAGGCATGTCGAGCCCGTCCTCGGGAAACTCGACGATGGGCGAAATCACCGGCTCGGGAGACATCTGGATCTCGGGGGGAAGATCGCTCACCTCGATCTGCTCACGGCCCGCGCTGAGGGCGACGGCGCGCTCGACGGCGTTCTCGAGCTGGCGCACGTTGCCCGGCCATGCATACGCCATCAGCCGGCGCATGGCGCCCTGCGACAGGTGGAGCGTCGCGGCGCCGCCGAACTTGCCCAGGAAGTGCTGCACGAGCAGCGGGATGTCATCGCGCCGGTCGCGCAGCGGCGGCAGCTCGATCGGAATCACGTTGAGACGGTAATAGAGATCCTCGCGGAACGAGCCGGCCTTCACCATCGCCGCCAGGTCCGAGTTCGTCGCGCCAATGACCCGCACGTCGACCTTGATCGTCTGGTTGTCGCCCACGCGCTCGAACTCCCGTTCCTGGAGCGAACGCAGCAGCTTCATCTGCAACGCCGTGCTCATCGTTCCCACTTCGTCGAGGAACAGGGTGCCCTTGTGCGCCTGCTCGAAGCGGCCCTGGCGCATGCCGACGGCGCCCGTGAACGCGCCGCGCACGTGTCCGAAGAGCTCCGCTTCGAGCAGCGTCTCGGGAATGGCGCTGCAGTTGAGGGCGACGAACCGGTGCGCGCGCCGGGGGCTCCCGTGATGGATCGCGCGCGCGACGACCTCTTTCCCGGTACCCGTCTCCCCGGTGATCAGGATGGTGCTGTTCGAGCGCGCCACGGTTTCGAGCATCTGGAAGAGCGCCAGCATCGGCCGGCTCTTTCCGAGGATGCCGCCGAACTTGTACCGCTCCTCGAGCTGCGACCGGAGGTAGGCGTTCTCCGACTTGAGCCGGCGCTGCTCGAGCGCCTTCTGCAGGACGTGCATCAGCTCGTCGAACTGGAACGGCTTCGCGACGAAGTCCGCAGCGCCGCGCTTGATCGCGTCCACCGCGTCCTTCACCGTCCCGTACCCGGTGATGACGATGCCGACGATGCTGGGGTAGCGATCGAGCGCGGCGCCGATGACCTGGGTGCCGTCGATGCCGGGCATCCGCAGGTCGGTGACGACGACGTCGAAGGCGAACTGCTCGAGGAGCTGGAGGGCCTGTTCACCGCTGTCGGCCTGGGCCACCTCGAACCCGCGCTCTGCCAGCCGCTCAGCCATCAGAGACCGCAGCGCGGGCTCGTCGTCCACGAAGAGAAGATGTGCCGGTGGTGCAGTCATTTAAGGGTGGCGCCAAATTGTTGACGATCACGGCGGCCGTCGTCAACCGTCGAGCCCTAACGGGTACCCGTGATTGGGCCGATACCCCTCCAGGAAGGGGTGCCGCGCCCGACGCGGGTCATGGCTTCAGGTCCCGGCACTCGACGAGGATTCAGACATGGATCGACAGACCGTTTCGATCATGAAGGCGTGCGAGGTGGTAGGCGTCAGCCGGCGCACCATCTACAACTGGATCTCCGCGGGCAAGGTCGAGTACGTGCGCACTGCGGGCGGATCGATCCGGATCTTCGCGGACTCGCTCTGGCGCGAACCGAGCGAAGCGCCGCGGCAGACGCCGGGTTCCGTGTCCGCAGGATCGCACGCGTGAACGACACGACGCTCGTACCGGCGCGGGGCCAGGTTCCCGCGGCTCCGGCCTCGGACACCGTGCGCGCTGACCAGATGGAAACCGACCTCCGCGTGCTGTTTCACCGGTTGAATAACCAGCTCGGGGTCATCCTCGCGCACGCCGAGCTCCTCGAGGCGAGGGCGGTCGACGATGTCAGTCGAGCCCGGGCCGCTCAGGTCGTCGCGAGCGTGCTCGATGCGATGGGCACCGCCAAGGAAATCCAGCGACGCGCGGAGACCGAACACAGCGGCGTATAACGGGACACTCAACCCGCCAAAAGTTTCAAATCGACACACAAGAGAGCATGTTCTGGGTGTCATGTTCGATCTGGGAACTACACTCCAAAATGGTGATCTTATGTGTCAAAGTGTTGGCGCAAAAACCAACAATAACGCCAAAAATATGGCGAATTGGGCTTTGCCCCGTTGCTCCTGGGATCAGGATGAACATCCCAGGATTTCCCGTATCTCGCTGATAGATCAATTGTTTGTGTCAGGCAGGCAGCACGGCGTGGCAAAAGTGGCCCTGCCATCTCGGCCGTTGGCAATCCAATTGCCCTGGGACTGCGCCGGAGGTCACGTAAATGCGCGGTCAGACAGGCAAACAGCACCCCCGGGTTGTCGCCGGTCTTCCGTTCGTCGAGCAGCTCGCCCGTCGCGTCGCGGCCACGATGCCGCACTCGATCGACATCGGCGATCTGGTGCAGGACGGTGTCATCGGGCTGATTGATGCGGCGCACCGCTTCGACGAGACGCGCGGGATCAAGTTCGAGACGTTCGCGGAGCGGCGTATTCGTGGCGCCATGATTGACGCGCTTCGCAAGGATGCCTGGCCGCGCGGCGTGCGCCGGCAACGCCGCGAGCTCGAAAGCGCCCGCGAGCAGTTGCGTCGCGAGCTTGGCTCGGAACCCTCGCTTGCCGACCTCGCTGCGAAGATGGGCACCGACGAGAAGCGGTTGGGCCGCACCATCGTCCGCATCAACGCGATCGAGGCGACCTCCCCGCTGGCGAGCGCCGAGAACCACGATGAAGCGACGATGCCTGCGGCGCTCATTCCCTCCGAGCCGGAGCAGCCGGATACGGCCTACGAGCGCAACGAAACCAAGGATCGCGTCCACGCGGCCATTGCCTCCCTGCCGGTGCGCGAGCAGCGGGTGATCGGTCTCTACTATTACGGCGAAGCGACGATGAAGCAGATCGGCGCGGAGATCGGCGTGAACGAGTCGCGGGTGTCGCAGCTCCACGCGCGCGCGATTCGCCGGCTGCGGGATGCGCTCAGCGCGACCATGAAGCCCGCCGACGCGGCGAAGGCGATGGTACTGGCCTTCCAGCAGAAGCCGAAGATGGCGAAGGCGACACTCGCGAGCGGCGCCTGGGCGATGGGCGGCGCGGCGAACAACGGCCTGACGAAGCCGGGCATCGTGGTGCGTTACGCGAGCGTCTCGCGCACGGCGCGCAGCAAATCGGCGAGCCTGAAGGGTTTTGCGAGCCAGCGGCAGCCGCTCTCCTCGAGGAAGCGCTCGGCGTCGGTCCCGGCCACGTCGCCGGTCACGAAGATGACACGCCGCGCCAGCGCGGGTGCGGCGGCGGCAATCGCGCGGTAGAGCGTCATCCCGTCCACGCGCGGCATCTTGAGATCGCAGATCACCAGGTCGTACGCCTGGTGCGTCCGCAGACGGGTGAGGGCCTCGTGTCCGTCGCCCGCGTGCTCCACCTTCAATCCGGCCTCGGCCAGCGCATCCGCGACGGCGGCGGCGAGGGCGTGCTCATCCTCGACGAGCAGGATCGACGCGCCGCGGACCGTCTCCATCGGCGGCGCCACGGTCCGCGTCTTCTTCTTCTGGGGCGCCTTCGTATCGCCGACCGGCAACTCCACGTAGAACGACGCGCCGCCGCCCGCATGTGACTCGACGCGGATCCGGCCTCCGTGCTCCTGGATGATGGCGTACGCCACGGTCAGGCCGAGCCCAGTGCCCTGGCCGACATCCTTCGTCGTGAAGAACGGATCGAAGATCTTGCTTTTCACGTCCTGCGGCACGCCCGGCCCGTCGTCGTTCACCTCGACGCAGACCGCCTCCCGTTCCAGGTCGTGCCACGACCGGACCACGAGGGATCCGCGGCCGTTTGCCGCCAGCATGGCGTGCTCCGCGTTGATGACGAGGTTCAGCAGGACCTGCTGGATCTGGTGAGGGTCGGCGAAGACCTGGGGCAGCCCGCCCGCGAGCGCGTCGATCACGGCGATGTTCGACACGTGCTGTTCGTAGGCGCGCAGCGACAGCGTGTCACGAATGACGTGATTGAGGTCGATCAGTTGCCGGGTCGACTGCCGCTTGCGCGCGAAGGTCAGCAGATTGCGGACGATGCGCGCGGCTCGCTCCGCTTCGCCGAGAATCACCTCCACGCCGCGCTTCGCCGCCTCGTCCAGGGGCCGTCCGGCGAGGCGCTCCGACCAGCTCAGGATCGAGGCAAGCGGGTTGTTCAGCTCGTGGGCGACGCCGGAGATCGTCTGGCCCAGGGCGGCCATCTTCTCGGCCTGCAGGAGCTGCTGGTAGAGATCGCGCGACTGGTCGTCGAGCTTCTTGCGCTCGCTGACGTCGCGCACGAGCGCCTCGACGCGCATCCCGCCCCTGGGGTCTGGCGCGTCCGTGCGCGCGGTGACCTCGACCCAGACGGCGGATCCATCGACGCGGCGCATGCGGAGCAGATAGTCGGTCACCGATCCATCGTTGGCCAGCCGCTCGAGGAAGTTCTGGCGGGCGCTCGGGTCGCCGAACCGGTCCGCGGCGAACGGCGTGACGTCCTTTTCGCGGGTCTCAGGCGGATAGCCGAAGATCAGCTTGAGGTGCGCGTTGGAGGCCAGCGTCACGCCCCCACGGCTGGCGGCGGGCGACGCCAGGGTCCCGATGAACACGCCCTCGTGCACCGCTTCGAACAGCCGCGCAAACGCCTCTGCCCGGGAGGCCAGGGGCGCTTCCCGCTTCGAGGCCGGGCGTATCTTCACGGGCGGCATTATAGAAGGGCTCAGGCGTCGGGCCGCCGGCGTGCGGCCTGAGCCCTTCATTTATTTCTTCGAGACGACCGGCGGCTTCGGAGTCGGGGTCGAGGTGGGGAAGCGCGACGCGTACTTCTGATCGATCGCGGTGCGAATCTGCGCCGTGGAGGCGCCGGAGTTGAACATCTGCATCGCGGAGTAGGCCACGTCGATGCAGATCGCGCAGCCGTAGCCGTGCGAGTCCCACGTCACTTTGCCGTTCGCGTCGCGCGATCGCACAAAGCAGTCATGGTTGCCGGCGTGGCCGCCGCGCTCGCAGCCGCAGAAGCACGGCATGTACTGCAGGACCTGCGGCTGCCGCGCCGCGAACTCGTACGCCGCCTGGACAACGGCCATCGGCCGCGGCGACGGATAGCCCTCATAGGGGATCGGCGGCAGCGGCCCGACGTGCGGCTTCATCGGGCCACGGGACGCCATCGGCTTCATCGGCGCCGGTGCGTGACCGTGCCCCTGCTGATCGGCTGCAAGCGGCGCGCCGGCGAACGCGAGAAGCCCGGCGCACGAGATGATGACCCCAAGGAACCGCGACAATCCTGTGACCGCCATCCCCACATCCTATCTGATGCCGAGCGCTTTTCTCCAGCCCCGCACGATGGCCCCCTGCGGGCCCTGTGCAGCGTCGTACTTCGCCGAGTAGTCCCGGAACCGCTCGAGTTCGGCGGCGCTCGCGAGCGATCCCGCCGCGTGTGCCTCGTAGATCATGTGCATCGAGAGGAACAGTATGTCCGCATCGCCTGGGTGCCGTGCCAGGTACTCGTGCGCCAGGGCCCGGGCTTCATCGTAGCGCGCGGCGAGCGCGTGGGCCTGCACGAGACGCCTGGTGTACTGGTCGCGATCCGCGAACGCCGGCTCGGCTTCCTTCAGGACCTCGAGCGCCTGCTCTCCGTCGCGCAGGCGCAGGAGGCCGTCGATAAGCACCGGGTACACGCCGGCCGTGCCGACGTCGCCGATGAGCGCCGTCTGCCACGCGCCGACGGCGTCGCGATCCTTGCCCGCGGCGGCCAACGTGGCGCCGAGGTAGAACGCCGCGCCGATGAGGTCCGACGATGCGCGCAACGCCGCCCGGAAGTAGGCGTCCGCTTCGGCAGTCCGGCCGGCGGCGAACAGGCTCAGACCCTGCGCGAACGACAGGCCGAGGTCGCCGACCTGGCGTTCGCCCTTCGTCGCATGCTGCAGGTCGCCTGCCTTGATGGCGTTCAGCGCCTCCTGCGCCGCCGGTGACGGCGAATAGGTGGCGAGCACGTGATCGATGAACGGGTTGACCACGTCTGGCGCGAGCACGTCTTCCTTCCTGAACGGCGGAATCGGAGGCCGCAGACGGCCCGCCGCCGGCATGCCGCCCGACACGGCACGCGCGGGAGAACGGCCAGTCTCGGCCGGTTTTGCCGCCGCGCGCGCCCTGCGTGGAGCAATCTGGAACGGCCGTATCATCGCCAGGGCCTTCTGCCCCGGAACAGTGACCAGGGCCCGAGCCACGTAGTCGCCTGGTGGAAGGACGCCGACATCGAGGACCGCCGCGACAGGCTTCACGCTGCCCCTGACGTTTGTCACACGGCTTGACTCCTTCACGATTGCGGCGCCATCCGTTGTCTCGGACACCTCGAAGCTGACGCGTGTGTCGTTCACAAGCTTCGGATCCGCGAAGGCGAGCTCGAGCATCGCTTGCAGCGCCTGCCCGTCGAGATTCACATGCACCTCCGGCCGTACGGCTGCTCGCCCGCGCGCGGGCATGCTCAGGATCAGATCCGACACGCCGACACGACCGGCCTCCTTCAGCCTGGCGTCGACGGGGTGATGCACGCTGCCGGTACGACCATCGGGATCCACCACTGCGAGCCGTAGCGTGTAGGTACCCGGGGGAACCTCGGCGTGGCCGAGGAACCGGGGTGGCGCCGGTTCCTCTCCTGTCTCCGGCTGCAGCGTGACCGACGCGAGCTGGGTGCCCGCCACCTTACCGTTGTGGTCGATCAGCACGAAGCCGCCGTGCACGGGGAGAGGCGCGGTCCGGGGTACGCCGACCTCCGCGCCGACGATGACTTTCACGCGACCGGGGGCCGCGGCCGGAGCGGCGAACGCGGCGAGACGCAGCGGCACGCCGGAGTCGGCGGTCGCGCGCGCAGCAGCTCGATCACTCGATCGGCTGGTGCCGCGGCCCGGGCGTCCGCCGTCGCGGCGCCGATCGTGAACTGCGCGCGCGCGCGCACGGTGGTCGCGGGCCGCGTCACGTCCACCGTGATGCGATGAGGCTTGCCGTCGCGATCGGCCTCCGTCGGCTCGACGCCGATGAGGTAATAGCCCGAGAGCTCGCGCGCCACGCGGGCGAACACGCGTTCTCCAGTGCCCACGATGCGGAACCGCGCGCCGCGCGAAGCGCCGGCGAGATCCTCGAGGCCCTCGGCCAGCAGCCGCTCGTCGTCGGTGCGCGTCATCGAGGGCGTCGCGTCGGCGATATCGAACGCCGGCATGTCGACGTGCAGCGCATACAGGCTGACGCGGGCGGCCGCGGCCGCATCGGCCAGTCGCAGGATCTCAAGCCGATAGTCATAGCCGAGGAAGCCTTGCGACAGCAGGACGAGCGTCTTCGGCCCCGGCATCTGCCGGAGGTTGTTGACGAGCTGTCCGAGACCACTCAGCGTTTCGCGCGCGCGGCGGAGATAGGTGTTGATCATCTCGGTGGCTTCGCTCTCGGCGTCCTGCCGGCAGATCTCGAGGTCGATGCCCGTCTGCCCCGCGCAGATGCGCGTGACGGCTCGATCCCACTCGAATGCGTCGCGGCGCTCGTAAGCGACCGACTCCGCCACGCTCACACGGCCGAAGCCGACCCGGTGCGCCTTCCCGGCGACCCTTTGCACCGCCTCGAGCACGCGGCGATGGTCTGGCGTGAAGTCGAGCGAGTCCTCGAAGCCCGGCAGGCGGATGAACGCAATGCGATCCGCGGAGGACAGTCCCTGGAGGAACCGCTCCGTGGAGAACAGCACCGCCCGTGCGCCGCCGGGCGGAATGCTGTTCTCGTCGATGACGATGGCGACCCGGCGGCCGTCGGACGCGCCGGCGTTCGACGAGTAGTGGGTGGCCTTCGTCGCCTCCGAAGGCTCGGCGCGTGCCTCGCTTCTGACAAACTGCACGGAGGCGATCGGACGCGGCCGGCCGTCCACGGTCACCACGAAGTCGTCGCGGGTGAGATTGCCGATGGGGACGCCCTCGTTGTCGACGACGCTGGCGTCGATCAGGATCAGATCGGCGCGCGTCTCGAACTGGACGAGAGGCTGCTCGGAGACGGCCTGACGGCCTGCGGCGACGACGGTGACGGGAAGAACCGCCAGCATCGCGAGGAGGGCCCTCATCGCGTGCCTCCATCCGGCGCCTTGTATCCCTGCCGCGCACGCACGCGGTAGCGTGTGTTCGGCACCTGCACCTCGATCGTGTGCCACTTGCCGTCGCGCTTCGGATCGAAGCCGAGCAGGTACTGGTTCGACAGCTCCTCGACGATCGCCGCGAACGGCCCGGCGAGCTGATCGCCGCGGTCTACGAACATCGCGCGGCCGCCGCTGGCCAGCGCGAGCTCTTCCATCTTGTCCTTGAGGTCCCGGTTCGTCGCGCCCCTGCCGAGCCCGACCATGAAGACCGTGGCGTCCCCTTCGCGCACGAATCGCTGTACCTCCTCGAACGACGACTGGCTCGACTGATCGTCGCCGTCGCTGAAGATCACGAGCGCACGCCGGCCGGCCTGTCGGGAGAGCAGATCGAGCGATCGCACGATGACGTCGTAGAGCGCCGTGCCGCCCCAGGGGCTCAAGCGGTCGACGGCGCGCGTGCGGGCGGCGGCGTTCGATTCGCGCCGCGCCAGCGTGAACATGGCGTCGTTGAAGGCGACGAGCGTCACCTGGTCCTTCGGACCGAGCGCCTCGAGAAAGGCACGCACCGCCTCCTTCACCTCCGGCATCACGTCGGCCATGCTGCCGCTGACGTCGACGGCCAGCACCAGCTCCAGCGCGGTGCCGATCGGCTCGAAGCTGGTGATCCGCTGCGGCCGGCCGTCTTCGAGGATGCGGAACTGCTCCTTCGTCAGGTCCTTGACGAAATGACCCGAGGGGTTCGTGACGACGGCATTGACCTGGACAATCTCCACCGACACCGATTCGGTGTAGCCGAGCGCTTTCGTGCGGACGTTCTGCACGACCCGCCCTCCTGAACGGAGCCGCGCGACGGCCCGGATCAAATGCTCCTCCACCGTCGGGCCGGCGTCCCACGCGCATTCCGGACGCCGGGCGTCGGCCACGCAGATCTGGCGGCCGTCCGCAAAGAACGTGACGTCGAGGACCTGCCCTGCGAGGGCGGGCGGTTCGATGACGACCCGCGGCAGCACGGGGCCGCTCAGGTAGGTTTCGCTCGTGGGCGAGACGAACCGGAGCGCCGGCGCCTGCTGCGCCGGCGCGGGCGCCGCGGCGGCGAGTGTGGCCAGCGCAATGGTGACGAGCAGGATCATGGTCTGGCTTCGGGCCTCAGCGGACCCCTCGCGGCAACGCCCGCCACGTAATCCTCGACTCGCGGCCGATCGAGCGCGTGGGCCTGCCGGACCAGCGCATGCCCATCGTCGGTGTGCATCGACCACGCTTCGTCGATGAAATCCTGCGTGGCGTACGCGAGCACGCCAGGCAGGAGCGCCGCCGGTGCGTCAATCTCTACGAGGATCTCCGCCAGGCGAAGCATCAGGTCGGGCACGCGGGCCGCGACGTGTCCGGCGCCAGGCCGGCCCGAAAAGTCTTCCCACGGGGCCTCGTCTGGAAACCGCAGGCAATAACAGCCCGTGAGAGGCTCGCTGATGACGCCGACCGCGTCGCTTCCGGAGGCGCCCGAGAGCCGCAGGAGCTCGACCAGCGAGAACTCGCCTTCGACGAGCCCCGGCGTGCGGGGCGCCAGCCACGACAAGCGCTGCCGCCGGACGGCGCTGACGCCGGCTGCCCGTGCGAGGTCGACAAGCGCCGCGCCGTCACGGCGCGCATCCGCCACGTGCTGGCGTCCCTGTCGCAGCGCGGCCGCGATGGTTTTCAGCGCCGAGCCGGTGATCGCTCGCGGGTTGACGAGGGCCGCCGTCGCTATGAACACCTCGCGGTCGCTCTGGTTGAGCCGCGGCCGTGCCGGCATCCGGTCGATGGCCAGACGCCGCAAGGCGAACCGCGCCAGCGCAAGGTCGATCCCGAAGAGCGATCCGCTGACACGGGTTCGTTGTCCGGGCGTGTCCTGGATTCGAGGCCGTGCCCACGACAGCCGCGCGCGCGCGGCGTCTGTGATATCCGTGGTTCCTGCGCCGAAGTCGTGCCGGTGGAAGAGATTCGCCGCAGCGGCGAAGAGCTCCGACGGGTCCCCTTGATGCGGCGCGTAGACGATACCGAGCAACACCTCGGCGAGCGCATGATCGACCACCTCCCCGAGCGCGGCGCTTTGGATTGCCGGCGCGGAGCCGCGCAGGTTCAGCCAATCCCGCGGCGCGGCAAGACCGCGCATCAGGCCATCGAGCCGCCTCGCCCGCATCCGCACCTGCCCGAGCGACTGTGACGCGGCCCGGAGCGTGCTGACCTCTCTCGCCACGGCCAGCACATCGTCCAGACGATTGCCACCCTGCTTCGCGCGCACCTGCTCGAAGCGCGCGAGGTCGCCGGCCGTGTAGTCGACGACATAGCGAAGACCTTCCCACTCGAAGCGCCGGCCGTCCGCGTCGGGGCTTCGGTCGGCCATCGCGGTGAGCACGATCGCCTCCGCCGAGGCGGCCGGACGGTCAAGCGCGTCGCGGAGCGCCGGCACGAGTGTGTCGTCGATCCAGGCCGCGACCCGTCCCGCGTACCTGCCACCCCCCGGCGCAACGGCGCAGAGCGACGACACCAGCCGCTCGATCGTGGCGGTGTCCAGGCGCCCGCTGCGCGCGACGCGGTCGAGAATGGCGAGCACGCCCTGGAACTGCGCCATGGCGGTGACGCCACGGCCCCCGCCGCCGGCCCGTGCGACCGCCTGCGCGGCACGCGCCGCCCGCGCATACACGGCGGGCGTCGTGACGCCCATACGCTCGAGCGCGAGCATCATGGCCGGGTAGCGATTGAAGCCGCGCAGCCCAACCGCGGCGTCGTGCGCCACGGCCGCGTCGACGAGCGCGAAGCGGCGCGCGCCGAACGCGAACTGTTCGTACCGCTGGCGGCGGATAGGCGGTGCCGTCATGGCAATCGACTCGGCGAGCCAGGCCGCGTCCACGGGCGGCCCGTGCGCGACGCGGCGGAAGGCTCTCGCGGCATTGTCCGGCAACTCGTCGGCGCCGAACGCAGATTTCCACAGCTCGCGGCGCATGCCGCGCGGTGCGACGCCTGCGTGCGACAGTGGCACGAGGCGCAGCATCATCGCGGCATCGTGCATCGGCCGCGAGAACGGCGTGGCGGCCACCGACCATTCGCGATCGATGCCGGTAAACGCCCGTTGCAGCCGCCCCAGTTGGGCCAGCGCGAAACGCTGATGTGCGTCGTCCAGGTGGGCGATTGCGTCGAACATGTAGGCCGTGCGACCGTCTCGGGCCGACAGCAGTCGGCCGACGAAGGCCGGGGGATCGCTGACCCGCGCACCAACCACGCCCTCCCAGGCCGGAATGGCCGCGTCGCCGCCGGGCACGACGACCCGGTCGCGTTCCACGCGCACGCTCCGGCCGAAGGCCGCCACGGCGCCGGCGTGCTGGCGCGCCAGGTCACGCGTGAGCGTGGGCCGCGCCGCGAGGAATCCGCGTGTCTCGGCGTCCATGGCCATCACGCCGTAGTAAAAGAGCGCGGCGCGACGGTCGCGGATGAGCGCGGGAAAGAGCATCTCGACGGTCGTGCCGATCGGAAGCATCGCCAGGAACGCGGAATGAGGCAGCGGGAGCGGCACGGTCACATAGACGGCATCACCGCCGGTCGGAGCCTGTTCCACAGCGGTCATGCTGCGGGCAGCGTCGGCGCCTGCGGGGGTTGCATGGAGCAGCCGAATGAGCGTCAGCACCGAAGAGGCGGGCTCGGCCACGTCGTCCAGCCCGGCGGCCCGGAAGACGGCCGCCGG
>JBOGIW010000230.1:0-2875 GCA_050748045.1 Vicinamibacterales bacterium | reverse complement strand
CATCGTCACTCTGACCCCGTTCTGACCCCGGTCTGACCCTACAGATTCTCTACGGGATTCGGCGGTCGCCGATGTATAACACGGCATTCCACCGAAAGCCCCGTATCAGAACGGTCTGACGATCGTCGCCGAGATCGCGCCCGGCCAGGAAGCGGCGCTGGAAGCGTTGCTGCGCGAGATTGGCGGCGACGTCGAGAAGAACACGCTCGTCCCCTTCCCCCGGCTGCAGACGCTGCATTTCGCGCGGTGGGTGCTGCTCCGCGCGTCGCACGACGCCGGCGGCCGGCCCACGCCCGCAAGCCTCGTGTTCTCGACGAACTTCGACGAGCCGGTCGAGGCGCACCTGGACGAGCTGTACGAGCACGCGCGCGAGGGGCTGCACCGCATCTACAGTCACTGCGTCGGATTTCCGCCGCCGGACCGCCGCACGAACGAGAGCGTCCTCGGCTACCTGCGGGAGCGCGAAATCGGCTACAACACGCTCTACGTCGGCACGCGTGGCCTGACGACGCCACGCATTCGCGACGAGGCCAGGCTGCGCGACGCCCTCGAAGGGTTCCTGGATCAGGCGACGCGCCGGCCCGAGGTCCTGCAGCAGGACCCCGCGACGATACGGGCCGAGATCCAGGAATTCGTCCGCAGCCAGCCGGAGCTCGACTGGGCAACGGAACC
Source organism: Vicinamibacterales bacterium (assembly GCA_050748045.1). GTDB lineage: Bacteria > Acidobacteriota > Vicinamibacteria > Vicinamibacterales > UBA2999 > CAVYVZ01. The sequence goes on along the minus strand of JBOGIW010000230.1, from coordinate 2,203 downwards.
TGGGCCTCGCCCGCGACGCCTGTGGCCGATCGCGCGCGACGTGCCGATCGTCGCCGGAGTGGCCGCCGTCATCCTCGTGCCGTTCGTCGTCGGGCTGCTGTCCACCGCGTCGGTGGGGCTTGCGCTCTTCGGCGGCATTGTCGGGGCGCTCGTCGTGGCGGTCGGGTTGTGGGCGGTCGTACTCCGGAGGCACGAGCGTTCGGACGCGCAGTTTCCGCCGGCCACTGATTTCGCGCACGTCGCCACGCTGGCGCAGAACGAGGATCGATTCGTCCAGAACCAGATGAGCGCGGTCAACAATCTCAAGCCGGGCCGGTTCCGCCTGTTTACGCTGCGGACCGTGCTGCGCGTCATCGATCTCGCCGGGCGGTACGTGTTCACGCGCGGGAGGCTGGGGACGATCCCGTCGATTCACTTCGCACGCTGGGTGATCATCGACAACGGGCGGCGGGTGCTCTTTCTGAGCAACTTCGACGGGAGCTGGGAGAACTACCTCGGCGACTTCGTCGACAAGGCGGCCGACGGTCTGACGGCGGTGTGGAGCAACACCGAGGGCTTTCCGGCCAGCCGGTGGCTCGTCAAGGACGGCGCCACGGATGAACAGCGGTTCAAGGCGCGCGCGCGCAACAGCCAGATCGTGACGCAGGTCTGGTACAGCGCGTACAAGACGCTGAGCGTGCAGAACATCAACAACAACGCGCAGATTCGCGCCGGCCTCTTCGCGCCCCAGTCTGCGGCCGAGACGGCGGCGTGGCTGCAGCGGCTCTGACCGCGAGGACCATGACGCAGCTCGAGCTCGGCGACATGCAGGGATTGATCGCCCGGGGGTACGGGGACCTGAAGGCGGCGTGCTACCTCGTGCTGGAGATCGTGGACCGCGGCGCCGCCCGGACGTGGCTGCGCACGCTCGCGCCGCACGTCACGCCTGCCAGACCGAAGCCCGACGCCGAGGCGTTGCACGTGGCCTTCACGTGCGAAGGGTTGCGGCAGCTCGGCGTCGACGAGCAGGCGCTCGAGACCTTCTCGCGTGAATTCTGGGAGGGGATGGGGGAGCCGCACCGCGCGCGCCATCTCCTGGGCGACCGCGACGGGAGCGCGCCCGAGACGTGGCGCTGGGGCGGCCCCACGGCGCACGTCCTCCTGCTGCTGTTCGCGCGCGACCCGGACCTGGTCGAGTTGCTGTGTGATCGGGTCCGCGGCGCGTACGTCGGGCTGCGCGAGCTGCAGCGCCTCGACACGTACCCCTTCGACCCGCCGCGCGAGCACTTCGGCTTCAGCGACGGCATCGCGCAGCCGATCGTCGAGGGGCTGAGCCGGACGGGCTCTCCGGGGAACACCATCGCGCCTGGCGAGTTCATCCTCGGTTACCGGAACCAGTACGGGAAGCTTCCGCTCAGTCCGGTTGTCGCGGCGGATCGCGATCCGGGCAGGATCCTTCGGCGCGTTCGAACCGAGGATGGATCGGAGGCCGGCGACCTCGGGCGGAACGGCTCGTACCTCGTGTTCCGGCAGCGCAGCCAGGACGTGCGCGCGTTCTGGCGATTCGTGGACAAGGCCGCGCGCCTCAGTGACGGCACGAGCGACCGCGAGGGACGCGTGCGCATGGCGGCGAAGATGGTGGGCCGCTGGCCAAGCGGAGCGCCGCTCACGCTCTGCCCGGACCGTGACGACACCTCGCAGTCCAGGCGCGACGACTTCGGCTACCTCGCCCGCGATGCGCACGGCCACTTCTGCCCGATGGGCGCACATATCCGGCGCACGAATCCGCGGGATTCGCTCGAGGGCTCGCCCGAGGAATCCCTCATGATCTCGAACCGCCACCGCCTCCTGCGGCGTGGCCGGCCGTATGGGGCTCCGATCTCGCTCACGCTCGACGTGGACGAAATCCTGCGCGCGGAGGAGCGCGAAGGGGAGGTCGGGCTGCACTTCATCTGCCTCAACGCCGACATCGCGCGCCAGTTCGAGTTCGTCCAGCACACGTGGATGAACAACGCCAAGTTCGCCGGCCTTTACACCGACGCGGATCCGCTGATGGGCCACCAGGAACAGTCGCAGGGCACCTTTACGCTGCAGGGTGCGCCGGTGCGGATGCGAGTCAACGGCATGGAGCGCTTCGTGGAGGTCCGCGGCGGCGGCTATTTCTTCCTGCCGTCGCTGCGCGCCCTCCAGTACCTCGCGACCGGGGTCAGAACGGGGTCAGAGT
>JBOGIW010000229.1:0-2218 GCA_050748045.1 Vicinamibacterales bacterium | reverse complement strand
GGCGACGACGGCGAGCGAGCCTTTCATCACGTCGAGGCACAGGGCGACGACCGCGGGGCCAACGCCGCTCGTGCGCAGCACGTTCGCGGCGCCGACGTTCCCGCTGCCGGCGCGGCGCAGATCGATCCCGCGCCGCCGGGACAGCAGGAACGCAAACGGCACGGACCCGACGATGTAGCCGATGACGATGGCGAAGGCGTCCTGCACGGTTGTGCGTTCGGGCGTTCCGCTACGAGCCGGGAGGCTGGAGCCGGGTCTTCTCGACGACCACATGGGTCGGCCCCTTCGGCGATAACTGGCTCTGGAACAGTGTAATCGCGTCGACCCGCGTCTCGCCGAACCGTCGTACCAGGCCATCGAAGAGCGCCGCCGTGCGCAGCCCGGCCGCCGCGCGTACGCGCGCGAACGTCAGATGCGGGCTGTAGGGACGCGCCTCGCGCGGGATACCGAGGGCGAGCAATCGTTCGCTGACCTTCGACTCCGCCTCGATGACGGCCTCTCGTCCCTCGGAGACGCCGATCCACATCGCGCGCGGGGGGCCCGTCGCCGGGAACACGCCGAGCCCTTCGAGCCGGACGACAAACGGCGCCATGGGCAGCGGAGCGCGAAGGGCGCCGATGATCCGCTCGGCCTCGGCATCGCCGACCTCGCCGATGAAACGCAGCGTGAGGTGCATCCGTTCGGGCAGCACCCACGCGAGCCGCGCGCCGGGTGCCGCGCGCTGCGCTCGCCTCCGGAGCTCCGCCAGCAGGACGGCGGCCTCCGCACGGACCTCCTCGCCGAGCTCGACTGCGGTGAAGAGCCGCCTCATCGGGCCCTCGCAGTCAGACGATCATCCGCCGCACCATGTCGAGCGCGGCCTGTGAGGCCTGGAACTTCACCTGCTCTCGTCCGCCGATGAAGCGTGCCGTCCGGACGCGCGTCGCCTGCGGCGTGACCGTGGCGATGCACACCATACCGACCGGTTTCTCCCGCGTGCCGCCGCCGGGCCCGGCCACGCCGGTCACGGCGACGCCCACGTCCACGCCGGCGGTGGCGCGAATCCCCTCCGCCATCGCCTGCGCGACCGGCTCGCTCACGGCGCCGTGCTCGAGGAGGAGCGCGCCGGAGACGCCGAGGAGCGCGGTCTTCGACGCATTGCTGTAGGCGACCACCGATCGATCGACGTACCGGGAGCTCCCGGGCACGTCGGTGAGGCGCGACGTGAGGAGCCCTCCCGTGCACGACTCAGCCGCGGCAATCCGCAGCCCACGCGCGACGAGCAGATCGCCCACCACTTCTTCGAGCATCTTCCCGTCGACGCTGTACACGTCGAGCCCGAGCACACCCTGCACCTGAGCGACGGCACGATCCAACGCCGCGTCGAGCGCGGCACCGGCATCGCACCTCCCGGAAAGGTGCAGCTCGATCTGCCCGAGCGCGGCGAGAATCGTTGCGGCAATCGGCGGTTCGGCACGAGCCCACTCCGCGTACAGCGGCTGGAGCGCTTCGTCGGTGTGCGACTCCGTCCGGCCGGTGAGGCGGATGAGCCGCCGCCGCAGCGTCATGTTCCCGCAGCGGTCGCGGAGCCGTCCGCCGACGAGGTCCGCGAGCATCGGCTTCAGCTCGCGCGGCGGGCCCGGCAAGAGCACCACCAGCCCGCGCTCGTGCTCGATCCAGAGGCCCGGCGCGGTCCCGTTGGGATTGGGGAGCACGTCCGCGCCCTCGGGCACCATCGCCTGCCGGCGGTTGATCTCGGGCATCGTCCAGCCGCGCGATTCGAAGCGGCGCCGGATGCGATCGGTGATCGACGGGTCCTCGCGAAGAGACCGCCCCAGCACCTCGGCGACCGCCTCGCGCGTCACGTCGTCGTCGGTCGGACCGAGCCCTCCGCTGAGCACGAGCAGATCGACCCGGGCGATGGTCTCCCGCACGGCATAGGCCAGCTCGTCCCGGCTGTCGCCGATGGCCGCCTTGAACACGACATCAATCCCGAGCGCGTTGAGCTGCTCCGTCACGTGCAGCGAGTTCGTGTCGATGCGCAGCGGCGTCAGGAGCTCGCTGCCGACGGCCAGGATGGCGGCGCGGCTCAGTGACATCGCACGGTTCCTCGCTGCCATGGAACCGTTCCTGGTTCCAGGTTCTGGGTTCCGGGTTCTGGTTCCGCGTTCTGTTCGAGGTGCACGGTTCCGTGTTCTCGGTTCACGGTTGCCCGAACGCCGAACATAGGACGTGGAAC
>JBOGIW010000228.1:0-11617 GCA_050748045.1 Vicinamibacterales bacterium | reverse complement strand
GGATTGCGGATTGCGGAGATCAGCCTACCAATCGAACTTCACGCCGAACTTGGCGATACGCGGCGCCAGCACGGTCGTCGCGCGCTCGAACGACGCGCCCGACCGCCAGTTGACCGCGATGGCGGTGTTCGCGTTCATCACGTTGAACAGGTCGAAGAAGAGGCCCAGGCGCGCCCGGTCCGCGAGCCGCAGCCGCTTCTCGACGCGGAAGTCGACGACCGTGATCGTCTCCTGCCGGCGCGTGCCGATCGGCTCGGCCAGGAAGAGCTGCGTGCCGTAGTTGAGCGGCAGCGCCACGACGCGGCCGTACGGCGCGCCGCTCTGCGACTTCAGCACCGGCGTGACGCGGAGGCCCCAGCCGGCGTCGATCGTGCCGCTGAACTTCGCGTTCCAGTTCGTGAACTCGTTGAACGTGTGCTCGTTCGGGTTGGTCGGGAACGGTCCGAAGAGCGCGAAGTTACTCACCGCCGTCGCGAACACGTTGTTGAAGTACGTGCGGTTGTACTCCTCGGTCCAGGTATACGAGAACGACGCATTCATCGACCAGCGGTCCGAGTACCGCTTGTTCGACGAGAGCTCGAGCGTCCGGTACGTCCCCTCGTAGCCGTCGATGTTCGTCGTGAACTGCGTGACGGGCCGCCCAGCCGGGTTGTCGAGGTTGAACACCTGGAATGACTGCCCGGTCGTCGCCTCGGTCATCGTGACCGGGATGTTGTACGCCGAGAACGGACGGTTGGGCACCGTCTGCTGCCAGCCGTTGTTGTCCTTCTTCCAGACGTAGCCCACGCGGACGCCGAGGTCGCGCATGACTTCGCGCTCGACGAACAGCGAGGCTTCGTTCGTGTAGGCATTCTCGAGGTCGGGATCGATCGCGGCGCCCGCACGGCCGGTGAACCGGAAGTTCTGTCCCTGCACGCCCTCCTCGCCCGCCTGATACACGCGGTCGCCGTTCAGGTCGTTCCAGGTGTAGTCGCTGTACTGGTTCCCCGTGTTCGGGTTCACCGAGTCCGCCAGGTTGACGCCGGGGTTGAAGTAGAAGCGGCCCCAGTTCGCTTTCAGCACCGTCTTGCCGTCGCCCTGCAGGTCGTAGATCGCGCCGAGGCGGGGCACGATGTGGTTGAAGAGCACGACTTCGGAGACCTCCGCGAGGGTGACGGCGGTCGGGTTGAACCGGCTCACCGGCACGCTCTGCTCGGGCAGCCACACCCGGTACCGATCGACACGCGCGCCGAGGTTCAGCGTCAGCTTGTCGATCGTCCAGGTATCGGTGACGAACAGGCTCGTCGTCGCCAGCGCGCTCCAACTGTCGGAGTTGTTGGCCAGGCGCACGGCCACCGGGGTCGTCGCCGAGAGCGGCCCCGTGAGCGGCCCGTTGACGAAGTGGATCACGTTGTCGCGATAGTACGAATTCCAGAGCGTCTCGCCCTTCTCGTCCAGGTACTCCCCGCCGACCTTGAGGTTGTGCGAGCCGCCCGCGAAGTTGTCGTTGAAGTAGCTGAGCGAGCCCGTGTACTGGTTGCGCCGCCGGCGCAGCTCCCAGTCGCGGCCGCCGCCGAGAATCTGGTTCGTATTCTCCGATTCGTACCGCACGTCGGTCGTGTTGCTGCCGAGCCCGAAGTTGTACCCGAACTGCCCTGCGCGGAGCTCCGCGAAGGCATTCTGCCCGACCGTGCCGTTCCACTCGCCCTTGTAGACCCAGCTCGGCGAATCCTGCAGCACCGTGGACGCGCCCGTGATGTGCACCGGCGGGCCGAGACGGTTGCTGCTGTCGGTCCGGTTCGGCTGCTGCTTGGTGCCGTGCTGGATGTACCCATAAACCTTGTTGTGCTGGTTCATCTGGTACGTCACCTTGCCGGTGTAGTTGAAGAGCTTCGTGCGGAAAATAGTGCCGTCGAGGAACGAGCCCGACGGCGGCGCCGCGACCTTGTTCTCCTGATTCAGGTAGGCGCCGAAGAACCACACCTTGTCGCGCAGGATCGGACCGCCCACGCCGAGATTCAGGTTGCGATAGCCCGACAGGCGGTTGCCGTCGCGACGGATGGACGTGTTGGGAATGGTCTGCGCCGGCTCGAGATTGCGGCCCTGGATCTTCTCGTTCTCGTAGTCGTAATAGAGGCTGACCGAGAAGTTGTTGCCGCCGCCCTTCGAGACGAACTGCGTGAGCACGCCCGGGTTCGGCATCTCGGCCGAGTTGCCCGCGGCGCCGATGAAGACCTCTTCGAAGGACCCGTAATCGAGGTAGAAGCCTGCGGCTGCCGTCCCCTCCGTCGTGTTGATGCCTTCGATCAAGGGCCGATTCTGGCCCGAATAGCCGTACGCGAAGTAGGTGGTCTGCGTGCCGGCGGTGTTGCCGCCGACGTCGACGCGGTTCAGCGTCACCGACGGCGTCGTCGCGAGGAGCGACCACATGTCGCGTGCGTTCGGAATGGACGCGAGCCGCTCCTGGTCGTAGTTGGTCTGAATGCGCGTGGCCGTGGTGTCGACGACCGGCGATTCGCCGGTGACCGTCACCGTTTCCTGCAGCGTCGCCACCCCCAGCCTCACGTTCACCGCCGAGTTGAAGCCGAGCGTGACGCGGATCGCGTCGCGAACCAGTGTCGTGAAGCCGGCCAGCTCGAATTGGATCTTGTACTCGCCAGGAGGCACGGACGGGAAGCGGTACATGCCTTCCTCGTTCGTCACCGCCGTGAGCGTGCCCATCTGCGCGGGTGAGGTCGCCGCGACCGTCACGCCCGGCAGCACACCGCCGCTGTCGTCCACGACCTGACCGCTGATGCTGCCCGTCGAGCTCGCGCCGCCGCCCTGCGCGAACGCGGACGCGGAACCGCCGAGCCACAGGGCCATGGCGAACACCAAAGTGCCCCAACGTGTCATCTGTTCCTCCTGAGCTTCCGTAAGGTCATCCCGGCGCAGGTGCGCCGGGCCTGAAGCTGGACAGCAAGCGGAGTGCCCATCAGCTCACGCGGCGTTCACGTCAGGCGCGCGGGTTCTGGAGCGTTTTTCGTCCCTTCGTCACGGTCGTCCCACCGCCGATCAGTGCAACGAATCCGGACGACCGTTCAAGGGATCGGATGGGATCCGAATTGCCGGAGGCCTACCCCGCGTAGCGCAGCGTGTAGATGAAGTGCGCCGCGACGGTCATCAGTGAAACGGCGAGCAGGACGACCGCGAGCAGGAGATGATCGATGCGTTCCGGCTTGAGCGGATCGAGCAGGCGCGCGGCGACGTACCCGCCCGCGAACCCCCCGCCGTGCGCCCAGTTGTCGATGCCCGGCAGGATGAAGCCGAAGATGCCGAGCATCAGCGCGTACTGCAGGCCGGTGTCGCCGATGGCGCGGCTGCCCGTGCGGCGGCCGTAAGACACGAGCGCGCCGAAGAGCCCGAAGAGCGAGGCGGATGCGCCGATAGTGACCTGCGCGCCGCCGAGAATCGGAATCGGGGGCAGGAAGGCGCCGACGGCCGAGGTGACGATGAAGCCGGCCGCGCCGGCCGCGACGTAGATGATGATCGTGCGTCCGGGCCCGTACAGATTCGCGGTCACGGGCGCGAGATCGCGCACCCACAGCATGTTGAAGAGGATGTGCAAGGCGCTCCCGTGGAGCCAGCCTGCCGTCAGCACGGTCCACCAGAACCCGAGGTTGAAGACCGGATGCGCGCCGCTGGCGCCGAACCGCAGGAGCGCCACCTGGTCCGGCGCCAGGAACGACATCATGCCGCGCATGCCGATGTTGCCCTGCGACATGATGAGCGCCAGCACGTACAAAAAGAAGCACGTGCCGATCACGAACGGCACGAACCCCAGATCGCGGCCGAGATTGCGCAGCGCCGGCGCGTAGCCCCAGAGGCCGGGGTTCCGGCGGCCGCAGTTGTAACAGCGATCGTCGTTGACGCCGACGAGGACGCCGCAGGAGGTGCAGATGACCGATCCGGTAGTCTGACGCTTGAGCACGTTGTGGCGGTTCTATGATCGGCGGGTGGCGGCCCATCTCGGGGAGGCCGCCACTTGACGCTTCGATAGCACCCGCCACTAGGATAGCCTGTACCGCGACGCCATGGTTCGCCTCGAGCCGATTTCGCTCGCACACGCCGCCGACGTGCAGGCGCTGGCCTCGGATCCGCTGATCGCCGCCACGTCGAACGTGCCGCACCCCTACCCGGCCGACGGCTCCGTCACCTGGATCCGCTATACGCTCGCGCAGCGCGAGCTCGGCTCCGAGGCGAACTTCGCCATCCTCGCCCCCGCGACCATGCCCGGAACCTGCGGGACGCTCGTGGGCGTCTGCGGCGTGCTGAACATTGCCGGGTCGCCCCGGCGCGGCGAGATGGGCTACTGGATCGGCGTCCCGTACTGGAACCGCGGGTACGCCTCGGCCGCGGCGCGCGCACTCGTGCGGACGATGTTCGAGGAGCACGGCATCGACGAGCTCTACTCGTCATGCCTCGTCCGGAACGTCGCCTCGTTCCGGGTGCTGGAGAAAACCGGCTTTCGCCACGTCGGGTACGGCACGCACCCGGACTCCAAGTGGGGCCCGCACGACCGCTTCGCTCTGTTCGAGCTCACGAAACAGGAATGGGTCATGCACAACTCCCAATCGCCAACTCCCGACTCCCAATCTCCAACTTCCAATTCCCAGGTGAACGAATGCGATTGATTGTCGGCATCACCGGGGCGACGGGCGTCATCTACGGCGTTCGCGCGATCCAGCGGCTGCGCGAGGCGGGCGTCGAGACGCATGTCGTGATCAGCCGCTGGGGTGCGCGCACGCTGCAGCATGAGACGCGGCACTCGCGCGAGGAGGTGGAAGCGCTCGCCGACACGGCGTACAAGGCCGACGATCTCGGCGCCGCCATCTCCAGCGGCTCCTTCCCGACCGACGGGATGATCGTGGCGCCGTGCAGTGCGAAGTCGCTGGCCGCCATCGCGCATGGGTGCGGCACCAACCTCATTCACCGCGCGGCCGACGTCGTGCTGAAGGAGCGCCGCCGGCTCGTGCTCGCCGTGCGCGAAGCCCCCCTGAGCGACATCCATCTCGAGAACATGCTCAGGCTGTCGCGCATGGGCGTCGTCATCTGTCCGCCGCTCCCGGCCTTCTACAACAACCCGGCCACGCTCGACGACGTGGTCAACCACACCGTGGCGCGGATGCTGGACCCGTTCGGGATCCGCGTCGCGGGCGCGGCCGAGTGGGATGGTGAGATGAATGTTGGCGGTCCTCGATAAAGGCGGCAGGCATTGGGCGCTCCGTTCGACGGCACACGGTTCCGCAACGAGGAGCGGGCTGCCGATCGGAGCCTCCTCCAGGTGCTCCGCTGGGCCACGTCGCGGCAGCGGACGCCGTGGCCGGCCTGGGTGGAGAACCGCGCGCGCTACGAGCCGCGGTCGCCGCGGGCGGGCGAGCTGCGGGCCACGTTCGTCAACCACTCGACCTTCCTCGTGGAGGGGGGCGGCCTCGCCTTCCTGACCGACCCCGTCTGGGCGCGCCGCGCCAGCCCGGTGCAGTGGGCGGGACCAGGCCGCGTGCGCCATCCCGGCATTCCCTTCGACCGGCTTCCGCCGATCGACGTCGTCCTGGTCAGTCACAACCACTACGACCACATGGATCTGACGACGCTTCGCCGGCTGCAGGCCCGCTTCGGCTCGCGCATCGTCACGACGCTCGGCAACAAGGCGTTCCTCGAGCGCTGCGGCCTTCGCCGCGTCGTCGAGCTGGACTGGTGGCAATCGCACGAAGGGATCACGGCCACCCCGGCGCAGCACTTCGCCGCGCGCTCGCTCTTCGATCGCAACCGCACGCTCTGGGCCGGGTTTGCGCTCACGCTGGGCAAGCGGCGTCTCTACTTCGCGGGCGACAGCGGCTACCACACGCATTTCACGGCCATCGGCAGGCGTCTCGGACCGTTCGACCTGTCGCTCGTCCCGATCGGCGCCTACGAGCCGCGCTGGTTCATGGGCGCGGCGCACATGAACCCGGACGAGGCGGTGCGGGCCCATCGCGATCTACAATCGCGCCTCAGCGTCGCGATGCACTTCGGGTGCTTCCATTTGGCCGACGAGGGCATCGAGGAGCCTGTGCGCGAGCTTGGACGCGCCTTGGAGAGGCACGCCGTGCCGGCATCGGCATTCCGCGTGCTCGAACCGGGAGAATCGCTTGCCATCTAGACTTGCGGTCGTCATCCTCCTCCTGGCCGTTCCCGCCCCGGCGCAGACCGTCGACGAGCTGATCGCCCGCCACGTCGAGGCCAGAGGCGGCATGGCCAATCTCAGGGCCATCCAGACCGTGCGCATCGAACGCACGGTTGCCGCCCTCTTCAACGACCTCGACCTTGTCGTCTACAAGAAGCGGCCGAACCTGTACCGCAGCGAACAGACGCCGGAGGGGAGCCAGACACCAGTCGTCCGCGTCTTCTCGGACGAGGCATGGGAGACAGCGAAGGGCAAGACCGTCGTTCGCCAGGGCGCGGGCGCGGTGGAGCAGCGCGAGGTGGATGGCGACTTCGATGGATTCCTTATCGACTACCGCGACAAGGGGCACACGATCGCGCTGGAAGGCCGGCAGCGCGCCGGCGCCGTCGAGGCGTGGAAGCTGAAGGTGACGATGAAGAGCGGCGCGGTGCGGTATGTCTACCTCGACGCGGCGACGCTGCTCGAGCGCCGGCATGAGGCCACGATCGAGGTGGCGCCGAACCGCCGCGTCGCGACAACGATCACCTTCGGCGACTGGCGCGACATCGAGGGTGTGAAGTTCCCCTTCGCGATCGAAGAGGAGCGCGACGCGCCGGGGCAGACGTTCGTCTTCTACACGAAGAAGATCGAGGTGAACGTCCCGATCGACGATGCGATCTTCAGGATGCCCTCGTAGCGCCCATCGACCTAGTCGTAGTGCGCCAGCGCGGTCCGGGCTCGCTCGAGGTCACGCTCGGCATCGGTGACCGCCTGCGCGGCCTCCTCGGCCTGTTCCGCGACGCGGCGGGCTTCCCTGGTGGCCGCCTGCGCCTCCTCCTGCAGCTTCTCGTAGCGCTTCTCGATCTCCTCTTTCTCTTTCTCCGCCGCCTTCGCCCGCGCGGCGGCTTTCTTCAGTGTCGCCTCGGCGCGCTCGGCGTCCCGCTGCGCGTCGCGAAGCGCCTTCTCGGCGGCCTGCACGGCGTCGCGCGCTTTCGCGCGGAGAGCGGCCCGATCGTCGGCTCTCTTGTCCCGCGCGGCCCGCGCCCGCTCCTCCTGGCGGAACTGCAGCAGCCGCGACGGCTCCGACGAGTGCTTCCCGCCGCCGGGCCGCGGCACGAGCGCCGCGAGCGCCTCGAAGCCGGGCGGGTCGACGTCGTCGGTCAGCCGTCCGGCCTGCGGCGCGCCGGGCGTGCGCCCCCACGTCGAGAGCGATTCGAGCGTCGTCGCGATCCGGCGCGTGGCCTCCGGAGAGACGGCGTGGTTCGACTCCCGCAGAAGGTCCGCGGCGCGTGTCATCAGCCCGGCGAGCGCCTCGCGCCGCTCGTTCAGCAGGGGACGGAGGTCTGCGTGCCTGCCCGCGAGCTGAGCGGCCTGCGCCTTGCGGAACCGTTCGCCGGTCTCGACGAGCGCGTCGATCGCCTGCGGGTGCCGCCAGTACAACTGGTTCACCACCCACGCCGACGCCGGCGGCTTGGGAACGCCCTTCACCCGCTCGGCATCGTCGAGCCGTCCCGCCTTCTTGAGCCGGCCCGCCAGCGCATTGCGCGCCGCCGTGAACTCGGTGAGCGGAAGCTGGAAGAGCGCGTCGATCTCGGCGTCGAGGCCGGCAGCCCGCTTCATCATCGCAGGATCACACATCGCCAATCGGCAATGACGACATCACGAGTGACTTTCCTTGCCCACTGACCAATCGCCCCGTGGCGATCCGACGTGACCTAGTCTGTCACACCACCCTTCTAGACTGGGCACAGGGAGGACGACATGGCAGCGCAGGCTCCGGCACGGAAGGACACGCAACTCGGGCTTTACGAAGGGTGGACATCTCCGCGCCGCGTGCGGCCGTCCCGTCGCGCGCCGACGCTCTGCACGGGCTGCCAGGCGAAGGAGGCCCGCTACGGTTTTCGCGAGCACGCCGGCGGGGAGCGGCCGCGCACGCTCTGCTTCGAGTGCTTCCGGATGGAGCTCGAGCGGCGTCAGCGCGCGTTGGAGCAGCGGGCGCACGGGTGGGACGGCGAGCAGGCGAGCCTGCCGCTCGCAGACACACTGCGGGAGCTCACCACGCGGCGGCGCCGCGCGCAAATCGCCGCAAGGCGCGTGATCGGTCTGATCGAGTGCCCGTAGCCGTGCCGGCGTGAGCTGGCGCGAGGAAGCGGGGAGCAGAGAATCCTGCAAGAGTCCTGCTCCCCGGAGTGTTCAGTGCGTGCCGGTCGATTCCAGCCGCTGCATCTGCGCCGCGCTCATGGGCGTCGACGGGCCGTGGAACATCGCGTTGAAGAGCAGCTTCAGCGTGCCGCGCGGCTGCGTGCGGTAGTCGATCTGGCTGGCCAGCGTCACCGCCGTGCCGCGGCCGACGGTGAAGGCGACCACGTTGGCCTGGTCGTGCAGGTACTCTTCGCCGAGCAGCCAGCCGCTCTGCAGCACGTGCGCTCGCGGATAGCGCGAGACCACCTGCGCGTCGATGCCGAAGCCGGGCCTGAGGCGGTAGGCCTGGTCCGATTCGAAGAAGACCGGCCACGCCGCCGGCATGCCGAAGCCTACCGGGTGCGACGGGTCGAACTCGTTCTGCAGGAGCGATCCCGGGCAGTAGAAGAGCGACGCTGGATCGGCGACGCGATCGCGCAGCGTCTGCATGAGGCGGGCGGGGCTCGTGAACGCATCCTTGAGCTGGCGCTCCACTTCCGAGGCCGCCACCTGCACGGCCGGGCCGCCGGGACCCTGGCCGGGCGGCCGCCGCCGGCCGCCTTCGGGCAGCACCTTTTCGATCGGCAGGTCGAGCAGCTCGCGCGCCGTCTCGGTGGCGCTGCCGATGGCGACGATCGTGCCGCCATTCTTCACGAAGTCGGCGAGCCGTTTCCATCCCGCGTCGCCGACGCCGTACGCCCACGCCCATTCCCTGGCGTGCCGTGCCGGATCGAGGCCGGTCACGATCCGTTCCTTCGTGAGGCCTGACGGCATCACGATCACGTCGTACTTCGACGAGAGGTCAGCGTCGAAGTCGTGCGCCGTCACGATCTGGTGGTTGAAGCCGTACTGCTCGAACAGCCACATCAGCCATCCGCCCGGCATGTTGTTGGCGCCCCGGTAGAGGCCGATGCGCGTGCCCGCCTTGACGCGGAAGCCGTCGACCCCGGGCGCGCGATCGGCAGCCGACACCGGCAGCCCGGTCTCCTTCGCGACCGTCGCGAGGATCTTCGCCGCGGAGGGCACCGGCGACACGATCCAGGTTCCCGCGGCGAACTGCCGGCCGCCCGACTCGAAGCCCTCGGCGGATCGATAGACCGGCACGTTGGCCTTCTGCAGCTCGGCGAGCGCCTTGAACCCCGCGTTCGACTCCGGCCCGACGAGGTAGGCGTACTTCGGGCGCGCCGGAAGCGGCGATGCCGGCACGTCCACCGTCTTCATGAGCTCGAGTCCCGCCTCGAAGGGCTGCGCGATCTGATCGACCTCGACGCCCATCAGCAGGCCCAGTGTGTGCGCCGTGACGTCGTAGGGCGGCTTCGGCGGACCCCCTGGGAAGAGTCGCAGATCGGGATACACCTGCGTTTCAAGCATCGTCTTGGCGAACGGGCCGAACGGCTGGGCGACCTTCACGACGACCGAGCCGGCCGCGTACTCGTTGCCGCCCGCGGTGAAGGGCGCCAAGGCGCGGTGCAGCTCGACCTCGCCCGTGTGAAGGATCTCGAGCAGCTCCCTGGTCGCCATCGGATCGCGCTGGCCCGCGGGGACGATGAACGCGTACGGCGCCCCTGTCCAGTTCACGGCGTCGCGCTGCACCTTGTAAAAGTTCTCGAGCCAGAGCTGGCGGTACTTGGCCACGTGCGTGATGCCGGCGAGCGCCGCCGTCACGCCGTAGTCGACGATCTGGCCCAGGGTCCACGTGCCCTTCGAGTACGGCCTCGGGAAGTTCATCCGCGACTCCTGCGGCCCGAGCGGCCGGTCGCGCCCGGCCGGGTTCACGAACGGATCGGCGAGGTTCGCGCTTGCAATCTCTGTGAGGATGCGCGGCTGCCCGTGATACACCATGTACTGCCGCGCCGGCGTCCAGAGATCGTAGGACTCGTTCCACGCCACGCCCTCCTTGCCCTCCGCGATGAGCGCCGTGGCCATCGCCTGCCCCACGGTGGCCTGGCCCATGGCGAGGATCGGGTGAATGTTCGGGTCGTACGGGTCCTGGAACGGCGGCACGAAGATGCGGGACCGCGTCGCGCCCATCTGGTGCATGTCGTGCGTGATCTGCGGCTTGAAGCGGCTCTGGATCTGGATTGCGAGCTGCGTCTCCTTCTGCGTGAACATGAACCAGTCGCGGTTGTTATCGTGGCCGACGTACTTGTGATAGAGGTCGGGGAACACGCGATTGAGCGCCGTGCCCTTCGTCTTGTACCAGTGGTCGATCACCATGACCTGACCGTCGGGGTTCTGCGACGGCACGATCAGCACGACCGAGTTGTCGATCACCTCGCGCGTGGCGGGTGAGGAGTCGGTGGCGAGCGCGTGGGCGACGAGCGTCACCGCCTGCATGTTGCCGACCTCGGTCGAGTGGATGGTCGTGTAGAGGAAGTAGAAAGGCCGTCCCTCCTGGATGAGCGCCTGCGCCTCCTGCTCCGACAGCCCTCGCGGGTCGGCGAGACGCCGGGTGATCTGCGTGAGACGATCCAGCTTCGCGAGGTTCTCCGGCGCGCTGATCGCCGCGAGCACGTAGTCGTTGTTCATCGTCGTCTTCCCGACGACCTCGAACCTGACGCGGTCGGTGGTCCTGGCGAGGTGCTGGAAGTACTCGACGACCTTCGGGTAGCGCGCGAGCTCGCCGTCGGTCCCCGGCTTGAAGCCGAAGAACTGCTCGGGCGTCTGCGTCTGGGCCGCGGCCAGCGCCGGCAGCAGCAGGACGATCACGAGAGGGATGAAAGCGGATGTGCGGCTGCGCATGGATTGAGGCCTCCGTCGGGCCGCATTCTACTCTTCCTGCGCCCCGGCCGCGTGCCGTGGGCCCGTCTGCGCTATAGTGCGCGTCATGCGCCGTGCTGTGATTCTTTTGCTGGCGCCGTGCCTCGTCGGGGCGCAGGCGCCGACCTACGACCTCATCCTTCGCGGCGGCCGCATCGTCGACGGCACGGGGAGCCCGTGGTATCGCGCGGACGTGGCCCTTCGGGGCGACACGATCGCGCGCATCGCGCCGTCGCTCGCCGGCCCCGCCGGTCGCGTCATCGAGCTCGAGGGCCACGTCGTCGCGCCCGGCTTCATCGACATCCACACGCACGCGCGCCGCGGCATCTTCGAGGTGCCCACGGCCGAGAACTACGTGCGGCAGGGCGTCACCACGCTCATCGAGGGACCCGACGGCGGGTCGCCGATTCCACTGGGCTCGTTCCTGCAGAAGGTCGCAGGGACCCCGATCTCCCCGAACTTCGCGAGCTTCATCGGCCAGGGGTCGGTTCGGAGCGCCGTGATGGGCCAGGT
>JBOGIW010000227.1:0-15012 GCA_050748045.1 Vicinamibacterales bacterium | reverse complement strand
GCCGAGAGCGCCCCTGCTCCGGCCCGCGCCGGCGCCCCGGTGCTCGTGGCCGGCCTCGTGTCCATCGCCGCCCCCGTGCCGATGCACGTCTACTCGAACGATCGGCTCATCGGCACGACGGAGGCCGATACCATCATGCTGCCGGTGGGCACGCACGATCTCGAGATGGTCAACGACGCGGTCGGATTCCGGGCCGTGCGAACCGTGAGCGTCCAGGCCGGCCGCACCAGCGCCGTCCAGATCGACGCCCCGCGCGTCCCCGTTCACGTCAACGCCGTGCCCTGGGCGGAGGTGTGGATCGACAACCAGCGCATCGGCGAGACGCCCATCGGCAATCTGCAGCAGCCGATCGGCACCCACGAGTTCGTCTTCCGGCACCCGGAGCTCGGCGAGCGGCGCACGATCGTGGCCGTCACGATGAAAGGTCCGGTGCGCGTCAGCATGGATTTGAGGAAGAGATGAAAACGCTGTCCCTTCTGCTGCTCGTCTCCGCCGGGCCGCTCGCCGGCGCGGCCCTCGCCCAGGATACGCTCGAGGACGCCAAGGCCCACTATGCCGCGGCCGCGTACGAAGAGGCGCTCTCGACGCTCACGCGCGTCGACACCGCGCCCCCGGAGCGCGCCGCGCCGCGCGTGAACAAGGTGGAGCTCGAACAGTACCGGGCGTTCTGCTTCATCGCGCTCGGCAAGCTGACCGAGGCCGAGCGCGCCGTCGCCTCGCTCGTCGCGGCGGATCCGACGTACGTCCCGTCGCCGACGGTCGCCTCGCCGACGGTGCTCCGGCTCGTCTCCGAGATGCGCCGCAAGGAGCTCCCGGGCGTGGCGCGGAGGGTCTTCGACGAGGGGCGCACGGCGTTCAAGGCCAGGCAGTTCGACCGCGCGCAGCGCAGCTTCGATCTCCTCCTCGAGCTCCTCGACGACGCGGCGCTGAAGGGACGCCCGGAGAACGAGGACCTGCGCGTGCTCGCCGAAGGCTTCGTCACGCTGGCGGACGCGGCGGCCGAGCCGGCGCCGGCGCCCGCGGAGCCGCCGCCAGCGGTTCCGGTGCGCACCGAAACGGTGATCCTGCCGCCCGTGGCCATTCAGCAGGCCATGCCGGAATGGATTCCCCCCGACGCCGTCGCGGGATCCCGCGAGTACGCCGGGTCGCTCAAGGTGATCATCGGCATCGACGGCAAGGTGAAGACGGCGACGATCGAGAAGCCGACCTATCCCACCTACGATGCGCGCCTGCTGCAGGCGGCGCGCCAGTGGGTCTATCAGCCCGCCACACGCAACGGCGAGCCGGTGGAGTCCGAGAAGATCATCGCGATCCAGTTGCGGAGACGGGATTAGACGACGTCCTTCTCGAATCACGAATCCCCAGGCATCCCGTCATCTCGGCCGCATGAGCGGAAAGAGAATGACATCCCGGATCGAGGGGCTGTTCGTGAGCAGCATCACGAGGCGATCGATCCCCACGCCTTCGCCGCCGGCCGGCGGCATGCCGTACTCGAGCGCGCGAATGTAGTCTTCGTCCATGGCGTGCGCTTCCTCGTTGCCGGCCGTCCGGCTCTCAATCTGCTCCTCGAAGCGCCGCCGCTGCTCCACCGGATCGTTCAGCTCGCTGAACGCATTGGCCAGCTCGAACCCGCCGGCGTACAGCTCGAACCGCTCGACCGTGTCGGGATCGTCGGGCTTCTGCTTCGAGAGCGGCGACACCTCCGTCGGGAAGTCGTAGACGAACGTCGGCTGGATGAGCTCCTCCTCGCACAGCGCCTCGAAGATCTCCGCCGCCAGCCTGCCGGCGCCCATCGAGGGCGTGATCTCGACGTGAAGCTCCCGCGCGAGGGCCGCGGCGCCGTCGCGTGAGCGCAGCTCCTCCATCGTGACCTCGCGGCCCAGCGTCCGCGACGCGGCGGCCCTGGCCCCCTCCCGCAGCGACAGGCGCCGGAACGGCGCCTCGAAGGAGATGTGATGCTCGCCGAACTGGACTTCGGTCGTGCCGACGGCCTTCTGCGCCACGAAGGCGAACATCTCCTCGGTCAGCGCCATCAGGTCCTGGTAATCGGCATAGGCCCAGTAGAACTCGAGCATCGTGAACTCCGGGTTGTGCTGGGTGGAGATCCCCTCGTTCCGGAAGTTGCGGTTGATCTCGAACACGCGCTCGATGCCGCCGACGGTGAGCCGTTTCAAATACAGCTCCGGTGCGATGCGCATGTAGAGCTTCATGTCGAGCGCGTGGTGATGCGTGACGAACGGCCGCGCCAGCGCCCCGCCGGCGAGCGGCTGCATCATCGGCGTCTCGACCTCGAGGAAGCCCCGGCCGATCAGGAGCTCGCGCATCGCGGTGACCACCCGGCTGCGGACCTCGAACACGCGGCGCGACTCGGGATTGACGATGAGATCGAGGTAGCGCTGCCGGTACCGGATCTCGACGTCCTGCAGGCCGTGCCACTTCTCCGGCAGCGGCAGGAGGCACTTGGCGAGGAGCTCGAGGCGGTCCACCCAGATCGTGAGCTCCCTGGTGCGCGTGCGGAACAGGCGCCCCTCGACGCCCACCCAGTCGCCGAAGTCGAGCAGCGTGTAGATCTGGAAGTCGCGGGGGGGGAGCGAGTCCTGCCGGATGTAGGCCTGCACGCGCGCCCGGCCGTCGGAGATCACGAGGAAGTTGGCCTTGCCGAAGCTTCGGATCGCCAGGATGCGTCCGGCCACGCGCGTGCGGGGCCGCTCCGCCTCGAGCTCCTCGCCGGCCTTCTGCCCGTGCGCCGCCACGAGCGCCTCGATCGTGGTCGCCGGATCGAATCTCCGAGGGTACGGGTCGACGCCGAGCTTCCGGATCGCCTCGAGGTTCTCACGCCGCTGGAGAATCTGATCGGATTCCTCGGTCGGCTTGTGTGTCACTGGGCGGTCGGCGCTCATTCGCGTTGGAGCGAGCGGCGGATGCCGTCGAGGATGCCGTTGATGAAGCGCACCGCCTCGTCGGTGCTGAAGGTGCGGGCCAGCTCCAGCGCCTCGTTGATGATGACCCGCGACGGCGTCTCCGGCTGCTCCAGGAGCTCGTAGACGGCGAGCCGCAGGATGAGCCGGTCCATGACCGCCATCCGCTCGATGCGCCAGTGCTCGGCGGCGGCGGCGATGAGCGGGTCGATCCGGTCGAGCGTCGCGGCCACGCCGCCGGCGAGCGCAGTGGCGAAGGCGCGCAGCTCCTCGCCGATCGGCTCATCCGTCGTCAGACCCGGCGTGAAGTAGGTCGACGTCACCTCGAGCATCGGCTGCCTGCCGATTTCCCACTGGTAGAGCATCTGCACCGCCGCTTCGCGCGCCGCGTGGCGGGTCTCGCGGCGCGGCCCCCCGTCGAGGCGACCATCCGGTTCGGCCCGCCCCGCGCCGCGCGGAGGGGCGCTCATACGCGAACCCCCGGGAGCTGCCGGAGCAGCCGCACCATCTCGAGGGCGGCCAGCGCAGCCTCACGCCCCTTGTTCCCGGCTCCGGGCGCCGCGCGTTCCTCGGCCTGCGCCTCGGTCAGCGTGGTCAGCACGCCGAAGGCCACCGGCACGCCGGTCTCGAGACCCACGCGCATGATGCCGTGCGACGCGGCGTCCGCGATGTACTCGAAGTGCATCGTCTCGCCCTTGATCAGGCACCCGAGACAGATGACGGCGGCGAACTCGCCCGACTCGGCGGCCCGCCGGGCCGCCAGCGGGATCTCGAATGCGCCGGGCACGTGGAACACGGCCACGGCCTCATCGCGGACGCCGGCCTCGCGGAGGGCGTCGCGCGCGCCGGCGAGCAGGCCGTGCGTGATCGCCTCGTTGAACCGCGACACCACGATGGCAAATCGATCCACGTTCTGTTTCCTGCTTCACGTCCACCGCACGGAGACCACCGGGGCGCACGTCGTGCCTCACCGCCCCCTGAACGCCGGGGGGCGCTTCTCGAGGAACGCCTTCGTGCCTTCGCGCATGTCGTCGGTCGACGCGACCAGCCCGAAGAGCGTCGCCTCGAGGAACGCCGCCTTGTCGAACGAGACCTCGAGCCCCCTGTTGACGGCCTCGATGACATGGCGCGCGGCGACCGGCGCCTTCAACGCCAGCTCGGCTGCCAGCTTGCGCGTCTCGCTCATCAGCTCCGCGGAGGGCACGACGCGGTTGACGAGGCCGATCCGCAACGCCTCGTCGGCCTTGACCTGCCGGCCCGTGAGCAGCAGCTCGAGAGCGATGCCCTTGCCGACGAGCCGCGGCAACCGCTGCGTCCCGGCATACCCGGGGATGATGCCGAGGTTGATCTCCGGCTGGCCGAGACGCGCCGTGTCGGCCGCGATGCGGAGCGTGCACGCCATCGCCAGCTCGCACCCGCCACCGAGCGCGAACCCGTTGATCGCGGCGACGACGGGTTTCCCGAGGTTCTCGATGAGGTCGAACACGTGCTGCCCGCGAAGCGCGTGCGCCTTGCCTTCGATCGGCGACTGGACCGCGAGCTCGTTGATGTCTGCGCCCGCGACGAATGACTTCTCGCCGGCCCCGGTGATGATGAGCACGCGCAGCGCCGCGTCGTGCCTCACGTCCAGCACGGCACGCCGCAGCTCGTCCATCGTGGGCGTATCGAGTGCGTTGAGAACCTTCGGGCGGTTGATGGTGAGAAGCGCGACGGCGCCGTCCCGCTCGAGCGTCAGGTTGTCAAAGGCCATGGCGTGAGGTCCCGCGGCTCCGCCCGGGACTGGCCGAGATTATACCCCACAGCCAACAGACGAACGCCCCGATGGCGCCGCCGATCGCGTCGGCGGCCAGGTCGTTTGCGTCCGCGTAGCGGCCCGGCACGAACATCTGATGGATCTCGTCGGTCGCGCCGTACGCGGCGGTGAGGGCGACGCCGGCGACGGCGGTCGCGAGCGTGATCCGCGCCGGGAGCCCGCCGGCGAGCGCCCGCACGACGAGCCCCCCGAGCACGGCGTAGGCGATCGAGTGCGTGGGCTTGTCGGTGAGCCCTGGCGGCAGCCCCGGATCGGGCTGCGCCGACGAATAAAAAATCACCGCCATGTAGAGCACGACCGGGCCCCACAGGCTGACGGCGCGGGTCAAAGCGGAAACGGAAGGAGCAGCCAGCCGAGCACCACGCCCGCGGCGACGAAGCCGCCGAAGAGGCGACCGGCCAGCGCGAGCTGCTCGCGCGGCTCGTCGCGCATGATGGTCGCGAACACGATCGAGACGAACGCGGCGAAGAGGAGCAGCAAGCCGACGTGACTCGTCACTTGCGCCCCAGCGCGACGTCGAAGGCGTCGAGCGCGACCAGCATGTTCAGCAGTCCGGCGACGATGATGAACGCGTTGCCGTATTCGTAGGTGAGCGCCACCACATTGCCGCCGCCGAGACCGAGCGCTTTGGCGACGAAGTACGGGACGCCGATGCCCACGTCGGCGAAGGCGGCCAGCGCGACGAGCGGCTCCGACGGCTGGAACGGAAACAGCCGCCCCTGGAGCCACACGCCCACCGCGAACATCAGGGGGAGCGTGACGAGAAAGACAAGGCCCTTTTGCGTCCGTCCGAGCCAGAGGTGGCCGGCACCCGGGACGAGCCACGCTGCGGCGGCGATCAGGTAGGCATTCGTCGTGGTCTGGGCCCGGTCCGCGGCGGTCGCACGCATCCGACGTAGTTTACCGTAACCGCTACGGCCGCCCCGAGGGGGAGCGCCGCGAGGAATCGGATCACGTTTCCGGGTGACCAGAGCCCCATGAGCTCCGCACCCCAGGTCACGGCGGTTGGCACGGCGCCGAGCAGAATCCACCGTCGCATGTCGCAGCCGATGGTCGTCGCTTCCGGAGGCCGCACCATCGCAAGCGCGCCGGCGACGGCGCCCGCGTAGAGGCCCAGGCAGCGCGCACACACCGGGAGCTGCGCCGCCGCGACGTAGAACGATCGGTCCGGCTGCTGGTGGCAGATCAGGGAACCGAAGGCATAGGTCAGGGCGGAGGCGGAGACGCCCAGCGCGGCCACGGGCGCCGCGACGAGGAGCGCCACCCAGGCCACGGACAGGAGGATGAACCCGACGCGTGCGACGCGCACGCCCAATTCTACGTTCAGTGATTCGCCGTGATGCGCGTGGCCATGTAGCCCGACCGGGTCCGTGCCCGCGCGCCGGGCCGCTCCGCGATCTGCACGATGACGCGCCGGAAGACGCCGTCGCGCCGCGCGTTCTTCGACGAATACCCGATCGCGTACTGGTTCGCCAGCTCCTCGGCGATGACGCCGTAGACCCCGGCGAGATCGCGGACCGCGCTCGGGAAGAACGATCGGGCGCCGGTCTCCTGCGCGAGCGCTTTCATGGCGAACTCGGACTGCGAGAAGTACCGCCGGCCCGACACGCTCGCCTGCTTCACGGCAAGCGGAGACTTGAGCGTGATGGTGTAGATCGTGATGCCCGATTGCTTGGCGAGCTGCATCACGTCCTCATAGCCCACGAGGCTCGACGTGTCCTCGCCGTCCGACAGCACGGCGATCGCCTGACGGCGCACCTCGCCGTTGGCCCGGCGCTGTTTGACCATCTCCTTGAGGGCGAGATAGAGGCCGTTGTACAGCGACGTGCCGCCGCGCGCCACCGTCGTGCGCACCGCCTGGTTGGCCGCTTCGCGATCGTCGCCGAGCGCGTAGGCGACCCGCACGGTATCCTTGATGTCGACAATCGCCGCGCGATCGCCGGGTCGCAGCGTTCCCAGGAAGCCGAGCGCCGCCTCCTGCATCGTCTGCATCTTGTCGTGCATGCTCGCGGAAGTATCGAGGAGGAGCGCCAGGTCGAGGGGCACGGCGCTCGCCGCGAAGAACGAGACCTCCTGCTGCACGCCGTCTTCGTACACGGCGAAGTCGCCGGCCGTGAGGCCGCTCACGAGCCGCTGCCGGGTGTCGGTGACGACCACGTTGAGCGCGACGAGGTCGACGGCCGCGCGGAACACCGGAGCCGATGGCACGTCGGCGGGCACGGCCGCGCCAGACATCGGCACAGCCGGCACGTCGCTCGTGGGGGTGACGAGCGCCTGCGCGCGCGCGTGGACCGCCAGGAGCAGGAACCAGACGAGCAGGCCGGACGTTCTCACTGCAGACCTCCTACAACGCGCGTCACTCGGCGCAGGTGCAAACGCGGTGCCGATCGGCTGAGTGATAGACTGCCGCACCATGTCCGGCACTTTCGCCCTGGCGACGCCTCGGTTGGACCGGAGCGCGCTGGCAGGAATCGCCGCCGTCTCGGCGGCGCTCCTCATGACCGAGCTGGCGCTCACACGTATCTTCTCGGTCACGATGTATTACCACTTTGCGTTTCTTGCCATTTCGATTGCGCTTTTCGGCCTCAGCGCCAGCGGCGTGCTCGTCTACACCCTGCGGCACCGTCTTGCGCACGCCGACACGCGTGAGCTGCTCGCAACCGGAGCGCTGGCACACGCCGTGGCGACATTAGTCGCGCTGGCCTGCCTCGTCCGCATCCGCGTCGGGCTGACGTACACGCCGGCGAATCTTGCCCTCATGCTCGCCATCTACACGCTGGCCGCCTTGCCCTTCTTCACGGGGGGCGGAGTGATCTCGCTGGCCTTTGCCCGGCTGAGCGACCGCGTCAACGTCGTGTACGGCGCCGACCTGCTCGGCGCCGCCGCCGGCTGCGTGCTGCTCATCCCGCTGTTGAACTGGCTGGGTGCGCCGGGCGTCGTCATCATGGCCGCGGTGCTCGCCGCGACCGCCGCGGTGCTCTTCACGCCCAGGATCGCGCGCCGGCGAGTGGCGGTCGTCGCGCTCGGCGTCTGCGCCGTCCCGCTCGGAGCGCAGCTCGCCGGTCTCGCCCCCTTCGATGTCGTCGACACGAAGGGCCATCAGGGTGACCGCGTGCTGTTCAGCAAGTGGAACTCGTTTTCGCGCGTCGCGGTGTACGACCGGGCGCACGGCGACTGGTCGCTGAGCCCGCGCTTCACCGGCGCACACGGCGACTCGCTCTTCATGGACATCGACTCGGCCGCCTCGACGCCGATCCCGCGCGTCACCGGCACCCTCGCGGACGCGGCGTATCTCAAGTACGAGTTGACGGCGCTGGCCTACCATCTCGTCGAGCGGCCCTCGGGCTTCACGGCGCTCGTCATCGGACCGGGCGGCGGCCGCGACCTGCTGTCGGCGCTGGTGTTCGGCGCGCGCCGGGTGGACGGCGTGGAGATCAACCCGATCATCGCGCGCGACGTCATGCTCGGAGCCTTCCGCAAGTACTCCGGCGGGATCTACGCCCACCCGCGGGTGCGCTCGTACGTGGACGACGGCCGCAGCTTCGTCAGGCGCAGCACAGAGCAGTACGACGTGATCCAGGCGTCGCTCGTCGATACATGGGCCGCAACCGCCGCCGGGGCCTACACGCTCACGGAGAACTCCCTCTACACCTCCGAGGCGTTCGGCGAGTACCTCGATCACCTGACCGACGACGGCTACCTGACGATCACGCGCTGGGTGTTCGATGGCCTGCGGCTCGTGTCGCTCGCGCAGGAGGCGTGCGCCGAGCGCGGCCTCGACGCGGCGCGGCACCTGGCGATCGTCCGGCACGACCGTGTGGCCACGTTCCTCCTCAAGAAGACGCCGTTCGCCCCCGACGACGTGCGGAGGCTCGAAGGCCTCGCGACGGACCTCGGGTTCACGCTGCTCTATGCGCCAGGGGCCGAGCCGCCGCTCGCGATCCAGGAGCCGAACGAGATGTACCGCATGGGCACCAGCGCCGCCGACTACCGGCGGCTCATCCTCGCCCCTGATCGAGACGCGTTTTACGGGTCGTACCCGCTCGACGTGCGGCCCACCGACGACGACCGGCCCTTCTTCTTCCACACGACACGGCTGGGCGATCAGATCGAGGTCGCGTTCGGCCGATCGATGCTGTTCGGCAACGGGCTCAGTGCGCTGCTGACGCTGATGGGCATCTCGGCGGCCCTCGTCGCGCTGTTCATCGTCGGCCCGCTCGCCGTCGGCGGCGAGCGGCCCGAGCCGGGATGGAGCGGCTGGCTCCTGTATTTCGCCTCGCTCGGCGCCGGCTTCATGCTGCTCGAGGTGGCGCTCCTGCAGCGGCTCGTGCTGCTGCTCGGCCATCCCGTCTTCTCGCTGACGGTGACACTGTTCTCGTTGCTCCTCGGCACCGGCCTCGGCAGCCTTCTGAGCCGTCGAGTCCCCGCAACGCGCGTCCGCGGCGTCGCGCTCGCGGCCATCGCCGGCATCATCCTGACCGGAGTGGCCGCTATCGCCGTGCTTCCCTGGGTGATCGACATCGCCATGGCATGGCCGCTTCCGATCCGGCTCCTCACGGCGGCGGTCCTGATGACGCCGGCGGGCGTCCTCCTCGGCGTTCCGCTGCCTTCGGGCATGCGCCTCCTCGCCGGCAGGCGGCCGGCGCTCATTCCCTGGGGCTGGGGCATGAACGGCGCCTTCTCCGTCGTCGGGGCGACACTGGCCGTGTTCATCGCCATGAACTGGGGCTTCTCGACCACCCTCCTGACCTCGGCCGGCGTCTATGCGCTGGCGGGTGTCGTTTTCGCGCACGCCGCCCGGTCGTAACCTCAGCCGCCCGGAACCTTCTATCACGACGCCGCGCGGGTCGCCGATCTCGAATCCGCGCTCGAGATCTCCGGCAGCCTCATGCCGCAGACGCGCGTCGCGGTGCATGCGAGGCTTCCAGGCACGCTGTCACGCGTGACCGTGGAGATCGGCGATCGCGTCCGCCGCGGCCAGGTCATCGCAACGCTCGATCGCCGCGAGCGGGTGCGGCCGATCGCCGACTAGTCGATTCACGCAATCATCCGTTGCCAGGCATCGAAACAACCATGTGGATTGAGCGTTGCGAGATTGAGCGTTGCGAGACTGGGAGTCGGGATGGGAGTTGTGAGATGGGATAAGGTAGGCTGAATGCGTGACTGACCTGCTTCGCGTCGTGCGCGGCTGTACGTTCGACGACTTCCTGTTCGCGCCGCAGTACAGCGTGATCGAGCGCCGCGACCCGACCGTCATCGACCTCACCGCTCGGCTCTCCGAGCATGTGACGCTGAAGCGGCCGATCGTCTCAGCCAACATGGACACGGTGACGCGCGCCGAGATGGCGATTGCCGTCGCCGAGGAAGGCGGCATCGGCATCATCGACCGCGGGTTCCGCGCCGGCGACATCGAGCCGCAGGTGCGCGAGGTCGAGAAGGTCAAGCGCTGGCAGCACGGCGTGATTACCGATCCCTACACCATCGCCGGCAGCGCCACCCTGGCCCAGGCGGCCGAACGGATGCGGCGCACGGGGGTCGGCACACTCGTGGTCGTCGGCGACGGCCGGACGCTCGAGGGGCTGCTCACCACGCGCGACCTTCGGTTCGTGCCGCCCGCCCAGGGCGACACGGTCGCCTCGCGCATGACGCCGCGCGATCGGCTCGTCGTGCGCCAGGCGCCGATCGACAGCGCCGCGGCGGAAGAGGTGATGCGGGCCCACAACGTCAAAAAGCTGCCGCTCGTCGACGAGCGCGGCACGCTGGTGGGCCTCATCACGGCGAAGGATCTCGTGACGCAGCGCCAGCTTCCCTTTGCCACGCGCGACGGGCAGGGGCGGCTGCGCGTGGGCGCCGCCATCGGCGCCAAGGGCGACTTCCTGGAGCGTGCCGCGGAGCTGCTGCGCGCCGGCGCCGACGTCATCGTCATCGACATCGCGCACGGCCACTCCGTGGTGATGGCGCGCGCGATCGAGGCGTTCCGCAAGCGGTTCGGCGAGGCGGAGATAATCGCCGGCAACGTCGCCACCGGCGACGGCGTCCGCTTTCTCCTGGAGCGCGGCGTCAACGGCATCAAGGTCGGCATCGGACCCGGCGGCGGATGCACGACGCGGCTCAACACGAGCTTCGGCGTCCCCCAGGTCGAGGCGCTCGTCGCCTGCCGCGCCGAGGCCGGCGACCGGGTGCCGATCGTCGCCGACGGCGGCGTGCGGCGTGACGGCGCGTTCGTGCAGGCGCTCCTCTTCGGCGGCGACACGGTGATGCTCGGCAGCTACTTCGCCGGCACTATCGAGACGCCCGGCGACACCGTGCAGAAGACGGTCGTCCTCCCCGAATCGCACAAGACCGTCAAGGTGCCCTTCAAGGTGTTCCGGGGCATGGCGTCGCTGCAGGCGATCGTCGACCGGCTCGACCTCGAGGACTCGGAGGCGGCCGATGTCGAGGCGCTCGGCGCCGAGGGCATGGAGATCAGCGTGCCGGCGCGCGGCTCGGTCCGGCCCATCATCCGCGACATGCTGCAGCACCTCTGCTCGGCGACGAGCTACGGCGGCGCGCGCAGTCTCGAGGAGCTGCAGCGCATGTTCCGGGATGACCCGGCGCGCTACGTGATCCGCCTGAGCGAGGCCGGCCGCCGCGAGTCGTTCGACCGCTGAGCCGCCATCGGCCCGCCACGCGCCTCGCGCGTGACGGAGTACACTGCGGTCATGAAGGCTTTTGTCGCTCTGACGCTCGCCGCCGCCGCGGTCGCCGCCGCCGCCCAGGAGCGGGAGGTGCCGAAAGACTCGGTGCGCCTCTCGATTCCCGGCTGTGTGGAAGGCCGGCGCTTCATCGTCATGCGCCGCGATCGCCCCGAGCCGGTGGACGCCCAGGTGCAGCCGGGGCGCCGGTTCAGGCTGAACGGCCAGAAGAAAATACTCCAGGAGATGCAGGCGCAGAAGGCGACGATGGTCGAGGTGACGGGCCTCATCCGCAAGTCCCAGGTGACCGAGCCGGGCATCGGCATGGCGGGCGGCCGCGTGCGCATCCGCGGCGGGCCGCCCCAGGCCCCGCTCGGCGGCGGCGCCGGACGCGATTCGATGTACAACGAGGCCGTACTCGACGTCGAATCGTGGCGCTCGCTGCCCGATCCCTGCCCGGCACGCTAGCGATTTCTCTGCCTCCGCGCTACTTGCGTCGGCAACTCGGCAACGGAGGCAACGGAGGCTACGGAGAAAACGGTATTCACATGTGATCCCGTTCCCTCCGTCCGCTCCGTTCACTCAAGCGGCAGTGGCCCGAAGTGCTCCTCGTACCGCTCGCTGAATTCCGCGAACGTGTAGGCATGGCTGGAGCCGCCGAGGTGCTCGAGGGCATACGCGGCGGCCACGCTTCCGGCCTGGGCGCTCGTCCGGTAGCCCCAGCCTGACGCAATGCCCTTTATCAGCCCGCCGCGGAAGGCGTCGCCGACACCGGTTGGATCGACGATCCGGTGCGGCGCGACGGCGGCCACGTCGGTCCGCCCCCTCGAGTCGAAGATCGAGCAGCCGCGTTCGCCGCGCGTCACGATGAGCGACTCGGCCCGCCGCAGCACGTCGGCTTCGCCCAAGCCGGTCTTCTGGCGCAGGAGCTCGAGCTCGTAGTCGTTGCAGACGACCACCTTCGCGCCGATTACCCCCTCCTTCAGCTCGTCGCCCGACATGCGCGCGCACTGCTGGCCGGGGTCGAAGATGTAGGGAATCCCCAGCGTGCGGCACTCCTCGGCGTACTGCACCATCGCGGCGGGATCGTTCGGCGAGATGGTGACCAGCCCGGGATCCTTCACCGTGCGGAACGAGAGCTCGGCGGCGTGCGCCATCGCGCCGGTGTAGAAGGACGCGATCTGGTTGTTCTCAATGTCCGTGCTGCAGAAGAACGATGCCGTGAACTTGTCGGGCACCTGCTTCACGAGCGAGGTGTCGATGTTCGCCGCGTCGAGCCAGGCGCGGTAGTCCCCGAAGTCCTGCCCCGCGGTCCCCATGAGGTAGGGCCGCTCGCCGAGCAGCGCCAGCGTGTAGGCGATGTTCGGCGCGCAGCCGCCGCGCCGCTTGTCCATGGTGTCCACGAGAAAACTGAGGCTCACCCGCTGCATGGGCTCCGCGAGGAAGTGCTCGGTGAACTTCCCCGGGAACGACATCAGGTAGTCGAAGGCGATCGAGCCGGTGACGACGATGTTCATAATCCGCGATCCGCGATCCGCGACGGTCACGTGGTCTGGAGATACTTCCCGACGAGCGGCGCCAGGTCCTTCCTGGTCTGCTCCGGAATCGCCTCCGGCCGCGTGATGAGCGCGTACTTCAGCGCCGAGGCGCACTCGCAGGTGCGCTCGAATGGCAGGCGCTCCACGGCGTTGGCGATGATGCGCTGCGCGGTCTTCGCATTCTGCATGAGGTTCGCGACGATCATCTCCACCGTCACCGAGTCATGGTCCGGGTGCCAGCAGTCGTAATCGGTCACGAGCGCGATGGTCGAGTAGCAGATCTCCGCCTCGCGCGCGAGCTTGGCCTCCTGCAAGTTCGTCATCCCGATGACGTCGAGGCCCCACGCCCGATAGAGCCTCGACTCGGCGAGGGTCGAGAACTGCGGGCCCTCCATGCAGACGTACGTCCCGCCCTTGTGGACCGTGGCGCCGGTCGCGGCCGCGCTCTCGAACGCGATCGCGCTGAGCGGCCTGCAGAACGGGTGCGCAAAGCCCACGTGCGCCACGAGGCCTCGGCCGAAGAACGTGCTCGCACGCCCCTTGGTCCTGTCGAAGAACTGATCCGGGATGACGATGTCGAGCGGCGTGTACTCCTCCTTGAGGCTGCCGACCGCGCTCGCCGACAGGAGGAACTCCACGCCGAGCGTCTTCAACCCGAAGATGTTCGCGCGGAAGTTCAGATCGGAGGGCGACAGCCGGTGGCCCGCCCCGTGACGCGCGAGGAACGCGACGCGCCTGCCGCGGAGCGTGCCAAGCACGTACGGTCCCGACGGATCGCCGAACGGCGTGCTGACGGCGACCTCCTTCCGGTCCGTGACCTCGGCCATGTCGTAGAGGCCGCTGCCGCCGATGATGCCGATGTGCGCGTGAGTCATGTCGCTCTGGTCTCGAGTCTCGGTCTCTGGTCTTTGGTCTTTGGTCCCTGGTCTCTGGTCTTCGGTCTCTGGTCTTTGGCCCTCAAAGCACCTGTTCCACGAAGCGCTTTCCGTCCTTTTCCCGAATGTAGCCGGCGGCGACGTGCGGATCGTGCTCGAAGAAGATCAGGTGTTCGCGCTCGATGGCGTCCTTGATGAAGCGCTTCTTGAACGCCAGCGTCTCCATCGGGAAGAGGTCGTAGCCCATGATCCAGGCGTCCTGGACGTGCGCCGTCGTCGGAATGAGGTCGGCGGTGAAGACGGCCGTCCGGCCGTCCGACTCGAGAAACACGACCTGGTGCTGACCCGTGTGGCCGCCCGTGCGTACGACACGGACTCCCGGCTGGATCTCCTGGTCGGCGTCGTAGAAGCCGACGACGGCCGCCTTCTCGAGCGGCACGAAGTCATCCTGCAGGTAGCTCGCGCGGTTCCGCTCGTGCGGGTGCGTGGCGTCTTCCCATTCCGCGCGCCGGATGAAGTAGGTCGCCGTGGGAAAGCGGGGCAGGAGCGACCCGTCCGGGGCTCGCATGGTCGCGCCGCCGAAATGGTCGAAGTGCAGGTGCGTGGCGAGCACGAAGTCGAACGACTCGGCCGAGAGCCCGGCGTCGGCCAGCGCGTGATCGAGGTGGCGGCGGCGATCCAGGGCGTAGATGTCCGCGCGCTTCGCGTCCATCTTGTCGCCTGCGCCGCAGTCGATGAGGAGGCGGCCCCAGTCGGCCTCGACGACGAGCGGGCGCATGCCGAGGAGGATGCGGTTGCGCTCGTCCGGCGGCGCCTTTTTCTCCCACAGCGGCTTCGGCACGATGCCGAACATGGCGCCGCCGTCGAGCCGGAAGAGCCCGTCGTTGACACTCGTCAGGCGCAGGCGGCCGAGGGTGAGACGCTGCGGCGCGAGGTCGGGCGCGGGCGGCGCCGCCTGCTTCAGCTCCACCAGCACGCCGTGCGCGGCGGACGGGTGGATGAACGCGACGAGCGCGCCATCCGCGCCGGGCCGCGGCTCCGCATCGACCAGCCGCACGCCGCGCGCCCTGAGCCGATCGAGCGCCGCGCGGATGTTCTCGACGCGCAGCGTGATGTGATGGAGGCCGGGGCCGCGCTTCTCGACGTAGCGCGCGATCGCCGAATCGGGCGCCGTCGCCTCGAGGAGCTCCAGGC
>JBOGIW010000226.1:0-38636 GCA_050748045.1 Vicinamibacterales bacterium | reverse complement strand
GGCCCCAGTTGTGGATGAGCCACCCGAGCGCCCCGCCCAGCAGGACGTGGACGCCCAGCACTCCCAGCAGAATTTTCTTCCGCCGTTCCATCGCCGCGCCGCGCGAAATCCCTCCCTGGATTAGTAGACCATATCCGGATTCTTCCGGCGACGGGTGGGAAGAATGGTGAGCCGCACAGGAATCGAACCTGTAACCCGCAGATTAAGAGTCTGCTGCTCTGCCAATTGAGCTACTGGCCCACGCGGAGGATCGATGCGCACGGCGGACTCGACGCGCGCATCGGCAAAACCTGATTCTAGCAGCCGCCTCCGGCCGTTCGCAAGCCGGCCCGGCCGGGCGCGAGGCTCCTCAGAGCGCATCGATCCGCCACCGATGCCCGCAGGCCTGGCACGCGTAGTACTGGATCGGGCTGACGCGCAGCGTGGCGCGCACACGGTCCGACGCGCACGCCGGGCAGCTCGAGACGCCGAGCACGGCCTCGTCAACCGTGCGCGGCGCCGCCTCGTCCTGCGCCAGCACGTGATCGACGGCGCGCACGAGATCGTCGGCCCGCGCCGGCTGCGCGATCCAGGCGTTGCAGTGCACGCGCGCGCTCTCGAGCGCGTTGGCGCGCGAAGTGTCGGGCGTCAGCACCATTACCGGCGTCTCCCGCGTCACCTCGTCGTTCTTCAGGTCGCGGCACAGGTCCCAGCCGGACATGTCGGGGAGCCGCACGTCGATCACCGCGCAGGCGGGCCGCACCTGGCGCGCCACGACCAGCGCGTCGCAGCCCGTCACGGCGACGTGCACGCGATAGCCATGCCGGCTCAAAGCCGTTTCGTACATGGACGCGTGATCGGGAATGTCGTCCACGAGCAGGATGATCGTCGCACCCATAGCCGGCCCCCCGCGTCTTCGGCTGGTCAGGTTCTACCATGGCGGGTCACGCCGTTCCATGGCTGATCACGGCTCTCGTGTCGACAAGAGTCCGCGCCCCTTCGGCGCCCTTCCTGTCGTGCCGCTTCAAGTTCCGCGCCACTCCAGCAGGTGCCAGGTGCTATGATGATCATTCCTCGCGCCCGTAGCTCAGTTGGATAGAGCGCCGGACTTCGAATCCGTAGGTCGCAGGTTCGAGTCCTGCCGGGCGCGCCAGAATCAGAATTCGGAAGTCCGATTCGGCATTCGAGAATCCCTCCGATTCAGAATGCAGAGAATCGGAATTCAGAATCCGTCGCGAGTGCGCCCGTAGCTCAGCTGGATAGAGCGTCGGCCTCCGGAGCCGAAGGCCACAGGTTCGAATCCTGTCGGGCGCGCCATACCTCTCAGTTCCTGGTTCCGGGTTCCGGGTTCGGGTTCCGGGTTCGGTTCCGCGTTCCTGGTTCCTGGTTACGGGTTCGGCACTCGAGCTCTCCCGCGAGGAATCAGGCATCGAGAATCCTTTACAATACCAGCGGTCGAAATCACCCAGGAGGGAGCTTCCTATGATCGCGCGTGTCCTCGCGGCTGCGCTCGTGTGGGCGGTGGCCGCGCCCGTGGCGGCCCAGACGGGCCAGGCGGGCGGCCAGCCGCCGGCCCCGCAGCAGGAACCCCAGAAGCCGCAGGAGCCGACGCCCGAGGAGCCGATCGTCTACGAGGAGCAGGTCATCGTCTCGGCGTCGAGGGTCGAGCAACGGCTTG
The DNA here is from genome assembly GCA_050748045.1 of Vicinamibacterales bacterium. Taxonomy (GTDB): domain Bacteria; phylum Acidobacteriota; class Vicinamibacteria; order Vicinamibacterales; family UBA2999; genus CAVYVZ01. The sequence continues at coordinate 36,979 of JBOGIW010000226.1, read as the reverse complement.
TGAACGCCCCGGCCGCGGTCAGCCTGGTGACCTCCGAGACAATCCAGAACTCGCCGGCGGTGCACATCGGCGACCTGCTCCGCGCCGTGCCGGGTCTCAACGTGTCGCAGACCTCCGCCCGCGACGTGAACATCACGACTCGCGGCGCCACGTCCACCTTGTCCACCTCTCAGCTCGCGCTCGTCGACGGCCGCAGCGTGTACCTCGATTTCTTCGGCATGGTGATGTGGGACCTCATCCCCAGCAATCCGACCGACATCAAGCAGATTGAAGTGATCCGCGGTCCGGCCTCCGCCGTCTGGGGCGCCAACGCCATGAGCGGCGTCGTGAACGTCATCACGAAGAGCCCGCGCGAGCTCGCGGCGCAGGGCGGCACGTCGGTGACGATCGGCATCGGCGCCTTCGACCGCACCGTGCCCGGACGCGACGATGACGCCGGGGCGCTCTTCTACGTGAACGGCGCGCACGCGCAGGCGGTGAACGACCGCTGGGCCTTCAAGATCTCGGCAGGCTACCTGTCGCAGGATCCGATGCCGCGCCCGACGGGGACGATCCCGAACCGCTTCAACACCCCGTACCCGCCCTTCACCAACGAAGGCACGTCGCAGCCGAAGTTCGACGCGCGCGCCGACTACGACTACGAGGACGGCGCCAGGCTCATCTTCGCCGGGGGCGTCGCCGGCACGGAAGGGATCATCCACTCGGGCATCGGCCCGTTCGACATCAGCAGCGACTCCCGGATGTCGTACTTCACGGCGCGGTACCAGAAGGCGGGCCGTCGCATCGCCTTCTTCACGAACCTGCTGAACGGCGACGCGGCCAACCTGCTGACGCGCGGCGCCAACGGCCTGCCGCTGCCGCTCATCTTCGACACGAAGACCTTCGACGTGGACGCCAGCGACGTCCGGGCATGGGGCACCCGCCACGTCTTCAGCTTCGGCGGCAACTTCCGGCACAACGCGTTCGACATCTCGCTCGCGCCCGACGGCGACGATCGCAACGAAGGCGGCGCGTACCTGCAGGACGAGATCTTCCTGAGCGACCACTTCCGCTGGGTGATCGGCGGCCGCATCGACAAGTTCAGCTCGATCGACGATCCGGTGTTCTCGCCGCGGACGACGTTCATGGTGAAGCCGTCGGCGAGCCAGACGTTCCGCGTGTCGTACAACCGCGCGTTCCGCGCGCCGTCGTTCATCAACAACCACATCAGCACGACGATCATCAACCAGCTCAACCTCGGCGCGATCAACCCGCTCCTGGCCGGGCGGGTCTTCAACTTCCCGCTGCGCGCGGTCGGCAACCCGGACCTGAAGCAGGAAACGCTCACCGCCTTCGAGCTCGGCTACACGGGGGTCGTCAACAACCGGGCGACGGTGACCGCGGCCGTGTACTGGAACGAGACCGAGGACGCGATCAACTTCGCGCAGTCGCAGCGCTACGGCGCGCTGAATCCGCCGCCGGGCTGGCCGCTGCCGCCGATCGTCCTGGAGGCGCTGGCCGCCGCGGGATCGCCGCTCCCGTCGCAGTTCACCTACGTGAACCTCGGCACGTTCCGCGACAAGGGCGTGGAGCTCGGCGTGGACGCCGCGGTCAACCAGTACCTCAACGTGTTCGCCAACTACTCGTACCAGTGGGATCCGGACCCCCAGACGCCGAACTTCAACATCGCGGAGCTGAACCTGCCGCCGAACAACCGCTTCAACGCGGGGTTCAACTTCAGCTACGGCCGGTTCCTCGGCAACCTGTCGGCCAATTACACGGACGAGGCGTTCTGGCAGGACGTGCTCGACTCGAGGTTCCACGGCACGACCGACGCGTACACCCTCGTGAACGCCGGCGTCGGCGTGCGCTGGGCGGGCGACAGGCTCGTCACGAGCCTCAAGGTCAACAACCTCGCCAACGAGGAGGTCCTCCAGCACATCTTCGGCGACGTGATGAAGCGGCAGGTCGTCGGCGAGCTGCGCGTGACCTTCTAGCGCGCGTATTTCATGACAGCCCTGAGATCGGCCCCCCGGGCCTCTCTCAGGGCCGCCCAGAGATCACCCGCCTGCGCGAGCCGCCCTGCGAAGGTGCGGATCGTGAAGTCCTTCGGCGACACGCCTTCCCGGACTTCGTCCCACGTGACCGGCGCCGACACGCCCGCGAACTCGCTCGCGCGGGCGCTGTACGCGGACGCCAGCGTCTTGCCGCGGATGTTCTGCAGGTAGTCCACGTAGACGCGCGTGCCGCGCGCCTTGACGGCGCGCTCGACGGTCGCGACCTTCGGGTGCTTCTTCGCCACGAGCGTGGAGACGATCTGACCGAAGAGGAGTCCCGCCTCGTATGGTGTGCCCGGAGGCATCGGGATGTAGATGTGAAGCCCCCCGGCGCCGGAGGTCTTCGCGAACGCCGGCGCCTTCAGCCCGTCGAGCTCCTCGCGCACCCATTGCGCCACGTCGAGCACCCTCCGGAACGGCGCGCCATCCGGCGGATCCAGATCGATCGCGACATGATCGACCACGTCCGCCGACTGGACCCGCGAGAACCAGGGATCCTGCGAGATGGCCGCGAGCTGCGTCGTGTAGAGCAGCGTCTTGAGCGATCCGCCGATGAGGTGAGGCCGTCGCTCGTTCCCGGCGTCCACGTCCTCCATGCGCACGCCCGGCGGCAGCTTGTCGGGTGCCCGGTGCTGGTAGAACGGCTTTCCCGCGATGCCGTTCGGATACCGCTTCATCACCAGCGGGCGGCCGGCGATGGCCGGCAGGATACAGGGCGACACCCGCGCGTAGTGACGGAACAGGTCGCCCTTGGTGAGCTTCAGCGCCGGCCAGAAGACCTTGCCGAGATTGCTGACCTCGAGCGTATCCGCGGCGGCGCCGTCGCCGCCGTCCGGCGCGGGCAGCTTCAGCACGCCGTTTCCGCCGCCGGCCTCGATGGCCTCGAGCTGATCGATCAGATCGGCCACGTCCGGCTTCGATGCCGCTCGGGGAGCGCGCACACGCTCCGTCGCGAGCGCGCGCTCCTGGCCGGACGCGCGGAGCAGGACGTCCGGCTCCCGCCGCACGGTGCGCGGATCGACATCGTCCCGGAGGCCGAGATACGTCGGATGGCGGAGCTTCCCGTCGGCGGTCCACTCGGTGAACTTCACCTCGGCGACGAGCTGCGGCTTCACCCAGTGCGGCTTCTCGTTCGTGCGCGGCTCTGACGCGAACGGACAGGTCCTGGTCTGGAGCGCGCGCAGCTTCTGCCAGACGCGTCCGAGCTCGGCGTCGGAGAACCCGGCCCCGCTGTGGCCCACGTGCTCGAGACGACCCTCGTTGTCGTAGACGCCAAGCAGCAGCGCGCCGAAGAAGGGACGTGTGCCCCGCGGATCGGTCCAACCGCCGATGACGCAGGTCTGATGACGGACGAGCTTGATCTTGCGCCAGTCCGGGGTGCGGCGCCCGGACTGGTAGGGCGCGGCCAGGCGCTTGGCGATCAGCCCTTCCCAGCCGCCGGCTTTCGCGCGCGCATGGAGGAGACGCCCATTGCCGGCGACCTGCTCGCTCAGTCGCACGGCCGGATGCGGCGGACGCGCAAACACGCGCTCGAGTCGCGCGCGGCGATCGCGGAGCGGCAATCCGCGCAGATCCTCGTCGCCGTCGCGGAGCAGGTCGAACGCAATGAACGCCACGGGCGACCCGTCTGTCGCCTGCCTCAGGTGGATGCGTGACTGCAGATTCTGGAAGCCGGTCGGCGCGCCCGTCGCGTCGAGGGCGACGATCTCGCCGTCGATGAGGAGCGGCCGATCGATCCCGCGCGCCCACCGGCGAAGCGCATCGGCGATCTCGGGGAACTGTCTCGTCTTCTCGTTGCCAAGGCGCGACCAGAACCGCACCTGCCCTGGCTCGCGCTCCGCCGCATCGCCGGGCCGCGCCGGCTCGATCGAGACGAGCGCTCGGACGCCGTCGTACTTCGGCTCGTAGGCCAGCTCCGGTGAGTCGAGCGGCGCGGCGGTCGTGGACGCCAGCATCGGCCGGACCCGAGCGGGGTCGTCCCGCCACGCGGTCATGGAGGGATCATGTCGTGCAGAAATTCAAAATGCCAAATTCAAAATGCGGAATTCAGACATCTACGCGGCTCGCTTTTTCCTCCCACGCGCACCCGCCTTCTTCGTGCGGGATTTGGCCTGTTTCCGGCCGGTTCCGGCTCCCTCGAGGCTTTGCCGCAGCCGCTCCATCAGGTCGACCACCTCGGCGGACCGCGGCTCGGCTTCCACCGCCAGGTGCGCCTCCCGGCCCTTCAGCTTGGCCTTGATGATCTTCATCAGGTTCTCGCGGTACTCGTCGGTGTACTGCGACGGGTCCCACTTGTCGGCGAGGCTCTCGACGAGCGTCATCGCCATCTGCATCTCAGGCTTGCGGTAATCCGTCGCGGAGGGGAACCTGTACTCGCTCACGTCGACGAGCTCGTCGGCGTAGCGCATGAGCGTCAGCACCATCGCGTCCTTGACGATCTCGATTGCGGCCAGGTGCTGCGCGTTGCGAAAGACGATCGTGGCCACGCCGACGAGACCCGTCTGCCTGATCGCCTCGCGCAGCAACGCGTACGCGCGCTCACCCCCCTTGGCGGGCGTGAGGTAGTACGACGTCTCGAAGAAGCGGTCGTCGATCTCCTCGCCCTTCACGAAGCTGCGGATGTCGACGGTGCGAGACTTCTCGAGGGCGGCGGTGCGGAAGTCCTCTTTCGTCAGGACGACGAAGCGCCCTTTCTGGTACTCGTAGCCCTTGACAAGCTCCTCCCACGCTACGGGCCTGCCTTCGCGTGCGCAGATCCGTTCGAACTTCACGGGGGACTTGTCCTCCGCGTGCAGCAAACGGAACCGCGGCCGCGAATCACGAACGCCGGGATACAGCTCAACGGGAATGCTGACGAGACCGAACGCAATCGAGCCCTTCCAGAGAGCGCGGGCCATTTCCGCGGGACGCTGCAATCCCTACGCCCGGGGGCTGGGGGATCCCGAGCGGAGCGCGCACATCAGCGCGAGCGACGCGCCCTGAGCTCGCGCTCGGCTTCGATCCAGTCGTTCAGCTCGTTGCCGGGCGTCCCGCCGCGCTTCAGGTGGCGGAAGTAGGCTGCTTCGGCAATCTCAGCCTGGGTAGGCTGCGTCCTGCCGTTCCCGCGCGGCTCGGTTCCGGCGACGGTTGCGACGTCGATCGGAGGGGCCGCATCGGTCTTCTTTCGTGCCGGCGCGCGCCGCCTGGCGGGCGCGGCCGATCGTGGGGTGGGCTCTTCGGGGTTGATCTTCTTCTTCGCCATCGTCGGAACTCTTGAACGACCATTCTACAGAGCCCGACCCTCATTCCCAAGGGGAGAGAGCCGGGCGTCGGGTCGAGCTCTGTTCGTGACGGCGGGATTCAGCGGCGTGACGAGGTCGTCGGTTCCTTCTCCTCCGGCTCCATCGCTTCGGAGACGTCGAACTCCGACGCGAGGGCCTTCAACCGGTTCAGGGTGGCCTCCTCTTCCTGCAGGTTCTGCTCGAGGAGCTCCACGGCCTCGGCGAGGCCGAGCTTGTCGGCCATGTCGATGAGGTTCTCGTACGCGGTAATCTCGTAGCGCTCCACTTTCTGCGCCGCACCGATGTTGTAGAACTCGAGCAGGTCCTCGGAGGGGCGCTCCTTCATGAACTGCTTCTTCTCCTTGATCAGTCCCTCCATGCCCGCGCAGGTCTCGGCGTCGGCTTTCTGGCCGAGGATCTTGAAGATCTTCTCGATCCGCTTGATCTGCCCCTGCGTTTCCTTCCGATGCTGCTGGAAGCCCTTCTTGATCTCGCGGTCCGAGCTTTCCGCGGCCATCTGTTCCAGCGCCGGAAGCAGCGACTGCTCCGCGCCGTAGACGTCTTTCAGCTCATGCTCGAACAGTTCTTCAATCGTGCTCATGGCCATGCGGCGTACCTCCTGTAGCGATTGCTGACAATCTGGTGCGAAAGCAGGGGCCGGCTGCAAACCGGACGCCACAGCGTAGCCGGTCGTTATCCCGTTACGGACGAGTGGAGGACGATGGCGCCGGGGCGCGTGAAGAAGACGCTGGCATGCCCGTCGCGCGCGTCGATCCCGATCGGCTGCGGATCGGTGGCGAGGTCGGGATCCTCGGTCGTCAGCAGGACCTGCGCGCCTGCGGCGCCGCCGATCGTGACGCGACCGGTTCCCCCAAGCCGGGCCGCGATCCAGAGCCGCTCGGCACCGTTGCGTCTCATGAGCAGGATCGTCTCCTCATCGAGTGCCGACGCGTCGTACGATCCGCGATCGGAGACGCGGAGCGGCGCGGCCGTCGCGCGCAGCGCGATCAGCCGCTGGTAGAGGCGCACGACCGACGCATGCTCGGGCCGCTCGAGCTCCTCCCAGCGGAGCCGGCTGCGCTCGAACGTGGCAGGCGCCTGCGGGTCGGGGATACGCCCGCGCTCGACGGGATCCGCGAACGCCGAGAACGATGAGAATTCCTCGCGCCGGCCGATCGTGACCTGCCGGCCCAGTTCCGGGTGGTGATCCGTGAAGTAGAGGAAGGGCGCGCGCGTGGCCCACTCCTGGCCCTGGAAGAGCAGCGGCGTCTCGGGCGCCATCAGCAGCAGCGCGCTCACGGCACGGTACGTCGCGGCATCGACCTGGTGGTGCAGGCGGGCGCCGTCGGCGCGGTTGCCGATCTGATCGTGGTTCTGCACGCAGACGACGAGCTGCCGCGGATCGAGAGGCTCGGGATCGGTGCCACGCGGGCCGCCCAGGGACGCCGACGCCTGGCCGGTGAAGAACCATCCGCGCCGGATCGTCTCTGCGATGTCGTCCGCGGTTCCGCTGAAGTCTGCGTAGTAGCCTTCGCGATCGTGGGTGACATGGACGCGCACCTGGTGATGGAAGTCGTCGGCCCAGATGCCATCGAGTCCCCATCCGCCGTCGCGCGCCGGCAGCGCCAGCTTCGCGAGGTTGCGGTGATCCTCGGCGATCACCACGACGGGCCGCGGCGTGGCGGCGCGAAGGGTCGCCGTCAGCTCCTCGAGGAAATGCCGCGGGCCGTCGTCCTGGATCGCGTGCGTGGCGTCGAGCCGCAGCCCGTCGACGTGGTAGTCCCGGACCCAGTGCACGGCGTTGGCCACGAAGAACGCGCGGACATCGGCGCTGTGCGGCCCATCCATGTTCACGCCCTGGCCCCACGGGCTCTTGTGGCGGTCCGTGAAGTAGTACGGGCTGAACGCGTTCGCGTAGGCGCCGTCGGGCCCGAGATGGTTGTAGACGACGTCGAGCAGAACCGCAAGGCCGTGCTGGTGGGCGGCATTCACCAGCGCCTGCAGATCTTCGGGCCTGCCATAGGCGCGCGACGGCGCAAAGATAGCCACGCCGTCGTAGCCCCAGTTGTGAGATCCCGGGAAGTCGCCGACCGGCATCAGCTCGATGGCGCTGACGCCGAGCTGCGCGAGGTGCGGCAGCCGCTCCAGGGCGCCGCGGAACGTTCCCTGCGGCGAAAAGGTCCCCCCGTGGAGCTCGTAGACGACGAGGTCTTCCCGGCGCGGCGGGCGCCAGCCCTCGTCGGTCCAGGGGAACGCGCTGAGGTCGACAACCTCCGACGGGCCGTGCACGCCTTCAGGCTGGTACCGCGACGCCGGATCGGGAAACACCCGCGCGTCATCACCCCCGAGCCGGTATCGATACGCCGCGCCTGGTCCGATGTCGTCGAAGACCGCCGACCAGTAGCCGCGGTCGTCGCGGACCAGCGGACGCAGCTCGCGCGTCCTGGTTGTGTCGAGCGCGAGCTCAACCGACGTGTGCCGCGGCGCCCAGACGCGGAAGTGCGTGCCGCCGGCCCTGAGCGACGTGGAGAGACCTTCGCGCCAGGCGCCGATGCGGAATGGTCCGTCACGCATGCAGGGGTGAACGGAGTCTCAGCAGTCCCGTCAGCGGAATATGCACCCAGTCGGGCCGGTTGTTCAGCTCGTAGGCCAGCTCGTAGAGGGTCTTGTCGAGCATGAACGTGTGCAGGAGCAGATCCAGATCCTCCCGGCGTGACGGCATGAAGGCCGCGCCGTCGACGGCAGCCAGGTAGGCCCGGAGGAAGGCAGCGCTGACCCACATCTCCCAGACCTCCGCCCAGGGGGCGAAGCGCTCGTAGTCCTCCGACCGGGTCTGCGTGGCGGCGCCGAGCGCGGTCAGGGCGGCGTAGCTGAACGAACGCCCCATGCCCGCGACGTCGCGGAGCGGTGAGCTCTTGCGGCGGCGCTCGGCCAGTGGACGCGCCGGCTCCCCCTCGAAGTCGAGGATCACCACGTCGCCTTCGCTGACGAGCACCTGTCCGAGGTGATAGTCCCCGTGGCATCGGATGCGGACAGGGAGGTCGCGCACCTCGCGAAGCTCCTCGAACTGCCGGAGCAGGTCTTCTTGATGATCGAGTACGTGCTGCGCCAGGACGCGCTTGCGGACGTCGAGGCGATCGAGCGACTGCTGGAGCAGGTCGAGCTGTTGCAGCGCATGTTGCTGCATCGCGGCCGCCGCCTCCAGCAGGTCGTCCGGCGTGAACGGCTCGGGAGCAAACGCCTCGTCCTCCGGCGGGGCGGAGCCGAGCTCGACGTGCAGCTCGCCGGTCCGGCGGCCGAGCACTTCCGCCGTGGCCAGGTACGTCCCGACGGCGTCCCGGACCTCATGCGGCGGGTCGCCCGACGATTCGAGCCATCCTTGCGCGTCGTCGAGCGTGAGTGTCGGCACGGACAGCCCGGCGCAACGCTCGAAGTACCGCCCGAGCTCGTCCATCGTGACCTGCCATCCGTTGCCTTCGTTGCGCACGAGCTTTTGCAGCATGGCGAGCGACGCCGGTTCATCGCCGTCGCGGCTGTAGTCGATGGTTCCGACGAGCGGCGGCACGCGCGTGAAGCGGCGGTCCATGAGGTAGCGGCCGACCTCGACGTCAGGGTTCGGTCCGGGCTCGATCCGCCGGAACAGCTTCATGATCAGGCGGCCATCGAAGAGCACCGACGTATTGCTCTGGTCGGGGGCGCTGCGCGCGATCGGCGTGAACGCCTCCGGCGCCACGTGCTCCGGATCGAGGCCGACGTTCGTCGAGACGATGCGGCCATACCGCGTCGGAACGAACCCGCGCTGGTGGATGCTCGAGAGCAGCATCGTGCACATCCCATCGTCGAAGAGGCCGTCGTACATGACGCCTTTGCGGGCACCGGTGATCCTGGCCAGGACGGCACTGTGCGATTCGCGGTCGATGCGTTCGGCCTCGCTGCCGCTCGCCATGGCGAGCGGCAGTGCGTAACGCTCGTGTGAGCCGTCGCGGTAGTCGATCTCGACAATCGCGAAGAAGCTGGGGTTGGTCCCCTTGCGCAGCGTCGTCCAGTCCACGAAGCGCGCGGCGGTGACGGGCCGCGCCTTGCCGCCGAACCAGCGCTGTCGCTGCAGGAACGGCACGAGCGTCTGGCGCTCGACGATGAGCCGCATGCTGCCATCGAGGATGGAATCCCACACGACGCCGGCGAAGAGCATGGGCACGGTGGCAGGCTCCTCGGCCAGCGGCGCCGTGCGCGCGGTGATGGGGGTGTGCGTCTCCTGGAGCTGGAACCAGTAGAAGCCGTACGGCGCGAGCGTGAGGAAATAGGGGAGCTCGCCGATGCGCGGGAACTCGGTCTGGCCGAGCATCTCGACCGGCGTCAGGCCGGAGAACTGCGACAGGTTGATTTCAACCGGCTGGACGGTTCTGGCGAGGTTCGCGACGCAGAGGACGATGTCGGTCTCGTAGCGCCGGACGTAGGTCAGCACCTTGCGATTGGCCGTCGAGAGGAACTCGATCGTCCCGCGGCCGAACAGCCGGTGCTGATTGCGAAGCGCGATCATGCGCTTCATCCAGTTGAGGAGCGAAAACGGGGATCGTTCCTGGGCCTCGACGTTCACCGCCTCGAAACCGCCCACCGAATCCATGTTGGCGGGCAGGAAGAGACGGGCCGGATCGGCGCGGGAGAATCCGCCGTTCCGGTCGCTGCTCCACTGCATCGGCGTGCGGACGCCGTTCCGATCGCCGAGGTAGACGTTGTCGCTCATGCCGATTTCATCGCCGTAGTACAGGACCGGCGTGCCCGGCATGGAGAAGAGCAGGCTGTTCATCAGCTCGATCCGGCGGCGGCTGAACTCCATCAGCGGGGCGAGGCGGCGCCGGATGCCGAGGTTCAGGCGCATCTGCGGGTCGGTGGCGTACTGCGCGTACATGTAGTCGCGCTCTTCGTCGGTGACCATCTCCAGCGTCAGCTCGTCGTGGTTCCGCAGGAAGATGGCCCACTGGCACGGCTCGGGGATCTCGGGCGTCTGGTTCATGATCTCGACGATCGGATGGCGTTCCTCGAGCCGCAGACCCATGAAGATGCGCGGCATCAGCGGAAAGTGAAACGCCATGTGACACTCGTCGCCGTCGCCGAAGTACGGGCGCACGTCGGAGGGCCACTGGTTCGCCTCGGCCAGCAGGATCCGGCCGGGGTGCCCGGCGTCCAGCTCGCGGCGGATCCGCCTCAGGACCTCGTGCGTCTCGGGAAGGTTCTCGTTGATGGTCCCCTCGCGCTCGATCAGGTAGGGGACGGCGTCGAGCCGCAGGGCGTCGACGCCCATGTCGAGCCAGTGCCGCATCACGCTCACGACCTCCTGGAACACGTCGGGGTTGTCCCAGTTCAGGTCGGGCTGGTGCGCGAAGAAGCGGTGGAAGTAGGACTGGCCCGCTGCTGGATCGTAGGTCCAGTTCGACTTCTCCGTGTCGACGAAGATGATGCGCGTGCCGGCGTACTTCGTGTCAGTGTCGCTCCACACGTAGAAGTTGCGCTCGCGCGACCCTGGCGGGGCATGGCGGGCCCGCTGGAACCAGGGGTGCTGGTCGGACGTGTGGTTCACCACGAGCTCGGTGAGCACGCGGATGCTCAGCCGGTGCGCCTCGTCCACGAATCGCCTGAAGTCGTCGATGGTCCCGTACATCGGGTTCACCGACCGGTAATCGGCGATGTCGTAGCCGTCGTCGCGCAGCGGGGAGGGGTAGAAGGGGAGCAGCCAGACGCAGTTGATCCCGAGGTCGCGCAGGTACGGCAGCTTCAGCGTCAGCCCGGGAAAATCGCCGGTCCCGTCGTTGGTGCTGTCGAAGAAGGAGCGGACGTGCGCTTCGTAGATGATCGCGTCTTTGTACCACTGCGGGTCGTTCATGCGGATCTCACGGCGAAGATGTGGGCCATCCGGTGTCCGGGCCCGAGCCGCACGAAGTTCCACTCGCCGCTCCACGTGTAGCGTGCGCCGTCGAGCAGATCCTCGACCACGTACGGGTCGCGCGGATCGATGCCCATCTCCCAGATCGGGAACTGGACCCAGCCTGCCTGCTCCCGGCGGGGATCGGTCGTGGCGACGACGTACACGCGATCGCCGGGGGCGGTCTTGCCGTAGCAGAGGAGATGCGGCGTGTCGGTGCCGTAAAAGCTGAGCGTCGCGTTCTGCTGGAGAGCCGCGTGCTCGCGCCGGATCTCGTTCACCCGCGCGATGAGCTCCTTGAGGTTGCCGGGGGCGTCGTAGTCCCGCGGCTTGATCTGGTACTTCTCGGAGTCGAGATATTCCTCCGACCCGGGCCTGACCGGCACGTTCTCGCAGAGCTCGTATCCGCTGTAGATGCCGTAGCTCGCCGACAGCGTGGCCGCGAGAACGAGGCGCACCTCGAAGGCGGGACGGCCGCCGCTCACGAGGTACGCGTTGAGGATGTCGGGCGTGTTGACGAAGAAGTTCGGGCGCATGTACTCCTGGAGCTCGGTGCGGGTGAGCTCCGTGAGGTACGCGCGCAGCTCGGGCGCCTGATTGCGCCACGTGAAGTACGTGTAGGACTGGTTGAAGCCCGCCTTCGCGAGATAGCGCATCACCTTGGGGCGCGTGAAGGCCTCCGAGAGCAGGACGACGTCGGGGTGCTGCCGCTGAAGCTCCGCGATGCACCACTCCCAGAACCGGAAGGACTTCGTGTGCGGGTTGTCGACGCGGAAGGTCCTGACGCCGTGATCGAGCCAGAACAGGAACACGTCGCGCAGGGCGATCCAGAGCGACTCCCACTCCGCGCTCTCCAGGTCGATGGGGTAGATGTCCTGGTACTTCTTCGGCGGGTTCTCCGCGTACTTGATCGTGCCATCGGGACGATGCTTGAACCACTCAGGGTGCTCGCGCACCCAGGGGTGATCGGGCGACGCCTGGAACGCGATGTCGAGCGCGACTTCCAGGCCCAGACGGTTGGCGAGCCGCACGAAACGGTCGAAGTCGGCGATCGTGCCGAGACCAGGCTCGATCGCGGTGTGTCCACCTTCCGCCGCGCCGATGGCCCATGGGCTGCCGGGATCGTTCGGCGCCGGCGCCAGCGAGTTGTTGCGGCCCTTCCGGTGCGTCCGGCCGATCGGGTGCACGGGCGGCAGATAGACCACATCGAACCCCATCGCCTCGATCTCGGGCAGCCGTGCCTCGGCTTCGCGGAACGTGCCGCTGCGCGACGGGTCGGGGGTGCACGAGCGGGGAAACATCTCGTACCACGATCCAAACCGTGCCAGCACGGGATCGACGACGACCGGGAGCGTGCGGTCGTAGGTCGTGGAGAGCGATCGGTCCTGCCGCCTGTCCATGATCGCCGCGAGCGCGGCATCGCGGGCGGCCGAGACCCGGGCGGCCTGCGGCAGGCTGCCACGCAGCGTGCCGGCCACCTGGAGCAGGTGCACGCGGTCGTCCTTGCTCCCGGTGTCCTGGCCGCCGGCGCCTGCCGGATGAAGGCGTCCGGCGGCATGCTGCAGCAGGTCCGCGCCCTCGACGAGCTCGCTCGAGACGTCCTGTCCCGCCTCGGCCTTGGCGACGAGCGCCGCGAGCCAGCTCGCGAAGCGATCGATCCATCCCTCGACCGTGTACTCCCAGCGTCCGAGCCGATCGACGGTGAACGTCGCCTCCCAGGCGTCGTTGCCGAGCGGCGCGAGGCGGGTCTCCTCCCACGCCGTCGCGCCTTCGACGCGATAGCGCACCACGCCGGCCAGCCGGTCGTGACCGTCAGCGATCATGTCGGCGGTCACACGCACGGTCTCGCCGAGCGTCCGCTTGATCGGGAAGCGGCCGCCGTCGATCTCCGGCGCCACGCGATCGACGACCACACGGCGGCGGGCGCCGGGCGGCATGCGCGTGGCGGCGTGGCCGGGTGCGGGTGCGGTGCGCGTGTGATCCATCAGTTCACTGGGCCGGATCCGTCGATCGGCGCTGCTGGCGCGCGCCGTCCAGCCTGAAGAGGACGAGCGTGCGCCCCTGGAGAGGGTACTTCGTTCCGCCGGCGAACCACTGCTCCTCGGTGTGCGCGTGGGTCGTGTCGAGCACGCGAACCCACGACTTCCCGTCGCCGACGAGCGGCAGGGCGAACGGCACCTCCTCGAAGTGCGCACTCAGCAGGATGAGCAGCGTATCGCCCACGACGTGCCGGCCGCGCTCGTCGACCTCGTCGAGCGCGTTGCCGACCATCAGCACGCCCAGCGAGCGGAGACACGACGCATTCCACGCCTCGTCCGTCATTTCGCGCCCGCTTGGGTCGAGCCAGTAGATGTCCTTCACCTCCGCGCCGCGGATGGCGCGCCCCTGGAAATACTTGCGCCGCGTCAGCACGGGTTGCCGCAGCCGGAAGTTGACCAGCCGCCGCGTGAACTCGAGGAAGCTCTCCTGCGCGGGCGAGAGAGTCCACGGCGTCCAGCTCAGCTCGTTGTCCTGCGCATAGGCATTGTTGTTGCCCCGCTGCGTGCGGCACATCTCGTCGCCGCCGCTGATCATCGGCACGCCGACGGAGAGCAGCAACGATGCCATCAGGTTGCGCATCTGCTGCTCCCGCAGCCTGGTGATCGCGGGATCGTCAGTGGGTCCCTCGATGCCGCAGTTCCAGCTCAGGTTGTGGTTCTCCCCGTCGCGGTTGTCCTCGCCGTTCGCCTCGTTCCGCTTCTGCTCATAGGTGACGAGATCCTTCAGCGTGAACCCGTCGTGCGACGTGATGAAGTTGATGCTGGCGTACGGCCGGCGCCCGCTGTGCTCGTAGAGGTCGTTGCTGCCGGCAATGCGCGTGGCCACCTCCGCGACCCCGCGGTCGTCGCCCCTCCAGAACGCCCGCATCGCATCGCGGTACTTGCCGTTCCACTCGGTCCAGAGCACGGGGAAGTTGCCGACCTGGTAGCCGCCCGCCCCGAGATCCCACGGCTCCGCGATGAGCTTCACCTGTGACAGCACCGGATCCTGGTGAATGATGTCGAAGAACGCGCCGAGACGGTCCACCTCGAAGAGCTCCCGGGCGAGCGTCGCCGCCAGGTCGAAGCGGAAGCCGTCGACGTGCATCTCGAGGACCCAGTAGCGCAGACTGTCCATGATGAGCTGCAGCACCTGCGGGCTCTGCATGTTCAGCGTGTTGCCGGTCCCGGTGAAATCGAGGTAGTAACGGGCGTCATGCGGAACGAGGCGGTAGTACGCCACGTTGTCGATGCCTCGTAGCGACAGGGTCGGCCCGAGGTGATTGCCTTCCGCCGTGTGGTTGTAGACGACGTCCAGGATCACTTCGAGCCCGGCGCTATGGAGTGCCTTCACCATGCGCTTGAACTCGCGCACCGACTCGGCCGGCAGCCCCGACGCCGAGTACCGGATGTTCGGCGCAAAGAACGACAGCGTGTTGTACCCCCAGTAGTTGCTGAGACCCTTCTCCTGGAGATGTCGGTCGAAGGAATGGTGATGAACAGGCATCAGCTCCACGGCCGTGACGCCCAGCCTGGTGAGGTGCTCGAGCGCCGGCTCCGTGGTGAGCCCCTCGTACGTGCCACGGAGCGGTTCGGGAATACCAGGATGCAGCTTCGTAAACCCTTTGACGTGCATCTCGTAGATGACGGTCTTGTGCCACGGGGTGCGAGGCGCCTGGTCTTCGCCCCAGGTGAACGCCGGATCGATGACCGCCGCCAGCGGAGCGAACGGCGCGTTGTCACGCGTGTCGAACGACAGGTCGGCGGCCGCGTCTCCGACGCGATAGCCGAACATCGCGTCGTCCCAGTGCACGACGCGGCCGATCGACTTCGCGTACGGATCCACGACGACCTTCTGGGGGTTGAAGCGATGGCCGGCTGCCGGATCGTAGGGTCCGTGCACCCGGTAGCCATAGAGTTGGCCGGGGCGGACGTCGGGCAGGCAGCCGTGCCACACCATATCCGTGTGCTCGGGAAGCGGGACACAGGCCGACGGCGCAGTCGCATCCGGGGCGTCGAAGAGACACAGTTCGACGCGCGTGGAGTGAGCCGAGAAGATCGCGAAATTGACGCCGAGCCCGGTCCAGGTCGCCCCCAGGGGGTACGGTTGACCCGGCCAGACACGCATACAGCACAGTGTTGATCATGTTCCGTGCCAGAGCGTCGAGAAGATCACGGCGGAATCGAATGGATGAGCCGCCTTGGAGCCTCGACGGTTGCCGGAGGAGGCCTCCCTCGGCACGCACGTTGAACACGGTAACGCCATGGCCGAACGCATGGATCACGAAGCGATGCGCCGTGCGGCGGAGCTGCCGCTCCAGGGGCCCGCAGCTACCGATACGCTCGCGGCGTCGGGGGGACTCGAGCTGCCGGGCGGCGAGCCGTACCCAACCGATGCGCCGCATCGCGGCGAGGATCGCGAGCCGATCCCGGGCGAGCACGACCACACGAGCGAGCCGACGACCACCCCCGCCGTGGCCGGCACGACGGGGTTCGGCGGTGACTTGCCCCATACGGACGTCGATCCGACGCTCGACGCCGAGGCGAGGGAGCAGTTCAGATGGGAAGGCGGAGGACACATAAGCCGGAAGGCCGGCGAGCGGAGGTCTCGCGGCGCCGAGCACGAAGAATGATTGAAGGCGCACGACACGCGCGCTATCATGCGCGCCATGCCAGGCCATGCGCAGGTCAAGACGGTATGGCGTACGGCGTCGGAGCACTGCGAGCTCGTCTGGAACCAGTTCAGCGGCGTGACGCTGCGGCTCTGGGTACGCAACCGCTTGATCCTCGAAGAGGTCCTCGTCGACGTCGATACCGCGTTTCGGCGAGCGTGGGAGCTGCGGATCGAGTGGCCGCAACTGGTCGATTAGCCTCGTGGGCTGCTGAGGACCCTGGTCGGAATGGCTGACCACCCTGGTCGAACAGGGTCCTAGGGCTCGCGATCGACGGGTCGGACCTGGATCGTGATCAGCTCGGTACCGCGGAGGATCTGGAGCCGCACGACCCTTTCCGCCCCACCCCCTACCAGCAACCGGTGCAGGTCGTCGGTGCGCTCGACGGGCACATCATCGAACGCAACAATGAGGTCGCCGCCGGAGACGCCCGCGCGCGCCGCGGGACTTTCCCGCACGACGTCGGTGACCAGGACGCCCGTGCCGGATGGCAGCCGAAGGCGGCGCACGAGCAGGCGCGGCAGCGGGACGTCTTGCCCGCCGATGCCGAGACAGCTGCGCCGCACGCGCCCGTCACGCAGGAGTTGCGGCACGACGACGCGCGCCGTCTCGGCGCCGACGGCGAAGCTGATTCCCTGCGCAGGGACGATGACGGCGGTGTTGATGCCCACCACCTCGCCGCGGGTGTTGACGAGCGGTCCGCCGGAGTTGCCCGGGTTGAGGGCCGCGTCGGTCTGGACGAGACCCGACATGAGCCGGCCGGTACGCGCCCGGAGTGAGCGCCCCGTGGCGCTCACGACGCCGGCCGTGACGGTGTGCTGGAAGCCGAACGGGTTGCCGATGGCGACCACGATCTGTCCTGCACGAAGGCGATGCGAGTCGCCGAGCGCGATCGGGTGGAGGTCGGGCGCGGAGATCTTCAGCACGGCCAGATCGGTGTCGTCGTCCGCGCCGATGATCGAGGCATCGCACGTGCGCCCGTCGGGCAGCACCGCCGAGACCTGCCGCGCACCGGCGACGACGTGGGCGTTCGTGAGGATGAGCCCGTCTGGTGTGAACACGAAGCCGGAGCCACCTCCACGCGATTCGATTTTCACGACGGCCGGCGCCACGAGATCGACGGCGCCGGTCACCGCGCGCGAGTAGGCGTCGAGCAGATGGTCGTCGGCGACAGAGGAAGTCATAGTGTGATCAGGCCGCGGCGCGCCGCGCGGCGGACCGCCTCCGCCCGCGACGACACGCCGAGCTTCCCGTAAATGGAGGTCACGTGGAACTTCACCGTGTGCTCGCTGATGCCAAGACGCTCGGCGATGGCGCGGTTCGAGAGACCGAGGGCGAGCCACTCGAGCACGTCACGCTCGCGCGCGGTGAGGGGCTCGTGCACGACCAGCGCATCCGGCGCGGGCGAGGCGAGCTGCGCCTCCTCGGGCGTGTCGCCGTCGCCGGTGACCCGCACGCCGGCCGCCTCGAGCACGGCGCGCAGTTCCGCCCGGACGGCGGCGCTCGTCGCCACGATGGCCACGGCGAGGGGGTCGGTTACGCGGATGGTCGTGCTCCCAGAGTGACCTCCACTCGGTGGGGCGCCCCCCCGCGGATGAGCAAGAGCGTGCCGCGGGCGCCGGGTTCGAGTGCCGCCAGACGATCCTGGAGGTCGTCCACGTGCGCCAGGCGCGCAACCGCTCCTGGCGTCGTCGAGGGAGTGAAGCCCACGATCACGTCACCCACCAGCAATCCCGCGCGATCGGCCGCGCCCTCGGAGGCAATGCCGAACACCAGCAGCCCGCCCTCCGTGCCGTCCGGTCCAGCCTTCGGCAATCTGACCGGCTGAACACTGACGCCGAGATAGGCGCGCTTCGGCGGCGTGCCCGACGCGAGCGCCGCAACGATCTCCGAGAGCTGGGCGATCGGAACACCGACGGGCAACCCCCGGAGCAGCGCCGAGGTCGTCATAGCTATGACGCCTCCGGCCGTGTCGACGATGGCGCCGCCGGATGTGCCGGGCCGTGCCGCCGCGTCGGTGCGGATCACCTCCTTCAGGATGACGCCGCGCCCTGTCCGAAGCGGGCCACCCACAGCGTTGATCACGCCGACGCCCACGGAGACGCCACCGCTGCCGGTGCGTGACAGGGAGACCACGAGCTCTCCGGCGTGGGGAGCGCCGCCGCGAGGAGGCTCGGCGCCGCCGAGGCCGGGCACACGGAGCACGGCCACGTCGGCAGCGGGATCGCGGCCGGCGATGGAGGCGGCGAGCCGCCGCTCACCGGTCCGTACCCACAGGTCATCGTCGCGCTCGAGCACATGGTCCGCCGTGACCACGAGATCGGCGCCGATGATGAGGCCGCTGCCGGGCCGGCGATGGCGTCCATCCACGGACACGACGAACATCGACGCGCGTTCGACCAGGCCCCGGAGCTCAGCCGCGAGACTTGAAAGGGAAAGCGGTGAAAGAGTCATGCCTTTACTTGTAGCGCGTCGGGGCCGAACGTGGATCACCCGAACGGCCAGGTGGCCCTGGAATCCAGGCGACGGTCGGAAGCGGGGGACGTTCACGGTTCGGCGGCGGCTGCGGTAGACTTTTCCCACGATGCAGAGCTCCCGCCGATGGTTCCTGCGCGCCGCCGCGGCAGCCGGCAGCGCCGTGGTGGCGGCGTGCCGGGGCAGGACGCCGGATCCAGAGCCCGCCCCATCGCTGCTCGGCGCGCCGATCAGCCGCTACGGCGAGCGTTCGCCGTTCGAGAAGTCGGTCCGCCTGCTCTCCACGAGGAATTACATGGAGGAGGCGTCGAGCCGCACGCCGCTGCAGGACAGTCATGGCATCATCACGCCTTCCTCGTTGCACTTCGAGCGCCATCATGGGGGCGTTCCGAGAATCGATCCCGCGCAGCACGAGCTCTTGATCCACGGCCTCGTCGAGCGGCCGCTCGTGTTCCGGGTGGACGAGCTCAAGCGGCTGCCGTCGGTGTCGCGCATCTATTTTCTCGAGTGCTCCGGGAACAGCGGTACGGGCTGGCGGCCGGTGCCACAGCCGTCCGTGCAGGCGGCTCACGGCCTCACGAGCTGTAGCGACTGGGCCGGCGTGCCGCTGGCGGTTCTCTTCAAGGAAGCCGGCATTCGGCCGGAGGGCAGATGGTTCGTCGCCGAAGGGGCCGACGCCTGCCGCATGACGCGCAGCGTGCCCATGGAGAAAGCCTGGGACGACGCGCTCGTGGCGTACGCGCAGAACGGCGAGGCGCTCAGACCGGAGCAGGGCTACCCGATTCGGCTGCTGCTGCCAGGCTGGGAAGGGAACGCGAGCGTGAAGTGGCTGCGCCAGATCAAGGTCGTCGATCAGCCGATCATGACGCGCGAGGAAACGTCGAAGTACACCGATCTGTTGCCGGACGGACGTGCGCGGCAGTTCACGTTCCTCATGGAAGCGAAGTCGGTGATCACGCGGCCGTCCGCGGGACAGCGACTGGCGGGCGCCGGTTTCCACGAGATCTCCGGGCTCGCGTGGTCGGGCAGCGGCGCGATTGCGCGCGTGGAGGTCTCGACCGACGGCGGCCTCACCTGGTCGGATGCCACGCTTCAGGCGCCCGTGCTGCCCAAGGCGCACACGCGGTTCACCTTTCCGTGGGCGTGGGACGGCGGCGAGGCCGTGCTCGTCGCGCGGTGCACGGATGACACCGGCTACGTGCAGCCCTCGCGCGCGGAGCTCGTCGCGGTACGCGGCACGAGCTCGAATTATCACTGCAACGCCACGCAAGGCTGGAGAGTGAAGGCCGACGGGGCGGTCGTGGACGCGGCACTCTGATTCCGCATGCAGATGTCGAACTTCCAACGCGCATTCCTTGCGTTTTGTGTTCTGCACGTGGCCCTGGCGCTGCGAGTCTCCGGTCAGAGTTATGGCCTCGGGCGTCCCGCATCGTCCGAGGAGATCAGGAAGCACGATGTGCTGATCCCCCCGAGCGGCGCCGGGCTGCCGTCCGGAAGCGGGACCGCGGAGAAAGGCAAGGCCATCTACGCCGCCCAGTGTGCGCGCTGCCATGGGGCGACGGGCCGCGAGGGTCCCGAAGACGTCCTCGCCGGCGGCATCGGATCGCTCGCGACGGCGAGGCCGCTCAAAACCGTCGGCAGCTATTGGCCGTACGCGACGACGGTCTGGGACTACATCAACCGGTCGATGCCGTTCGATCGCCCTGGCATGCTGACGCCCGACGACGTGTACGCGGTCGTCGCGTATGTGCTGCAGTTGAACGGGATCGTGTCGGCGGCCGACGTGCTCGACGCAAACACTCTCCCGAAGATCCGGATGCCGAATCGCGACGGGTTCATCCCCGATACGAGGCCCGACACGGGCAAGAAACCCGGCACGTCACGCTAGAACCCCACCTTGCACGCGAACTGCCACACGCGTGGCAGGTACGCGTTCAGCGCGTTCTGCCGCGGCTGGCCGAAGGTCGTCGAGTTGATTTGCCCGTTGTAGGCGCCGTAGTTCGCATGGTTGAAGAGATTGAACACCTCCGCGATGCCGGTCAGCTTCATGCCGCCCGGCAACCGCAGGTCCTTCGTGAACCGGAGGTCCACCTTGTGCAGCGGCAGCCCGCGCAAGGCGTTGCGCGGCGCGATCTCCCCCGGGGCGATCGTGGACGGCCCGTTGAACCGATCGCGCACGGGAATGGGCGCCGGATCGGCCGGCGAGGTCGGCACGGTGTCGGGGATGACGATCGGCGCCGTCCCCGAATTGAGGCGCGTCGTTCCCGTGTGCCCGTAGGGATTGAGCGCGACGTTGGTCAGGAAGTGCTGGCCCGATCCGAAGAGATACGCGCCCGCGAGCGAGATGTCCCACGGGAGACGGTAGATCCCATTCAACCGCAGCGTGTGGCGCTGGAACTCGGTCGAGCGCGCCCATTCATCGTCGGGGCGGAACGGGTTGTTCCCCTGGAACTGGAAGTTCGTGGTGTTGTCGTTCATGAACAGCGTCAGGGTATACGCGACGTTGGCCTGGAAGTTGTTCCGGTAGCGCCGCGTGACGCTCGTGGCGAGCGCGGCGAAGTTGGCCTTGCCGCTCGACGCGAGCCACTGAATCTGCCCGAACTTCGGATCGGGCCGCCCCGCGGTGGCCGGATTCCGGTTGTAACCCGTCACCGCGTCGAAGAAGAGGTTCGGGTCGCGCTGCCGACCCTGGTTGTAGGCCCGCCAGTAGCTCAGGTCCGCGTCGACGGCCATGGCTTCGCCAAGCTCCCGCTGGAACCCGACGACGCTCTGCCATGTCTTCGGCATCTGGTAATCGTGCGCGATGACGCGGGGGCCCTGCGCCGGCAGCGGGAAACGGCCGCTCAGGAAATCGTCCGCCGTGCGGCCTCGGGTCGGATCCCGGATGAAGCCCGGCAGGCCGTCATTCGCGAACGAGTTGACGATGATGCGCTCGCCGTTGAAGGACTGCTGGCTGAACGTCGTGTTGGAGTCGTTGATGCTGTAGTACAGCCCCGATCCTCCACGGATCACGAAGTTGCTGTTGCCGGTGACGTTCCACGTGAAGCCGGCGCGCGGCGCGATGTTGTTGGTGTCGCGCATGTCGGTGCGATAGAGCCGGTCGCCGGCATTCAGCGCGATATCGGCGTACTGCATCCCGCCGCGCGGATCGAAGGTGACCTGGGTCGTGACGTGCGGCGGGGCAATCGCGCCCCAGTCCAGGTCGTAGCGCACGCCGTAGTTGAGGGTCAGCCGGCTCCCGAGGGCCCACGTGTCGCCGATCCAGATGCCGTAGGTCGGCCGCGGGATGTCGATCGTCCAGTCGCCGAAGTTCTGATCGTAGCGCAGCACGCGGTTGTCGAGCCCGCTCAGGTTCCAGCGCGTCGGGTCGTTCCACGCCGACGCCGGAATGCGCGTCGTCAGGTCCGGCGGCGTGCTGGTGAAGATGAATTCGCCGCGCGAGAGCAACTGCCACTGGCCGGTGTCGTGCCACCGCAGGAACTCGCCGCCGATCTTCCAGTCGTGCGATCCCCGGTGAAGCGACAGGTCGTAGCGGAAGCTGTAGGTGTTCTGAAAGAACTCCTGCGGATAGTTGCGGCGCTGCCCGATATTGACGCCCCCCGGAAACACCAGGTTCGGGGAGCCCGCCAGCGCGGGCTCGGCCAGCAGATTCTTCCAGTCGAAGTGGCTGTAGCCGACCTTCACTTCCTGCAGCACGTTCTGGGTGATGACGCGCGACCAGCTTCCCGCGAGGTTGACAGCCTTCCGCGAGCGGTTGGCGGCCTGCGACGGGTGCTCGGTGCCGCTCACCTGCGTAAACGGGTTCTTCCAGTCCCAGTACGAGCCGCGCACGGTGAGATGATTGTGGCCCCCGACCTGGTAATCGCCGCGGCCGAGGAAGCTCGTCTGCGTCAGCTTCGTGTCGAACGAGAAGCTCTGGCCCGGAAACGCGGGCGGCGACGTGAGGATCGTGTTCGGCTCGCGCTCGTACTCGTATGACAGAAAGTAATGCACTTTGTCGCGGACGAGCGGTCCGCCCACGGCTGCGCCGACCTGCTGGTTCGAATAGGGCAGCACGCGCCCGGCGATGAAGTCCTTCGCGTTGAAGCGATCGTCGCGGAAGTAGCCGTAGACCGTGCCGGCCAGGTCGTTGGTCCCCGAGCGCGAGATCGCCTGCACCTGGATGCCCTGCGACCGGCCCATCGTGATGTCGAACAGGTTGGTGATCACCTGGAACTCGGCGATGGCCTCGCGGCTGAACTTGGGCTGGCCGAATCCGGATCCGGCCACCTGCTGCGTGATCTCCTGGCCGTCGAGGTTGAGCTGGAACTGGCGGTCTCGCACGCCAGGCTGGTTGTCGACGTGGTTGGCGGTGATGCCTTTCACCATCATCGACAGTTCCATCCAGTTGCGCCCCTGGAGTGGGAGCTCCTCCATCTGGCGCCGGTCGACGTTGCCGGCCACCGCGGCCGACCGCGTGTCGACGAGCGGCGCCTCACCGGTGACGGTCACCGACTCCTGGAGCGCGGCGACTGTCAGCGTGAACGGCACCGTGCGGTTCTGGCCGACGAGGAGCTCGAGCTCGGGCACGACCACGGTCGAGAAGCCCGAGAGCTCCGCCTGGATCCTGTAGAGCCCGGCTGGCACGCCTGGGATGCGGTACTCGCCGCGCTCGTTGGTGAGGGCGGTGAGCGTGCGGCCCGTCGCCAGCGACGTGGCCGTCACCGTCGCGCCGGGCAGCACCGCCTTCGTGTCGTCGGTGAC
Source organism: Vicinamibacterales bacterium (assembly GCA_050748045.1). Lineage (GTDB taxonomy): Bacteria > Acidobacteriota > Vicinamibacteria > Vicinamibacterales > UBA2999 > CAVYVZ01. The sequence continues at coordinate 13,855 of JBOGIW010000226.1, read as the reverse complement.
GGTGCCGAGGAGAGATCCGTCCTGAGCCATTGCGGGCGCGCACCAGAGGGTGAGCGCCGCCATCACCAAACCAAGCAGTCGCTTCATGGGTTCCCCCCTGTGAATCCGGCGAATTCGTCGTGGAACGACGCGACCCTACCCCGTGTATTCCTCCTCCTCGTATCCTGCACGCGATGCCGAGGTGGTGGGCTTCGGCGGCATCACGCCGTTCTTGAGGATGTCGTGCAGCCCTTCGATGAGCCGATCGACCTGCTGCTCGGTGTTGTAGTGGTGCGTGGACACGCGGACGGCATTGAGGTCGTACTGGATCGTGCGGACGTAGGTGCCGTGGCGCGCGAGCAGGGTGTCGACGATGTCCTGGTTCTTGAGGTTCGGCAGCGAGAAGCCAAGGAGGGCGCACGAGAGCTCGGCGTGCGGCGACGTGTAGATCGTGACACCGGGCAGCGCGGCGACCTTCTCGCGCAGGCGCGCGTGGAGCATGCGGACACGCCTTTCGATGCGATCCTTGCCAATCGTGATCTGGAAGTCCATCGCCGAGCCGAAGGCGAGCACGAGCGGCCAGGCGCGCTGGCTGTGGCGATCGAAGCGGGCGGCCCCCCGTTTCGGATCGTCCCACCCGGTCGTGCCCATGGTCGGCCAGACGCGGTCCTGCGACTCGCGCCGCATGTAGAGGAGCCCCGTGCCGGTCGGCGCATCGAGCCACTTGTGGGGGCTCATCGCGTAGTAGTCGGCGCCGATGTCCTTCATGTCGATCTGCATCTGGCCCAGCGGGTGTGCCGCGTCGACGAGCGACAGGATGCCCTTCGACCGCGCGAGCGCGCAGATCTGCTTCGCCGGCATCATCGTGCCGGTCTGATACGTCGTGTGGCTGACGCTGATGACCCTCGTCCGCGGCGTGATCGCGTCGTTGAAGAGGTTGAGGACGGTCGCCGGGTCCTTCAGCGGCAGCGGGAACGTCACTTCTTTGATCACGACGCCGTGGCGCCTGGCTTTCAGCACCCACGGCTGCCGGCCGCCCGGGTGCTCGTGGAACGTCATGAGGATCTCGTCGCCAGCCTTCAAGTCGAGGCCGCTGGCGATGAAGCTCATGCCCTCGGTGGTGTTGTGCATGAGCGCGATCTCGTCGACGCCGGCGCCGATGAAGGCCGCCGCCTTCTTGCGAACCTCCTCGGCCTCCTGGCTTTCGCGCGTGTTCTCCGCGCCCGTGTCCGTCGCCATCTTCTGGTAGCGCTCGATGAGCGTGTAGAGGACCGGCCGCGGCGTGGGTCCGAGCGTGCCGTTGTTCAGGTACGCGACGTGAGGGTCGAGGAGGAACTCGCCACGCACCTTGGCCCAGAAGTCCGCCTCCGAGCCCGCCGCGCCGGCCGCCTGCTCGAGGCTCAGCATGGACGCGCGCGCGCGCACGCCTGCCATCTCCGCCATGGCGGCGGCGAGCGCAACGTTGCCGGTGAGCCGCCGCAGGAAGTTGCGGCGATTCATGCCGGTCAGGGCGAGGTCGACATCCCGGGTGGACGACGTGCTCATCTGGGCCTCCTATCGAAGGTTCCGGGTTCCAGGTTCCGGGTTCCAGGTTCTCGCCGATCAGAAATCGAACAGTCTCGTGTACTTGACGATGAAAGAGCGGCCCAGAGTCTCGTAGGGATTGACGAGCGTCGTGTCCCGCCGATCGTTGAAGACGACGAAGAGGCCCGTGCCGCTGCGGTTCAGCAGCGCGAGGCGGATATTCGACGTGACGAGCGACGCCTGGTTGTTGTACTGCACGAGCGCCTGGAGGCTCGCCAGCGTTGTGAACGCGTAGCTGAGCTTCACGGGAACCAGGTCGGTATGGAAGGACCCTCCTGGAAGCTCGATGTTCTGCCGATGCCACCCGACGCTGCCGATGAAGCGCTGTCCGAGCCGCATCGCCAGGTCGAGCTCGGCGCCGATCATGTCGCCGTCGTAGAAGGCACCGTGCTTGAGGCGAATGTTCGGCGTGAGCCTCGCGCTCGGGTTGTGCATGTACTCGAAGGTGCTCTGCCACCAGGTGTAGAGGCCGGGTGGGATGGTGACGCGGCGGCCGCCCGCGTTGAAGACCGTGAACGGCACCAGCGGCCGATCGTTCATCCGCTCGATGAAATGACCGAACCGGCCGCCTTGCGCCGGCTGGATCTCGAACCAGTGGTAGTGGCCTCTCGACGTCTGGAGCTGGCCGTCGAGCCCGACATGCGCGCTCTGGCTCACGTGCGGCGAGATGCGCCGGATCCAGCTCCATCGCTTCGGCTGAAGCTGCAGGAACACCCGCCCCTCCGGGCTCCGGTACCCCCGCCGCGGCAGGAAGCCGGCCTCCGGATTGAAGTTCGTGCCGACCTGCGAGTAGCCGCCGGAGGCCTGCACGACGTTGTTCGTGTAGTTGTAGAAGAGGCGGCCGGAGTAGTCGGATCCGCCCCGCGCCGCGGGCGAGTCCGTCCGCGCGAGGAAGGCGAACACCTTGCCGTTCTGCGTGGCCTGCCACGCCGCGTCGAGACCGTAGGCGCGGTTGTAGTCATTCGACGGGGCGAGACTGCCGGTACCCTGCCGGTTGACGAAGATCGCGCCCACGTTCGACCGGCCGATCTCACGCTGGAGGCGGATCACGCCGAAGTTGTTCGCCTGCGTGATCGTCGAGCCGGTGCGCACGTCCACCGCCTCGTCGGTCTGCATGTTCAGCACGCCCACGTTGTAACCGCCGGCCTTCCCGGAGAGCCGGGCCCCCCCAAGGATGTCGATCGGCAGGCCGCCGGCCAGCCCGATGCGCCGCGAGAAGAACAGGTCGATCGACTGCGGCGCCCCGAACTGGAACATCGACGCATTCTCGAGAAAGAACGGACGTTTCTCGGGAAAGAACAGGTCGAAGCGCGTGAGGTTGACCTGCTCCTCGTCCGCCTCCACCTGCGCGAAGTCGGTGTTGACGGTGAAGTCCGCGGTGAGGTTGGGACGGATTCCCCACTTCACGTCGAGCCCGACGTCGCCTTTGCGCACGAGCTGGTCGGTCTGCACCGTGTAGTCCTTGTTCGCCGAGCCGAGGACGTAGGGGGTGAACTTCAGATCGCGCCGCTGCGGCAGGTCGAGGCCGGTCAGCTTCGCCGCCATGGAGACACGGAATACGTCCGAGCCCCGCGGGATCGCCGAGAGGAACACCTGCTCGTTCTTGCGGCGGATGTTGCGCTTCACGTTGAAGCCCCAGATGCGGTCGCTGCCGGCCGCATAGCGGAGCGTCTTCAGCGGAATGGCGAGCTCGGTTTCCCACCCCCGCTCCGTGACGCTCGACCGCACCCGCCAGTCGCCGTCCCAGTTGGCGTTGAACGCGTTGATGCCGCCCCGCTGCGATCCCCGGGTGCCCGACCCGCGGCTCGAGATGCCGCTGGCCTGGCCTTCACCCGCCACCTGGCCGTCGTACTCGATGCCGAGCGGATTCGTGCCGAAGACGAACGCATTCTGCGTGTCGTTGAACGTATCGAAGACGACGATGACGGAATCGGTCTCGGAAATATCGGCGTCCCGCCGGCTTTGGTTGACGATGATCTTGTCCGGCTCGGAATCGAAACAGATGATGCCGACGTAGACGGTCGATTTGTCGAAGACGATGCGCACCTCGGTGCGCTCGCTGGCCGGGGCGCCTTCATTCGGATCCTGTTGCGTAAACGTCGTGTAGGGCTCCACGCCGATCCAAGCCTCGTCGTTCACGCGGCCATCGAGGACCGGCGGCGCGGCGTCGCCGTCCAGGCGCGTCGCTGGCACCTGCAGCACGTCGGCGGCACCCGCAATGGAAGTGATCGTCAGGAGGGAGGCGACCAGAACGGGAAGGGAACGCCGGACGGAATACCGCATGGAATCGGGGCCTCCCGGGGATACAAGGCTCATGGTGCAAGGCTACGAAACACAACGGGGAAGGCTCACGGCCTTGCGCCCTGTCAGGCTCGGGAAAAGCTTGTAGCACATCCCGTCAGGGGGCACCGTTCGGACTTTTGTAACAGTTTGTAACCTCTCCTCAGCGTCGCGACGCGTGACCGTTACAATCCGCAGTCACCTGTCGCTGGTCTCGTGTCTCGGGTCTTTGGTCCGGGTCTGGTCGCTGGTCGCTGGTCGCTGGTGGGAGGGACGTATGCGCCGTGCCGTTCTCGTAATTGCCGGGTTCGTGCTTGCGGCTGGGCCTGTGATTGGCCAGGGCGGCGGCCGCTCGTACCCTGCAGCGCGGCAGGGTGGGAACTACATGCACAACTACTACTTCGCGCCGACGCCGGCGTCGACGCCCTGGGCGCCCGCCTGGTCGCCCGACGGCACGGCCATCGCGGTCGCGATGAGCGGATCGATCTGGACCGTGGATCCGGCCACCGGCGCCGCGCGCGAGGTGACGTACAACGCCAAGTACCATTCGATGCCCGATTGGTCGCCCGACGGCCGGTGGCTGGTGTACACGGCCGACGATGGCGGCGGGACGATCCAGCTCGAGATACTCAACGTGCAAACGGGGGAGAGCCGCGCGCTCACGAGCGACGCACAGATCTATATGGATCCCGTGTTCTCTCCGGACGGCACGCGGCTGGCCTACGTGGCGACGAAACCGAACGGCCACTTCAACGTGTTCATCCGGCCGATCGCGGACGGCCAGTTCGCCGGGGAGGAGGTCGCCGTCACGCGCGACGCCGACTTCAAGCGCGATCGGCTGTACTTCGGCAACATGGACATGCACATCACCCCGGCGTGGCTGCCCGACGGCAAGGCACTGCTCATCGTGTCGAACCGGAACGTGCCGCTCGGATCGGGCCACGTGCTTCGTGTGCCGGCCGCGCCGGGCGGGATCGACAGGGCGCACACCGTGCTCGCGGAGCAGACGCTGTACCGCACCCGGCCGCACGTGTCGCTCGACGGCCGTCGCTTCGTGTATTCCTCCACGAGCGGCACGGCGGACCAGTTCAACAACCTGTACGTGCAGCCGACGACGGGCGGCCAGCCGTACAAGATGACGTTCTTCCAGCACGACGCCTTTCACCCGCGCTGGTCGCCCGACGGCGAGTGGATCGCGTTCATCTCGAACGAGGGCGGGCTGCCGCAGCTCCACCTGCTCGAGACGTACGGCGGGGCGCTGAAGACGGTCGCCATCGCGGAGCGCCGGTGGAAACGGCCGATGGGCGTGCTCACCGTGCGCACGATCGACGCGGGGACGGGGCAGCCGACGGCGTCGCGGGTGCACCTCAGGGCATCTGACGGCAAGAGCTACGTGCCGGCCGACGCCTACGCACGCGTGAGCGGCGCGGGCGATCGCATCTTCCACCATCCGGGCACGTTCCGGCTCGAGCTGCCGCCGGGCCAGACGAGGCTCGACGTGGTGAAGGGGTTCGAGTTCCACCCCTCGCGCGCGGAGGTCGAGATCAACGCGGGCGAGATCGCGCAGGTCGACGTGCGGCTCGAGCGGTTGACCGACTTCTCGGCGAAGGGCTGGTACAGCGGCTCGACGCACGTGCACCTGAACTACGCGGGGAACCTCCACAACACGCTCGAGAACCTGATGATGATGTCCGATGCCGAAGACCAGGAGATGGTGAACGAGCAGATCGCGAACAAGGACAACCGCATCCTCGACTACCAGCACTTCGTTCCCGGAGGCAAGCCGCATCCGGTCTCGACGAAGGACCGCCTGCTCATCGTCGGACAGGAGTACCGGCCGCCGTTCTACGGCCACGTGTTCATGTTCCAGCTTCGCGACCACCTGATCTCGCCCTTCACGACGGGCTACGAAGGCACGGCGATCGAAAGCCTGTACCCGAGCAACACCGACATGTTCCGCAAGGCGAAGCGCCAGGGGGCGACGGTCGGCTACGTCCACGCGTTCCAGGGCGCCGATCGGGATCCGCTCGCGGGCGATCTCGGCGGCGGGAAGGGGCTCATCGTCGATGCCGCGCTCGGCACGACCGACGCGGTGGAGTGGTCGAACGCGGGCCGGGCCACGTTCTTCCCCTGGTATGCGCTGCTGAACAACGGGCTGCGGGTCACGGGCGTGGGCGGCGAGGACTCGATCAGCAGCCTGCACGCGTCGAAGCTCGTCGGGTCGGCACGCACCTACATCTACACGGGCGAGCGCGGCCTCGACGCCGATGCCTGGTTCGAGGGGCTTCGCAAGGGGCGCGCCTTCGTGAGCACGGGGCCGCTCGTGGAGCTGACGGTGAACGGCCGGATGGCCGGCGAGGACGTGGCGCTCCCAGCGGGCGGCGGCGAGGTGGAGGTCGAGGGGCGCGTCCGCTCGATCACGCCGCTCGACACGGTGACGCTCGTCTTCAACGGCGAGCCGGTGGAGACGATTGCGCTCTCACCCGACCGCAAGCGCGCCGACTTTACCAAGCGCCTGAAAGTGGCGCAGAGCGGCTGGTACCACCTCAGGGCAGAAGGGAGGCCCGACGAGCGATATCCGCTCGACACCGCATTCGCGCAGGCCTTCACCAACCCGGTCTGGGTCAGCGTCGGGGGCCGACCCGTCCGGAACCGCGCCGCGGCCGAGTACTGCCTGCGGTGGATCGACAAGCTCCAGCAGCTCGCCGAGGCGTGGCCCGGCTGGCGCTCCCAGAAGGAGAAAGATCACGTCTACGCACAGTTCGACGAGGCCCGCGCGGTGTACCGGAAGTTCCGGCAGGAAGCGACGGGGACGAGCGAGCCGTGATCGCGCGCGCACAGGCTGCGCGACCGAGCGGTCGTGACGAACGCTCGTGAGAGACTCCCACGCGGGTGCGGTGCACCCGCGTGGTCAATACCCCGTCGAGGTCGACGGGGGCGTGCGCGCGGTCGATCCGCTCAGCGGCCGTTCAGCATGAACGACAGCAGCGCGGTGACCGCGGCAAACTGGCCGAGCCAGAACAGGAACGACCATTTGAGCAGGTCGGCCCGCAGGGCGGCCAACTGTTCGACTACGGCGAGTCGAAGCCGCCCGGTCTCGTCGGCCAGTCGATGGTCGAAGCTGGCGTTGATCTCGGCCATCCGTCGATCGAGCCTTTCATTCGAGAGACGATAAGCCTCGGCGAACATCGTCGTCATTCCGTCGGAGGCGGCATCCCCCAGCCGGTCACGCAGGGGCGGTGGAACAAGAATACTGGCCACATGACTCCTTGTAGATGTGGCCGACCAAATGCTGCACGACGACGTTCTCATCGTCGGAGAGGTTTGTCAAGGGCGGGTAGGCGAGCCTGGCAACGCCTTGCCGATGCCGTAGACGTGGCCGAGCGTTCGAACGATGATCAGGCCGTCGGAAATCGCCGGCGTGGCCATGATCACCTCGTTCAGCGGGAACTTTCCGAGCTCTACGTATTCGGCGCCGGCCTTCGCGACGAAGACGTCGCCGTCTTCGTTGGCGAAGTACAGCCTGCCATCCGCGGCCACGGGCGAGGCGGAGAATGCGCCGCCGCCCCCAACACGCGCGCGATACAGCCGTTCGCCGGTGACGGCCTTGTACGCGGTGAGGATCCCGTTGATGTTCAGCGTGTAGAGAATGTCGCGGTAGAGCAGCGGCGTCGGGATGTACGTGCCCTCGCGGTCGTTGCTCCACGCGATCGCCGCGCTGGCGCTCTCGCCCTTCTGCAGGGAGATGTCGCCCGTGGCGCCCGGATTGATCGCGTACACGGGCCGCACGGGCGGATAGCCGCCGGTCACGTAGACGATGTTCTTCCCTGCGACGGGCGTCCCCACTGTGATCTCGGAGTTCGGCCCCAGCGTCCAGAGGAGCTTGCCGGTCGCGGGATCGTAGCCGCGGATCTTCGTGCCGTTGGTGACGATCTCATCGCCTCGCGGTCCTGAGACGACGGTGGGCGTCCCCCACGTGGAGATCTCGTCGGCGCGCTCGGTGCGCCACACGGGCTTGCCCGTCGCCAGGTCGAAGGCCTCGAGGTAGGAGCCGCTCTGCTGGTCGCCCTGCAGGATGACGGTCGATTTGTAGATGACCGGCGAGCTGGAGTGTCCCCACTGGAAGGTCGGGTCGAAGAACCAGCCGCTGTCGATCGCGCCGATGTCGCGCTGCCACAGCTTGCGGCCGCTGACGTCGTAGCAGGCCAGCACGCCGATCGAGCCGAAGACCGCAACCACATGCGTGCCGTCGGTGGCCGGCGTCGAGCTGGCCTGGCTCGACTTGGGGTGGCGCTTCACCCTGGGTGCGCCGGTGACGACGTCGCGGTCCCACACGACGGCGCCCGTGCGGCGATCGAGCGCGTAGATCGTCCAGGTGTGCGTCGAGAGATCGTCGACCGGCTTGACGTCGCCGTAGAGGCCGGTGCGAAAGGTCTTGTCTCCGCCTCCGACGGCGGAGGTGACGAACACACGCTCGCCCCAGACGATAGGGCTCGAGACGGCCATGCCGGGAATCGGCGTCTTCCAGCGCACGTTGCGGCCGGTGGCGACATCCCACTCTGCGACGGCGCCCTGACCGTCGGCGATGCCCGACGCATTCGCGCCTCTGAAGGCCGGCCAGGGAAGCCCCTTCGTTCTCGGTGCCGTTTCTGCCGGTGCGATCGTGGTGGCTGCCGGTGCTGGAGCGGACGCCGGCGAGACGACGCGCTGCAGCACCGTCGGCTGCCCGGCCTGGGTAACGGTCATCGACTCGATCATCCCGGCGCGCCCATTGAACGACAGCGCCAGGTTCGGAACGTCGATCGCGGAGAACGCGCGCTCCGCCGTTGGCCTGAACTGCAGCAGAGGGCCCTGACCGGTCAACGTGAGGCCGTTGTCGGTGGTGCCGACGGACACCGACACGCCGGAGGCTTCGTTGCGATAGGTTCCGGCGTACGACTCCAGCACGGCCCTGGGTACGGCAACCGTGGCTCGCGCCGCCGCGGGCTTCGCGGCGGCCGCGGCGCTGACGATCTCCAGGATCGCGGGGTCGCCGGCGTGCTGCGCCTGGGCGAGCGCCACGGCGAGGGCCTCGCCGTCGAGATCCGGCGCCGCCACGGCAGCTCGTACGACGCCTGCATGCTTCTGCCGGATGCCTGCCGAGAGCGCCCCACGCGCCCCGAGCGAGCCGCGCTCGAGCAGGTACTGGACGACGTCCAGGCGGCCGTTCGAGGCGGCATTGTCGAGAGCCCTCATCTTGTAGAACGTGTCCTGCACGTTCACGTCGGCGCCCCGTTCGACGAGCAGCCGCACGACGTCGAGATGTCCCTTCCCGGCGGCGAACACGAGCGCCGTGACGTCGTAGCGGGCGCGGGCATTGACGTCGACGCCGGCGTCGAGAAGCTCGGCGACGCGCGCGGCGTTGCCGTTGCGCGCCGCCTCGAACAACGCCTCAGCCGATGCGGGCGGCGCCGGCTGCTGCAGCAGCACCGCGATCAGCAAAGCCTGGATCAGCATGGGCACCTCGCTGGCTGCGTACTTTACACGATGGCCCGATCACGTCGTCACACGCGAAGGGGCGGATGATCAGGCTCGCTCCGGTCCCGGCGCGGACAGCAGCGGGAAGAACCGGCCTTCGATCTTCTTGCCCGACGCGACCACCGGCACGCCGCCGAGCAGCGGCTCGTTCGAGACCGAACGCACGCCGTCGCGGAAGGCGTTGATGACGACGGCGCGTCGCGGCCGCTCCGTGCGGTTCGCCGACGAGCCGTGGAGGGTCAGGGGATGATGAAAGCTGCCCTCGCCCGCCTTCAGCTCGACGGCCACCGGCGTGAAGGCGGCTCGCTGCGCGGGCGTGAGCACCGAGCGGATGGCGTCCATGTCGCCGGCCAGCGCCGGCTTCGGCAGCAGGCCCCAGCGGTGGCTGCCGGGCACGTAGTGGACGCAGCCATTCTCACGCGTCGAGTCGTCCAGGCCGATCCAGCAGGTGAGATGCGCCATCGGCTGGGTGCGCGTCCAGTACGAATAGTCCTGGTGCCAGGCAACGACGCCGCCGTGCCGGGCCGGCTTGGAGAAGATCTGATCGTGCCAGAAGCGCACGGCGCCGCCGAGCAGCTGCGTCGCCGGAACGGTGAAGCCAGGGTGCCACAAAAGATCGTGAAATGCCGGCGCGATCCGCCAGGCGCCCAGCGCGTGAAAGAGCACGAGCGACGGATCCGTCGACTCGTTGCTGTGGAACTCGTAGAAGAGGCGGTTGCCCGGATGGGCCGGATCGACGAGCGCCTGCAGCTCAGCGCGCAGCGCCTCGAGCTGCGCCGCATCGAGCAGTGGAATGCCCGCGAGATACCCGTGCTCGCCGAAGAACGCCACCTGCTCGCCGGTGAGACGGTAGCGGGCCGGCGCGCCGGCGCCTTCGGGCGGCGGGAAGAGGCGCGTGATCGGGGCGTGCCGCTCCGCGAGGTCAGGAACCATGCGTCGGACGGGTGAACGGAACGATGTGCTCCCATTCGCTCGCATCGGATCGCGCCACGACCGCCACGACGGGCTCGGTGTCGCTCAGGTTGAAGACTTCGTGCGGTACGCCGGGCTCGACGAAGATGAAGTCTCCCGCCTGGTTCTCGACCGCGTGCTCGAGCGCCGGCCCGTACTCGTGGCGCACGCGGCCCTGCAGGATGTACAGCATGACTTCGAAGCCGACGTGGATGTGCGCCGCGGCGACACCGCCCGGCGGAATCGTCGCCACGTTCATCGAGAGCTCCTTCGCGGCCACGTTCTTGGCCGAGAGGCCGGCCCTGTACTGGATGCCGTTCCAGCCGCGGAGGGTGCCGCCGCCCCGGATGACGGAGATGCCGTCTGTGCCTTCGACATGTCCGAGCTCAGCCATCGGGACCTCCTCTGCAAAGTGCGATCGTAGCGGAAAAGCGGGACGAGGTGGCCTCCGTGCGCTCACAAGCCCTCCCGTTCGGCGTCGAGCGCGCTCAGCACCTCGTCGACATCCTGGTCGGTGTTGTACGCATGAAACGAGACCCGCAGGCCCGTGCCGCGCGCGGAGGCGATGATGCCGCGGCGCTCGAGTCGCGTCACCAGGTCTGGTGCATCCGCGACGCGGAGCACGACGAGCGGCCCGCGCCGGGCGGGATCCGCCGGCGTGATGACGTCGAGCCCGCGGGCGCGCGCGCCGGCGTCGAAGCGGCCGACGAGCGCGGCGATGCGCTGCTTGACGCGGGCGAGTCCCGCCGCCTGCACAAGCTCGATGCCGGCCGCCGCCGCGAAGACGTTCGGAATCGGCGGCGTGCCGGTCTCGAAGCGCCGGGCGCCGGCGGCCCAGTCGAGGCGATCGGGGGAGAAGGCGAAAGGATCGCATCGCCCGAACCAGCCGGTCACGAGCGGCTCGAGGCGCCCGATGAGATCGCGCCGTACGTACAGGAACGCGACCCCCGCCGGCCCGAGGAGGTACTTGAGCGCACCGGTCACCATGACGTCGACGCCGAGCGCGTGGACGTCGAGCGGCGCCGTGCCGGTCTGCTGATAGTCATCGAGCAGCGAGAGCACGCCGCGCTCCCGGCAGAGCGCGGCGAGCGCGGGGATGTCGAGCCGGTAGCCGTTCCTGAAGCAGACGTGCGTCGCGGGCACGACGAGCGTCCGCTCGTCGACGTGCGCCGCGTACGCTTCGACGGGCAGCGCGTCGCCCTGCGCCCTGGCCCAGACGATCTCGGCGCCGCGCACCTGCTGGGCCAGCCAGACGTGCGCAAGGGTCGGAAACTCGAAGTCGCCGAGGACGACACGCCGCCGGCCCGCGTCGAACCGAAGCGCCGTGGCAATGGCGGCGATGGCCGCCGACGCGCTCGGCATGATGGCGATCTCGTCCGTGTCCGCGCCGACGAGGGAGGCGGCGGCGGCGCGGAGCCGCTCCACCTCGCCGATCCAGCGGTCCCACGGCGAGCCCTGCTCGTGCCAGGACGTCGTGAAACGCGCCAGCGCACCCTCGACATCGGTCGAGAGGGCGCCCTGGGAGCAACTGTTCACGTATACGCGCCGCTCCAGGAGCGGAAAGCGCGCGCGAAAGGCGTCGAAGGAGATGGACATGGACAAGGCCAGGGCTCACAGGGCAGAATGCCGCGCAAAGTATACGCACACGCAACCATCAGCTCTCGTACTTTTGCATGGTAGACGTCGAGATGCGCCGTGAGTGACGACCTCGAAGGCTGGCGCTCGGAGTTCCCGATTCTCGAGCGGACGGTCTACATGATCAGCAACTCGCTCGGGGCGATGCCGCGCGGGGCCGAGGCGTCGCTGGCCGAGTACGCGCGCACCTGGGCCACACGAGGCGTTCGCGCCTGGGAAGAGCGCTGGTGGGAGATGGGGCGCGAAGTCGGCGACCGGGTGGCGCGCGTGATTGGCGCGCCGGCCGGCGCGGTCAGCATGCACGAGAACGTGACCACCGCGGTAATGGTGGCCCTCTCGGGCGTGCGGCCCCACGGCGCGCGCAACCGGATCGTCTGCCTGGCTGCTGATTTCCCGTCAACGATCTACTTGTATCGCGCGCAGGCGGCGCAGGGGTTCGAGCTGACCATCGTGCCGGCGGAGCCCGACCTGACGGTCAGGCTCGACCGGCTCCTCGAGGCCATCGACGAGCGCACGGCCCTGGTGTCGTTCTCGCACGTGCTCTTCAAGACGTCGTACATCATGGACGCCGCCCCGGTGGTTGCGCGGGCGCACGAGGCGGGCGCGTACGTCCTCGTCGACGGCTACCAGTCGGCGGGGATCATTCCGGTGGACGTGACGGCGCTCGGCGTCGACTTCTTCGCCGGCGGATGTCTCAAGTGGCTCTGCGGCGGCCCCGGCACGGCGTTCCTCTACACGCGGCCGGACGTGCGCGCGGCGCTGCGGCCGCGGTTCACGGGCTGGTTCGCCCATCGGCGGCCGTTCGCCTTCGAGATCGAGGCGCTCGAGTCGCGTGGCGATGCGATGGGGATGATGAATGGGACGCCGGCCATTCCCGCCTACTATGCCGCGCTGCCGGGCCTCGAGATCGTCGCTGCCGTGGGCGTGGATCGGATCCGCGCGACGTCGCGCCTCATGACGACGCGCCTGTTCGAGCTCGCCGACCGGTACGGCTTTCCCTCGATCGCGTCGCGCGATCCCGATCGCCTGGCCGGCACGGTCGCCGTCGATCCGCCGGACGCCTTGCAGGTCTCGCGCGCGCTCAAGGCCCGCGACTTCCTCGTGGACTACCGGCCGGGCGTCGGGATCCGCATCTCGCCCCACTTCTACAACACGGTCGACGAGGTCGAGCGTCTCATGGCGGAGATGGCGCGCATCGTCCGCGCCAAGGACTATGAGGCCGCCGTCCGTTCGGGGTCGGTCGTCACGTGACGGTGACCGACGGCGTCAGCGCCGTCCGCAACGAGCAGGTCCTGGCGCGGCAGCTCTCGACCGCGCAGCAGGCGATGATGGCGCTCGGCGGCGCCCTGGGCACGGGGCTCTTCCTGGCGAGCGGCCTCGCCGTCAACGTGGCGGGGCCTGCCGTGATCGTCTCGTACGTCATCGTGGCGGGCATCTCGCTGCTCCTCGGGCGGGCGCTCACGGAGATGGCCGTCGCGCATCCGGCGGCGGGCGCCTTCGGCCTGTATGCCGGCATGTACCTGTCGCCCTTCGCCGGGTATGCGGTGCGCGTGAGCTATGGCCTGGCACAGGTGATCGCGACCGGCGCTCAGCTCGTCGCGGCGTCGATCTACATGGTGTACTGGTTCCCGGGCGTGCCCGGCGCCGCCTGGGTGCTGGCGTTCACGGCCGTGCTCCTCTACGCGAACTCCCGTGCCGTCGGGACGCTCGGGGCGATCGAGTACTGGCTCGTCATGATCAAGGTCGTCGCCGTGGCGCTCTTCGTGGGGTTGGGGATGCTCGTGATCGCCGGCCTCACCGGCGAGCCGGCCGTCGGACTGCGGCGGTGGACGGCGCATGGGGGCTTTGCGCCGTTCGGCCCTGCAGGCGTCTGGCTCGGCTGCTGCTTCGTGATCTACTCGTTCATCGG
>JBOGIW010000225.1:0-3609 GCA_050748045.1 Vicinamibacterales bacterium | reverse complement strand
CGCGTCGGCGACGAGATCGAGCCCTACGTCGAGTCGCGGTATCCAGCGCCGGGCGCGACGCGTCTCTACCGCGAAGAGCCGCTGGCGGTCGCCTTCACCGAACGGTTCAACATCCTCGCGCCGGTCAACCGCACGCCCTCGACAGCGGAAGAAGCGAACCAGATCCTCGAGTGGGTCCTCGCCGTCGAGAAGGTCGGCGGCGTGACGGCCTTCGAGCGCATCTCCCAGACGGGCGGGGACTGGGTCGTGGCCCACCGCGGCGTCGCGCAGCCGCGTCCCCGCCGCCGGCCAGCGGTCCTGACCGCGGCAATCTTCACCGCGGGTGAGCGCCGCGCCTCGTCCATCGATCCGCTGGTCGTGCGCTACGAGGCGATGATCGACCGCCCCGGGGGGTGCAGCAATCCCGGCGACGGGCTGCATCCCTCGCAGGTGCTCATCCACACGCCCGTCGATCCCGGTGCGGCGGACGGCGCGACGCCGCGCTGGGAGGCCGACCAGGAGCTGCGCGTCAACCTTCGCCAGAAGAATGCGCCCTTCGTCGATCGCGCGGCGTTCGACGATCAGGATGCGTCGGCGTTCACGAGGTCCGCGGCCAGCGGCCTGCCGGCGATCTGGCGCTCGGACGGCGGCGTGATGCGCGTGGATGCCGATGCGCACCCGGCGGCCGCGCAGTACGCGGTCTTCGGCGAAAACGACTGGCGGCACGTGCAGATAGAGACAGTCGTCGATCACGCCGGAGGCGAAGCCGGCATTGCCGTGGCGTTCTCCGGCGCCCGCTCCGTTGAAGCGCTCCTCTCGTCGACGGGCCAGCTCCGCCTGATCGAGCGCGATGGCGCAACGATCCGGTCGCTGGCCGATCCCATCGCGATTCCGGCCGGCGAAGGGCCGGCACAGCTCGAAGTCATCGCGTTCGACGATCGCGTCCGCGCCACCATCGGCCAGGAGACCATCGAAGGCACGCTCGGCGCGATCCGTGAGGGACGCCTCGCACTGGTGTCGAGGGGAGGCGGCCGATTCACACGCCTGCATGTTGGCGGTCTCGATGCCTGGCGCTTCCATTGCCGTACCAGCCGCTACGACGACTTCCCCGCCCATGTCGACAGCTGGAATCGCGCCTTCGACATCCTGCGGCCCGGCGACGCCGGCGCCGCCACGTTGACCGTCGCCGAGCTGATCGTGCGGACGGCGGCTGAGATTCCGCAGGCGATGGACGCGCGCGCCGGCGCCGAAGGGCGCCAGCGGCTGTTCGAGACGTGGACGACCGGCCTCAGCCTCCCGCTCCGCGAGAGTCCGCGCGCGCTGACCCTCACACGCTGGGTTGAAGGCGGCGCGACGTCGCTCATCCTCATCGAGAGCGACGAACCGCTTCCCTTCAGCCGCGACGTGACAGTCACGCTCGCCCGGCGCGTCAGAATCCCGACGTTTCCCCCCTTCGATCCGCCCACGCACGTTCTGGGCGCGACGAGCGCCCCGATCCCCGATCTCGAGCTCGACGAGGACCGCATCGTCGCGCCCTCGCTGCCGCCGCGTGCGCGCCGCGCGCGCCGGATCCTGCGCGTTGTCACGGTAGAACCGGGCCGTGTCGACGTGGAGGTGTTCGAGATCGACCGCTCACCCCTGGAGGCGCTGGTCGCGAACCTCGTACGCACCCGCCTCGAATGGCCGAGCGAGCTCGGTGTGCCTCGGCCAGGCGATCTGGTCTTTGTCGACGAGCAGAACCGCCGGGTCCTCCCGGCGATCCGTCGGTTCGACTACTTCAACTGGGTACCCGTATCCACGCTCGTCCTGACCAACGGCGACGAGACCTGCGCGCTCGTCGTGCCCTCCGGCAACCCGCTGGCGGCGGGGGCGTATCGACTGCGGTTCCAGATCGATCGCCCCCGCTGGCGCGCGGCCTCGCCAGACGCGACTTCGAATTACCAGGCGGCGGCGACACTGCCGTTCACACTTTCATGAGATCCACTAGGAAACTGGAAATGCGCACCTCTCCCACTCACAGGCGGACGGCTACTGCACGACGACCGTTCCGTGCAGCATGTTCATCCCGCAGGCGAACGCGATCGCTCCGGTTTTCGCCGGAGTGAGCTCGATGACGACCGGCTCGTTCAAGGGCAGGGCGCGCGTGATGTTCAACGACGGGAACACGACCTCAGTGCCGCATGTCTTGTCGGCGGTCCGCAGGAACGTGAGGCGTGCTGGTGTGCCGGCTCGAAGCGTGACCGTCGCGGGCTCGTAGCCACGCTCGTTGACCATGATCTTTGCTGTCTGAACGCTCTCGCGGCCGCGTCCAGCCCCCGTTGCGGCCGGTGCCCGGCTGGTATCAGCTGCAGCCGTGCCGCTGGATCGCCGGAGACCGAGCCGCTCGCGCTCGGCCCTCACGAAGAAGCTCCCTTGGATCACGACGGCGTCGCCGGGTTGAACGCCGGACACCACCTCCACTTGCTCTGCAGTGGCCTGGCCCAGGCGAACCTCGCGCTCAATGAACTTCCCGGGCTCCTTCGGATTCGCCAGATACACGACGGTGCGGTCGCCAACGTTCTGCACGGCGGTCCGCGGAATGACCGGCACGGAAGAGCCGCGTGCTCCTGTGACCATGACGGCGGCGTACATCCCGAGTCGCAGCTCGCTCCTGGGGTTCGGCACCTCGACGCGGAGCTTGGCGGTGCGTGTCTCAGCGCTTACGTGCGGATCCATGTAGCTGACCCGTCCGCGCAGGGCCAGCTCGGGATATGCAGACGTCGTGATGGTGGCCTCGCTGCCCACCCGGACTTCGGAGAAGTCTCTTTCGTAGACATCCGCGACAACCCAGACGGTCGAGAGATCGACCACCGTGAACAACTTGGCGGCGGCGTCTACATTGAGCCCGACGTTTGCCCCGCGCTCCGTGACGATGCCGTCGATCGGAGCGGGCACGCTGATCGTCGCACTCACGCTCTTCCCGGATGCGACCGCATCAAGCGTGGAAGCCGGCACGCCGAGCAGCTCGAGCTGCGATCGTGCGCTCTGGACAGCCGCGGTCTGCGCGGCGTGCTCGGCATGAACCCGCTCGAGCTCCTGGCGGCTGGCCGCTCCGATCTCGGCCAGCTTCCGGGTTCGCTGCAATTCACGATCGTGTGCGTCGAGCATCGCCCTGGCCGAGACGTACCGCGTTTGCGCCTCCGCCAGCTCCGGGCTGTAGATCTGCGCCATCGTCTGTCCGCGGCGAACCCGGTCGCCGAGCTCCGCTGAGACTCGCGTCACGCGACCCGCGACGAGCGGCGTCACCGCCACCTGTCGATAGGCGTTCGGCTCGACGACTCCCGGCAGGCGGATTTCGGCGGCGGATGTGCTGCTCGCGACCGGCGCCACCACGATCCCTGCACGTTCGACGGCCTCCTGGGCGAGCGGTACGACGACGTCCGGCAGCGGCATACGGCCCGTGGCGGTTGCCGTGGCAGGTGCCTGTCCCGCCGGGGCCCCGGCCGTGGCACTCGCCGGCAAGATTGCCATACGGGCGTTGCCGGCGGCACGGCTTCGCATCAGCAAGCACGACGCGCCGCCGCCGGCCAGCAGCAGGGCGACTGCGGCGAGCGCCGCGGCGCTCTTGTGCATCGTCACGCGTGATTCACC
>JBOGIW010000224.1:0-10620 GCA_050748045.1 Vicinamibacterales bacterium | reverse complement strand
GCGGACAGCACCTGCTCGAGTCCGAGGAACAGCACCGCGCCGACCGCCGGTCCCCAGAGCGAGTTCACGCCGCCGATGATCGTCATCAGGATCAGCCCGATGCTGCGATTGAAGGCGAAGACGTCGCCGGGCTCGACGTAGAACAGGTATCTCGCGTAGATGCTGCCGGCGGCGCCGACGAGGGCGGCGCTCGTCATCAGCGCCTGTACCTGCACCAGGCCGGACCGGATCCCGATGCTCTCCGCGGCGTCTACGTCTTCGCGGATGCAGGCAAGGCCGAGGCCCAGCGTCGAGTCGCGCACGACCTTCGCGACGGCGATGGCCAGCACCGCGAGGCCGAGCGCGAGGTAATACGTCGGAAGCTGTGTCCCTCCGCCGATGGGAAGCGTGAGGCCCGTGGCGCCGCCCGTGACCGGCTCCCACAACGTTGCCGCGAGACGCGTCGCCTCGCCGACGCCGATCGTCGCGATCGCGAAGAAGGGGCCGCGCAGGCGCAGGCACGGCCATCCCCACGCTGCGCCGTAGGCCGCGGCTGCCGCCGCCGCCGGAAGCATCGTCAGCGGCATCGGCACGCCTTCCCGGACCAGGATGGCGGTGACGTACGCGCCGACGCCGAAGAACACGGCGTGACCGAACGAGACCTGGCCCGTCAATCCGCCCACCAGGTCCCACGCCGTCGCGCTCGCGACGTAGAGCAATCCAACAACCGCCAGCCGGGTGAAGTAGGGTCCCGCCACGAGGGGCGCGGCCGCGAGCGCGACGACGATCGCGGTGACGATCAGGAGCGGGCCTGTGCGGCGCGCTTGCAGCAGCGCCCTCACCGCTTCACCAGTGACGGCAGCCCGCCGGGCCGCGCCACGAGAATCAGCACGAGCAGCACGAAGCTGACGAGGTCCTGCCAGGCGGAGCCGCCGTACACGCCCGCGGCCGTCTCCGCGACGCCGAGCGTCAGCGCGCCGGCGAGAATTCCCGGCATGCTGTCCATGCCGCCCAGGACGATGATGCAGAAGCTCTTGAGGAGGAAGGGGCCGCCGAATTCCGGGTTGATCACGTAGAGCGTCGAGAGCAGCACGCCGCCGAGCGCCCCGAGCGCCGTGCCCGCGCCGAAGGCGCGCGCCGACACGCGCGGCACGCTGATCCCGGACAGCTCCGCCGCCACCGGATCCCGCGCAACCGCGCGCACCGCCCTGCCTGTGTGCGTGAACCGGAACACCACGAAGAGCGCGGCCGTCGTCGCAAGCGCGATGACGAAGACCACGAGCCGCGTAGCGGCGACCGGCACGCCAAGGTCCACGGTGCTGAGCCCGTACGACAGCGCGACCGTCTGATCGTCGCCCGTCCACACCACGTACGCCAGATTCCGGGCGCACAGGCCCACGCCGAAGAGCAGGAGCATCGCCGCCATCGGCGGGCCCGACGCGACGCGGGAGACCACGTGCTGATACAACACGCGTCCCGTGACGTAGGCGGCGGGCACGATCGCGAGCGCCGAGGCGATCGGATCGACGTTCCACCGCGCGTGCAGCTCGAATGCCGCGTAGGCCGCCAGCATCAGCACCGCGCCGTGCGCCAGGTTGACGATGCGCATGACGCCGTAGATGAGGCCCAGGCCGTAGGCCATGACGGCATAGACGCCGCCGAGGAGGATGCCGTAGACGAGGACCTGGAGGACGAGAGACATCGAGGATTGAGGGGATCGGCGAATGGGCGGATGTGCGAGCCTGCCAGTTCAGGAATCTGGCCATCGAACGGCAACGAGAGCATCCGCCGATTGTCGATCGGTCAATTCGTCAGCTTCATCGGGATCACCGCGTCTCCGGTCGTCGCATCCGGCGGGTAGATGATGCGCAGCGATCCGTCCCGCATGTTCTGCACGAGGACCGAGGGATTGTCGATCTGAAACCCCGTCTGCTTCGGGAAGTACACGCGGCCGCCCGGGATGATGGCGCCTGTCCGGTCCATGCGCTCGAGCGCGTCGCGCACGGCCGCGCGGTCGATCGTCCCCGCCGCTTCGATAGCCGCCGCCAGCGTCTTCGCGCTCTCGTAGGCAAGCCCCGGGTAGTAGCCCCCCGGCTCGCCGTACTTGTCACGGTACTTCGCGACGAAGGCCTTCGACTCGGCGTACGGCAGCTCCGGCGACCACCACTGGCCGCTGACGAGGTGATCGACGCCGGCGCCGAACGTTTCGCGGGCGGTGGATTCCGCCCCGCGCGGGCCGTACGACACTACCGCGTGCCGCAGCCCCATCTGCAGGTAGGTCCTGTGCTGCAGGATGAAGTCCGGGTAGTGGGTGTCGGACAGGAAGACGTCGGCGCCCGCGGCCTTGAGCGTGAGCATCAGCGGCGTGAAGTCTTTCGCGTTCAGTTCGAACGGCTCGTTCATCACGAGCGTGAAGCGGTCCGGCGACGAAGCGACGCGCTGCTGCAGGCCGTTGCGGAAATCCTGGCCGTGCGCCGTGTTCTCCCAGGCGAGCGCGATCTTCGCCGGCTTCGGCAGCCGGCCGGCATCCTGCTCCGCCGCCAGCCAGTCGGCGAAGGTGGCGGCCATGGCTTCGACCGACGAGAGCAGCCCGAACACCCAGCGGAAGTCGCGCTTGAAGATCTCGCTGGCCGCGCCGCCGCCTGTTACGTATGGAATCTGCTGGCGCTCGGGGACGATGGATTGCGCGAGCACGAGCTTCGTCTCGTAGGTGCTGAGGAGCGCGTGAACGCCGGTGACCGTGACGAGGTGCTCCGCCAGCTGCACCGCCGTCGTGGAGTCGCTCTTGTCGTCCAGGATCTCGAGGCGGATCGGCAGCTTCCGGCCGGCCGACCCGACCATGACGCCGCCGGCGGCGTTGATCTCGTCGATGGCGAGGGTGTAGCCGTTCCTGAACATGAGACCGGCGCGCGACTCCTTGCCGGTGAGCGGGAGCGTGGCGCCGAGCAGAATTTCGTCCGACGTGGGTCCGCTCCCGCAGGCGACCGCCAGGGCGGCGGCGAGCGCGACCGCAAGCCGGAGGATCCGTGACATCCGCGGGAGTATACTCCCGCCCACTTCACGCGGAGGGCTGATCACCAGAGGCCCCAAGAAGAAGAGGAGGAAGGAAGCATCACCCGCTCAGCGGTCATCTCGAAGGAGCTGATGGCGATCCTGAACGCGGGTCAGCTCCGACAGGCTGACGTTCGCGTGCCTGGCGAAGTCCGGCCACGACGCCACGGCCTCGCGGACCTCCTGCAGCACCTGCCGTGCCGTGCCTACGCCGAAGCGGTCCGCGACGACCATCAGGTCATCCCGCGAGATGCCGGCGAACTTCCCGTTCACCGACATCAGATGCTGATAGGTCCACTCGCCCTTCGGATTGTAGGCGTAGGTCACGTCATACGCCGGGGCCAGCTCCCAGGCCCCTCCCTCGCGAAGGAGAAAAGACACGTTCTTCGTATGGTCGTCGCAATTGGCGGCCATCACGTTGAACGAGACGCGCCGGAAGGCCTGCTCCCGCGCCGCGTATCCGAGACCAAGACGGTCGATCGTCAAGAAGAGCTGACTGGCGTCGTGGGTGGCTTTCTGGCGGTAGTCGAGGTGTGCCAGGCCGCAGAGACTCTGCAGGTGATGCTTCGAATTGCCGTCGCGGTCGAATCGTTTCGTCATGAAGTGCGCGCGATCGTTCTCTTCGAGCAGCTGGCAAGGCGACATGGTAATGCCCGCGCCGACGGCCATCAGGTAATACGCGTACTCGATGCGCCCGTAGTCCCGGCTCACGCCGAGTCTTTCATCCGTGCTGACGCCGTCGAACTTGATCAGCCAGTGCTCGAACCCGGGCTGCACGTCGAACTGCCCGGCCCTGATCTCGCGGGTGCTCGGATTCCAGGCGATCACGGCTTTGGCTCGCGCGCCTCCGGCCGACGTGCCGACCTGGATGATCTGCGCGAGCGCAGCTTCAGCGTGAGCATCCGTGTCGAGCGTCCCCTCCACGGCACGCCGGGCGCCTTCGACGAGCGACGACACCTGAATCGCGGTCGGTTTTGGGCGCTTGGGACCGCGGGCCGGTTTGAATTCCAAGGCACCCAGTCCCCGCTTTCCCATATATGCGAGGCGATCGAGTGGAGTGATCCGGGACCGGCTGACGCCCTCGCGCGCCATCCACGCGTCGATGAGCGCGTTGCCAAAATCGTCTGGCAGTGCGTCTGCGAGCATGGCAGGGAGCCGTCTGTACGTAAACTCAGGAAGATCGGGGAACACGAACGGTTCGGTGGCCGCAGCGAGGGGCATCGTCAGGGGCGCCAGCTCGATGCCGGATCGAAGGAACGCCGGCTGGTATTCGAAGGCGTAGTAGCCGAGCCTCGGATCGAGCGCGACTGCGCCAACCGCCTTGCCCCAGATGCGGACCTCGACGATGGGAACGGGTGTGTACACAGTGGATCTCGTTCGTCTACGACGCTTTCGGTTTCTTGCGTGGGCGTGATGCCCGTTGGCGTGGGGCCTTGGCCTTCAGCATCTGCACGGGGCTGATCGATACGGCCGGCGCGAGCGTCGCGAGCCACTCGATTCTGCCGAGGACGCGCAGCGTCTGGATGAGGGAGCTCAGCGTCGCGCCATTGCCGCTCTCGAGATTCTTGACGGCATTAAGGGCGATGCCGGCTCGTTCAGCCACGTGCCGCTGATCGAGGTTCTGTCTCAGGCGGAGGGCACGGATCTGCCGGCCAAGCTCGGCTTCCCATTCCTCTGAGGTCTGCATAGTCAATTTATAGTCCTATATAAGTATATTAACTATCATATACTATATTAAGTACTTATAAAAGTTCATTATATTGTACTTATACGATACACACTTATATACCTATTTTAGGCTTATGAAGTGGTCATCTAGACACAATATACCTAAAAAGGTTCATAAATCTTGTGTTTGAACTCAACCAGTGACCGGTTTGATGCTTGGCGGGAGTGTCGAGGGAGCCCTTCGTATATGACTATTTCTGGTCATAATAGGGCCATGAAGGAAGTGCGGATCGCGGAGCTGAAGTCCCGCCTCAGCGAGTACCTCCGCGCCGTCCGGAATGGGGAAACGATCTCAGTGCTGGATCGTGAGACGCCGGTCGCGCAGATTGTTCCTGTACGCGAGCGGGTCGCGCTACGAATCCGAAAGCCGGCTCCTGGCACTCCACGTCCGAATCGCGTGCGCCTGCCGAAACCTTTGAAGCCGGACATCGAGATCGTCGATCTTCTGCTCGAAGAACGCCAGGGGCATCGGTGATCGCGTACGTCGATGCGTCGGTGCTCCTGCGCCTGGCGCTCGGTCAACCGAATGCGTTGGCCGAATGGCCGAAGATTCAGCGCGGCGTGTCGAGCGCGCTCGTCACGGTGGAGAGCCTGCGAACGCTCGATCGCCTGCGGCTGCGTGCGAGGCTCCCCGATGCCGAATTGGCGACACGTCGCGCCGCGATCCTGTCTCTCGTCGCATCCCTCGAGGTCGTCGACCTCGACGCGGCCGTTCTCGACCGGTCCTCGCAGCCGATGCCCACCGAGCTCGGCACACTCGATGCGATTCATCTTGCGACCGCTCTTCTCTGGAAAGAGATGACCGGCGTCACCCTCACCATGGCGACACACGACGAGGCTCTCGGGCTGGCGGCCAGGGCGCACGGCTTGTCAGTTGTTGGCCTCGGGTAACGTTAGCCCGCGACAGGAACAACCAGATGACCGTGACAGGTCTCGCAATCTTCGTGCTGGGGACATTCGTAATTCCCGTGCCGCTCGGTCGCGAGCGGATGTGCCAGCCGGCTACGGTTCGGATCGATGCAGCCCGAGATCGGAAGGGGCGATGAGAGACGACCTGGCAATCGTGCTCGAGATGTACAAGGTTCAGGTGGCGCGCTCGGAGCACTATGAAGGTCTCAGAGCGTCTCTCACCAATGTGATCCTGGGCCTGAGCGCGGCGCTCGTCGCATTGGCCACCTTCGACAACATGTTGTCGCGGCGAGATGCGTGGCTGGGAGGCGCCGTCGTGTGGCTCGGCATCGTCGGGTACGCGGCGAGCCAGCTGCACGGGTCTCGCTCCCGGCGCCACGGACACAGAGCGGCGGCCTATCGGGACAGGTTGGACATGCTGATGCCCAGTGCGGGTGTCAACGTTGTGCGGCAGCAGATTCCGCGGGAGCGAACCTGGCTCAATCAGGTGTGGAGCCTGGTGCATCTCGCGGTCGTGCTGACGGGTGCGGCACTGGTCGGACTGTCGCTCCTGGGCCCGGGAAGCTGATTGCTGCGGCACGCCGAAGGAGGGCGCGATGGTCTTGCTGAAATCGCGGTGGAACGCCGCCTGTTCCACACTGGGAATGTCTGTCGTCATGGGCATGTTCACCCTGGGGCTCTCGGAAACTGCCTTCGCACAGCGACTCGAGAGAGCGGAAAACCTATGAGTCCCACCAGCCACACCAGCCGAAGCTGACGAGATGCGGCCGGAGTACGATTTCTCACAGGGAGTCCGGCGCAAGCACTACCAGGCCTACCGCGCCGGAACGAATGTGGTCTTCCGCGAGTCGGATCTCGTCGAGGCGTTTCCCGACTCCGCGGCCGTCAATCACGCGCTTCGGCTGCTTGTCCGGCTGGCGCACACGAAGGTGCTTCCTGCAGGTCGGCCTCCCAGGACGCTGCAGCCGACGCGCCGCGCCCGAAGCAAAGCCAAGTCGAAACGCGATCCAAGCGCGGCACGCGGGTGAGCGGCCCGACGTCCAGCGCCACGGCGTGTACGCACGGTTGGTGCATGGCGCCCGCCATGCAGACTTGACCGTACGCGGGCAATATCGCGGGGGGCGCTACCGCTTATCGCCGAACCCGTTCAGGGGCGACATGCCATGGCACAGATGACCCACGTCGTCGCGCTGGTCACGGGTGCAAGCCGCGGTGCGGGGCGCGGCATCGCTTGCGAGCTTGGAGCCGCGGGGGCCACGGTGTATGTGACCGGCCGGAGCGTCCGCGGCGGACCGACCACCGACAACGTGCCAGGCACGATCGACGAGACCGCCAGGGACGTGACCGACCGCGGCGGCCGCGGCATCGCCGTCCGGTGCGACCACACCGTTGACGCGGACGTCGAAGCGCTGTTCGACCGCATCCGCAGCGATCAGGGGCGGCTCGACATTCTCGTCAACAACGTGTGGGGCGGCTACGAGCACAGCGAGTGCCGTCCTCTCCCACTCGTGCCGTTCTGGGAACAATCCCTTCATCAGTGGGACGGCATGTTCACGGCCGGCGTCCGCGCGCACCTCGCGGCCAGCCGCCTCGCTGTGCCGCTGATGCTGCCCCAGCGCCGCGGATTGATCGCGAGCACGACGGCAAACCTCGAGGCGCTCCCGTACATGCGCAATCTCTTCTACGACCTGGCGAAGAACGCCGTCGCCCGCCTGGCATGGGCCATGGCGCAGGAAATGCGCGAGCACGGCATTGCCGCGCTGGCGGTGGCGCCTGGCTTCATGCGGACCGAGCGTGTGGTGGAGGCCTTCCACCGTGCCGGCGCGGTGGATGCCCTCGACGGGCCCGGCGGGCCGAAGGAGACGCCTGCGTATCTCGGCCGTGCGATCGTCGCGCTGGCGTCCGACCCACGCGTCATCGACAAGACAGGCCAGCTCGTCGAGGTCGGCACGCTCGCGCGCGAGTACGGTTTCAAGGACATCGACGGGACACAGCCGCCCCCCTTCCGTGTCCCCGCGAGCAGGTGAACGGACTGTCGCCGAACCAGGCACTCGAGAGGCCCTCCCAGGCGGCTGCACCCGACGGGCGGGTCTTCGTCTCGCCGTCTCCAACTTCGGGTAGATCGTCCGCCCACAGCCATGAGGCTATTCGTCAGCGTTGAGCAGCGGCCTCAGCCTGGCCGTTTTCCACTGCTACCACAGGCACTTGACAACCGGTCATTCCATATCAGCTAGCAACACCTGCGCTCTCCGCTCCGTCAAAAGTCTCGGAGACGCCTGTCATGACGTGTCTGCTGCTCGATGTCCGCCATGCCGTTCGCGTACTTCTCAGAAGCCCAGGCCTAACCTTCATCGCAGCCTTCACGGTGGCCCTGGCGATCGGCGCTGCCACTGCCATATTCAGCGTCGTCCATGGGGTGTTGTTGCGTCCGTTGCCCTACTCAGCGCCGCACCAGTTGATGGCGCTGTGGGAAGTCAACAATCGCGGCACGTACGCACGGCTCGCCGCCCCGAACTTCAACGACTTTCGCGATCGCAACAGAACGTTCAGCGCGGTGGCCAGGTACGCGGCGGGCGTGACGTCGGTCGGCGGTGGGAGCGAACCGACCCGCGAGACGGTCGCCGCGGTCAGTAGGGATTTTTTTAAAGTACTCAGTGTCCAGCCCATGCTGGGCCGCTCCTTCGCGCCCGACGACGCACGCTTCGGCGCTGCTCCGACCGCTGTCGTCAGTCACGGCTACTGGGTCCGGTCGCTCGGATCTTCGCGGTCGCTGTCAGCTCTTCAGCTGCGCATACGGAATCGGGTCTATCAGATCGTGGGCGTCATGCCGCGCGCCTTTCAGTTCCCCGCGCACGCCGACATCTGGGTGCTGGTCGAACTCGACCCGGACAACCCGAGCCGGACGGCACACAACTACGACGCGATCGGCCGGCTTCGGGACGGCGCGAGCGAAGAACAGGCGTCCGCTGACCTGAGCGTCATTGCCAAGGATATCGTGCGCCAATCTTCCGAGCAGGGGCGTTACCTACTCACCGACGCGGCGGCTGTGTCCCTTCACACCTCCCTCACGGGCCACATCAGATCGACTCTGCACATCCTCCTGGCCGCCGTCCTCTTTCTCCTGCTCGTCGCCTGCGCGAACGTCGCAAATCTCCTGCTCGCTCAGGCCGCCGCGCGGCAGCGGGAGATCGCCGTTCGACACGCGCTCGGCGCCGGGCCCAGCCGGCTGATCAGGCAGTTCGTAGCCGAGGCTCTCGTTCTTCTGACCATGAGCGGCCTGGCCGGCCTCGTCATCGCGTTTCTCGGCACGAGTGCACTCCTCTCGCTCGCGACGCCCACTCTTCCGCGTCTGAGCGAGGTCTCGATCAGCCGGCCGGTGATGACCTTCGCGGCCGGCCTCTCGGCGGTGATGGCGATCGCGCTTGGCCTTGTCACGGCTGCGAGGGCGGTTCGCCGCGATCCCTGGACCTCGCTAGTCGATGCGCGCGGTGTGGCAGGGGGAGCCAGTGTGCGAGTAGGACGGATCATCGTGGCGGCCCAGATGGCGATCACGATCGTATTGCTCATCGGGGCTGCCCTCCTCGGCCGCAGCCTCCATCGCGTGCTGTCGGTGGACCCGGGATTCCGGACAGAGGGACTCGTCGCGATGGATCTCGCAATGCCGTATTTGCAGGATCCTGCCGTCAAGGCCCGGTTGTCCCCGTTCTATGCGGACGTCTTCGATCGCATCCGCGGAATTCCCGGCGTCGAGGACGTCGCCGCGGCGAGCGCGGTGCCGATGGATGGTGGCCTGCCCGATGGTACCTTCGCAATGATCGCGCCTGGTGAGGCGCCGAAGACGATGGACGACCTCCGGACACTGTTGAAGCAGAAGGAGCGGCTCGGCACCGCCGATTACGCGGCCGTGTCGCCGACGTATTTTCGCGCGCTCGAAATCCCTCTGATTCGCGGCCGCGTATTCGACGATCGTGACGCGCCTGGCGCGCCGCATGCCGCCGTGATCAACGAGTCACTTGCGCGGGCTCAGTGGCCGGGCGCCGACCCGATCGGCCGCACGATCGAGTTCGGCAACATGGACGGCGACCTGCGGCCGCTCACCATCGTCGGCATCGTGGAAGATACACGTCAGTACAGCCCTGAGTACCCGCCTCGGCCGACTGTGTACGCCAATCTGCTGCAGCGGCCAAGATTCTCGGCCACCGTCGTGATCCGAACGAACACCGACCCGCGAGCCATGATTGCCGCAGCGCGCGACGTCGTGCGAGAGGTCGCGCCGGACGTCCCGCCGCGTTTCCGGACCTTCGCGCAGATCTATTCCGCGGCGCTCGGCTCGCGTTACTTCAACCTGACGCTCGTCACAGCGTTCGCGGGCACGGCGCTGGTGCTCGCCGTGGCGGGTGTCTATGGTGTGACGGCCTACAACGTCACGCGTCGCCGGAGGGAGATAGGCGTCAGAGTCGCGCTGGGTGCGACCCCTGGCGATGTTTGCCGGATGATCCTCGGCCAGGGTCTGGCCACGACCACTGCCGGCATCGCCCTCGGTTTCCTCGGAGCCCTCGGCGTGAGCCGAACGCTCGAGAGCTTGCTCTTCGGGGTCACATCGACCGATCCGCTGACGTTCGCCGTCGTGATCGCCGTGCTTTGCGCGGTCGCGGCGCTGGCGTGTTACGTGCCGGCCCGGCGCGCGACGCTCGCCGACCCCGTCGAAGCGCTGCGCCAGGAGTAAGGGCCCGGCGAACGAGCTCGAACGCAGCCTCCTGGTAAGACGGCGATTGCCATCGTCACGCAGGTGTTTCGTGACGCAGGCGCTTCCGTCCTCGCTCTGAGTGGCCCTGATCCGATTCGGTGGACAGGTTAGTTAAGTTCGTTTCCGTTCGTCTGTTCTTTCAGCAGTACCTCGTTCTTCAGCGCGCGTAGAAAGTCATGCGGGCGCTCGGCGGCCTTCCCATGAAC
>JBOGIW010000223.1:0-28429 GCA_050748045.1 Vicinamibacterales bacterium | reverse complement strand
GCTCCGCAGGCCGACCAGCCGAACACCCATCGTGCCCTTGTGAACTTCGTGGCCAGATCGTGACAAGCGCTTCGTGGCGCCGCTCACTCGGCGAGCGCGACGACCGGATCAATCCGGGCCGCGCGGCGGGCCGGCACGGCGCACGCGGCCAGGGCGACGACGGCCAGCATCGCTGCAACGGAGGCGATGACTGACGGCTCCATGGCGTCGACGCCGTACAGCTCACCGCTCAGGACCTGGCGCATCGCGACGGCGCCCGACAGGCCGATGGCGAACCCTGCGGCGAGCAGCCACGCGCCTTCGCCGAGGATGAGCGTGAAGACGCTGCCGGCGTCGCTGCCGAGCGCCATGCGGATGCCGATCTCCCGCGTCCGCTGCGTGACCTGGTAGGCCAGCACGCCGTAGATCCCCACCGTTGCCAGCAGGAGCGCGATGATGCCGAACCCGACCGCCAGGAGCATGGCGGTCCGGCGGCCCGCCACCGACTCGCGCACGCGCTCCTCCATCGTCAGCACGCTGTAGAACGGCAGCTCGGCATCGACCGCCGCCAGCTCGCGGCGGATGGACGGCACGATCGACTGCACGTCAGTGGCCGCGCGCACGAGGAGCGCCACCGACCGCGCGGGATTCTGGGCATGCGGAAGGTAGTAGGCGCCAAGCCGCTCGTCGGTGGATACGAGGCCGCGCTGCTTCACGTCGCCCACGACGCCGACGACGGTCCGCCATTCCGTCGTGGGGCCGGGCGCGATCAGCTCCTCGGCGCTGTTCGGCTGGTACATCCGCTTGCCGATCGGATCCTGTCCCGCCCAGAACTTGTTCGCGAGACGTTCGTCGATGACGATCACGGGCGGCGAGGTCGCCGTGTCGCGCTCGTCGATCGCGCGGCCGCGTCTCACCAGAATGCGCAGCGCCTCGAAGTACCCGCGCGACACGACGTTTCTCGCCGGCGAGATCAACGATTCGCCGGGCGCCGTCACGTAGCCCTCGGCAAAGATCACGCTGTCGCTGTAGCTCTCGGTCAGCGGCGCGGATGTGGAGAAGCCGGCGGCGACGACGCCCGGCACGGCGCTGACGCGCTCGCGCATCCGTTGAATGGTCGCCACGACCTGACCGTTTTCCGGGTAACTCGTCACGGGCAGGCTGATTCGGCCGGTCAGCACCCCGCCCGGCTGGAAGCCGGGATTGACGTCGAGGATCGCTCTGAAGCTGGCGAGGAGCAGGCCGGCCCCGACGAGCAGCATGAACGCGAACGCCACCTGCGCGGTGACGAGCGCACGCCGGAGGAGGCGAGCCCCCCGGCTGGACGTGCCCGCACGTCCCTCTTGGCGCATCACCTCGGCCAGGTTGGCGCGGCGCATGTCGATGAGCGGCAGGAGCGCCACCCCCGCACCGACGACAAGGGTAATGGCGACGGTGAACGCCACCGTCGCCACGTCGATCCCGATCTCGAACGCGCGCGGGATGCGATCCTCGACGTTGGCGACGATCGCGCCGACGACACTGGATCCCACGACGAGGCCGAGCCCGCCGGCCAGCAGGCTGAGCATCAGGCTCTCGGCAAAAAGCTGGCGCATGAGCGGCCACGTGCCGGCGCCGAGCGCCTGCCGCGTCGCGAACTCCCGCGCCCGCGAGGTCGCGCGGACGAGCGTCAGGTTGGTCACGTTGACCGCCCCGATGAGCAGCACGAACACGACGCCACCCCAGAGCAGGTACAGCGTGCGGCGCACGTCCCGGACGAGGCGCTGCTGGAACGGCATCGCGCGCGTCGTGAAGCCGGCGTCGACGAGCGCTTGCCTGATCGGCGATCGTTCGACCTGGGCTGCGTTGATCGCGTCGATCTGGCGCTCGGCCTGTTCCACCGTCGCGCCAGGCCGGAGCCGCGCGATCATCTGGAAGTTATTGCTGTGACGCCGGTCGTCGGCGCGGTCCTCCGGGCGGAAGGCGAGGGGAAGCCAGAGGCGGAGGCCGGCGTCGAGGAACGCGAAGTGGCGCGGCAGCACGCCGACGACGACGTGCGGCACGCCGTTCAGCCGCAGATCGCTCCCCACCACGTCGTCCCGCCCGCCGAGCTCTCGCTGCCAGAGCGCGTAACTCAGGATGACTTTCTGGTTCTGCCCCGGCTCCGCGTCCTCGTCGCTGAACAGGCGGCCCCGCAGCGGACGTGCCCCGAGCATCCGCAGGAGCGAGGGCGTCGATTCGATCGCGTCCATCCGGTCCGCCCCGGCCGCCGTCCCCACCGTACGCCCCTGTTGCCGGTAGAGCGCCACCTCGTCGAATGCCTGGACCCCCGCCTTGCGATCGTAATAGTCGGGAACGCCGTTGCTGGCCTCCGCGACACCCGCGCCCGGATAGCTGTTGGCCACGTACACGAGCCGGTCGGCCCCGTCAAACGGCAGCGGCCGCAGCAGCACGGCGTTGACGATGGTGAAGATGGCGGCGTTGGCCCCGATGCAGAGCCCCAGCGTGAGCACGACCGTCGCAGAGAACGTCCCGTCGCGAGCGATGACTCGGCCGGCATGCGTGATGTCCTGCCACAGCTTCGACATGGTCCTCCGGGTGGGATTTTCATCCCGATACGGGCGCGCAGGTCGGAAAGTTGCATGCGGCACTGACATGCCTGACACATCCATCCCCCGGCGGCCGTTCGGCCACGCCGGTGATCTCGTGTCCGTGCTCGGTCTCGGCGGCTATCACCTTGGAAAGATCGACTCCGTCCGGGAGGCCGTGCGACTCGTCCGTGCGGCCGTCGACGCCGGCATCACGTTCATGGACAACGCGTGGGAGTATCACGATGGGCGCAGCGAGGACATCATGGGCAGGGCGCTCGCCGGACGGCGCCAGGACGTGTTCCTGATGACGAAGCTGTGCACGCACGGCCGCGGCACACGTGAGGCGATGCGACAGCTCGAGCAGTCGCTCAGGCGGCTGAAGACCGATTACCTCGATCTCTGGCAGATCCATGAATGCGTGTACTACAACGACCCTGACAGACACTTCGCCCGCGACGGGGCCGTGCAGGCGCTGGACCAGGCGAAGCGTGACGGCAAGGTGCGGCACGTCGGCTTCACCGGACACAAGGATCCGGCCATCCACCTCGAGATGCTCTCGTACGGCTACTCGTTCGACGCGTGCCAGCTTCCGCTGAACTGCTTCGACGCCTCGTTCCGCTCGTTCGAGCAGGAGGTGCTCCCCGAGCTGCGGCGGCGGGGCATCGCACCGCTCGGCATGAAGAGCCTGGGTGGCGACGGCCGGATGATCGCGAAGAAGGCGGTGCGGGCCGAGGAGGCGTTGCGCTATGCGATGAGCCTGCCCGTCGTCACGACCATCACGGGCATCGACTCGATGCGCGTGCTGAAGCAGAACGTCGCCGTGGCGTCCGGCTTCAGGCAGATGTCGCCGCGGGACATGGAGGCGCTGCGCCGCCGGGTCCGCGCACTGGCCGACGACGGCCGCTTCGAGCTGTACAAGACCAGCGCCATGCACGAGGGACCCGTCGGCCGTGAGCAGCATGGTTTTCCGAGCGAAGAGGAGCTCTCGGCGTAAGATGTCGTCATGCGCATCGCTGCCGCCATTGCCGTCGCCGCCCTGCCGGTCGTCGTCGCCGCCGCCGCCGACCGGAGAGGGAAGCTCCAGGCGCCGTTCTTGAACGCACAGAGGCTGCTGACCACACCAAAGACGTCGAACTCCTGGGACTGAAGGCATCTCTGGCCGACAGGATCGTGGATCAGATTCGGCACGTGCAGCACCACGTTGGTTCGATGCACACCCAGCTTCGGCGCCGCACTGGGAGTGCCCCTCAATGGGTTGGTCTGGCATAGTGCAGTGGCGCAAGCCCGATTATGAAGACGTTGCTTGTACGAACCATCGACCAATGGCGCGACTGGCTCGACGAGCACCATGCGTCGGAGTCCGAGGTATGGCTCGTCTTTCATAAACTACATACCGGAGTCGCTTCAATCGATTACAAGGATGCGCTCGACGAGGCCCTGTGCTTTGGCTGGGTGGACAGTCTCGTCAAGCGCTTGGATGACCAACGTTACGCACGCAAGTTCACGCCGCGGAGACCGGACAGCCGATGGTCGATCACGAACCGTAAACGGTACGAGGCACTCAAAGCCAGCGGGAGATTGAAGCCGGCTGGGATCAACCGCGCCCCGACCGACCGCGGCTATGGTCCGCGACCGGCACGACTTCCAATGCCCTCGAGGCTTCCACCGCACATACATGCGGCGCTGAGGAAGCATCCCGCCGCGTCGCGCCACTTCGAAGCGCTTTCGCCCTTGCAGCGCCGACGATATCTCGGCTGGATCGAGTCCGCCAAACGAGAAGAAACGAAACTCAGGCGTTTGAAGGAGGCGATTCGTCTCCTGGCCGGTGGCAAGGTGTTGGGATTGAAGTAGACGGCCGCCCAACACCTATCGGCTTGCTGCCGACGGCCGGTGCGGCCATGAGGCCACGATCAGGACATGAGCGCGAGCCCGCTTGGTGAGCTCCTCAAGCTCTCGGCAGAGGATCGGGCAGATCTCGCCATGGCCCTTTGGGAGAGCCTTTCGGATTCGACTCCGTCCAGGACGCCGTGCGGCTCGTCCGTGCGGCCGTCGGCGCCGGCATCACGTTCATGGACAACGCGTGGGAGTACCACGATGGGCGCAGCTAGGACATCATGGGCAGGGCGCTCGCCGGACCCATTGATGGCGGAGTTGTCGGTTCGCATCGTATAATCAGGGCATGAGCATCAAGGTCGCCTACCGGGACGGTCTGTTCGAGCCGCTCGAGAAAGTCGAGGGCGCTCGCCCGGGAGCGATCTACACGGCGTTCTCGGACGAGGAGCTGCGAGATTTTCTCGAGACGCTCGGCTGGCTCAAAGCCGCGGAGAAGAGCTTCGAGTTCTGGAACGATCCGGCCGATGCCGTCTACGACACGCTATAGGCGCGGCGATATCGTCCTCGTCTCCTTCCCCTTCACCGACCTCAGTTCCTCGAAACGATGCCCGGCGTTGGTCCTTTCACCCGACGCCTTCAACGAACGGGGCGAGGATCTCGTTCTCGTTGCGATTACGTCTCAACAGCCAGCCGACCAGGCGGTGGGCGTGGAGCCGGACGACTTCAGCGACGGCGCGCTGCCGACGGCGTCCTACGTCAAGGTGGCGAAGATCTTCACGATGCACTCGACGCTGGTTCTCAAACGGATCTGCGCGCTCCGTCACGAGAAGCTCGCCGACGTTCTCCAGGAGTTGCGCAGTTTCTTTTCTTGACGCGGCCTACTCCAAGAGTTGTTGGGCCGACGAGCCTCCAGGCTTGGCGGGCGTAAAATGTCAATCATGAGTGCAGCCGGTCTCGTTATGCGTGGCTCAATTCGTCGCCGCCTGATTCGCCGGTTCCGTACGCGTTGCTGTATCGGGTGAAGCCGCCGGAAATCCGGACTCACTCGCTGGTCGTGGCACACGGGGGGAGCGTCGGCCGGGCTCCTGAGATCAACAGGAGTGAAGATCAGCCATGGCACCAATCGCATCAATACACGGGGTCGGCTTTCGGCCGGCGACGAGCTCCGACGTCATCGCGATGGCGCAGTGCCGACTGGCGGACCCGGCGGCCGGTCCAGCGGATTCGCGCATGGAGGCGTACTTCAACGGGCAGCACCACCCGCAGCAGGCGCTGCTTCCGAGAACGGGATACGTGGCGTTGAATGGCGATCAGGTGATCGGGTATATCGCGGGTCATCGGACGAACCGCCACGGCTGCGCCGCCGAAGTGCAGTACCTCTTTGTGGCGCCAGCCTATCGGCGGCGGGAATTGCCACCGCGCTGCTTCGCCTGCTCGCGGGGTGGTTCCATGAACAAGCTGCCCAGCGAGTCTGCGTCGGTATCGCTGATGACAGCCCACCGGAGGCCAAGCCGTTTTTCGAGAGCGTTGGCGCGAGTCCACTGAAGAAGCACTGGTACGCGTGGGAAGACATTGGGGCTGTACTGCGCTGACATCCGTGCCCCCTGACAAACCCCTGCACCTGACGGCATCGCCCGCTCGCGCGGCCCCCTCGCGCTCGGGATCAGGCGGAGACGGGCGCGTCGAGCTGTACAAGACCAGCGCCATGCACGAGGGACCCGTCGGCCGTGAGCAGCATCGTTTTCCGAACGAAGAGGAGCTCTCGGCGTAAGATGTCGTCATGCGCATCGCTGCCGCCATTGCCGTCGCCGCCCTGCCGGTCGTCGTCGCCGCCGCCGCCGACGACCCGAAGAAGGACGCCCCCGGCAAAACGCGGGTCGAGGTGACCGGCTGCGTCAAAGGATCCACGCTCACCGAGACCAGCCTGCGAGTGTCCGGCGTGCGGGACGAGAACCCGGCCCGCCGCTGGAGGCTCCGGGGACCGAAGGCGCTCATGAACCGGATCAAAAAGCATGCGGGGAAGGAGCTCGAGATCACCGGCACGACGACGCACCTGCAGGCGGGCCGGGTGATCGGCAGCACGCGGATCGGGAAGACCAACATCTACATCGGAGGCCAGGCCAGGAATGCCGGGCGCGACCCGCTGCCCGAGCAGCCGACGATCGACGTGGAAGCGTTCGATCCGACGGGCGAGGCGTGCCGCTAGCGTGCCGGCTCGTGTGAGATCCAGGGAACGCCGGTACCAAGCGCCCGCCCGGGCCGTCGTCATCGTCACGCTCCTGACCGCGGTCATCGTCTCCCCCGCGACAGGCGACGAGCTTCGCCTGAGCAATGGCGACCGGCTGACCGGATCCGTGACCTCGCTCGCGGATGGGACGCTGGTCTTCAACACCCCGCACGGCGAGCTGAAGATCCCCTGGGCCGACGTGATGGCGCTGACCGTGGAGGAGCCGCTTGTGGTACGCACCATCGAGGGCCAGGTGTCGACCTTCATCGGCGGCCGCGTGGATGTCGCCACGGTCGAGGCCCTCAGCCGCCCGGAGCCGCCCGTGGTGTGGACTGGCGGCGCAAACGCCGGGTTCCTCGCAACGGGTGGAAACACCGATGTCAGCAGCCTGCGGCTGGACGGCGGGCTCGTCGCCCGAGCCGGCGCGAACCGGTACACCTTTGACGGGATCGTGAACCGTGCGGAGGATACCGGCCGTCGAACCGCCAGCAACTGGACCGTTTCCGGCCGATACGACCGATTCGTCACCGATCGGTTCTACCTGAACGGGAGCGCGATCTTCACCGAGGACGCGTTCCGCGAGCTCGACCTGCGGACGGCGCTCGGCGTCGCGCTCGGCTACCAGGCGCTCGACACACCGCGCGCCCGCGCCAGCGTCGAGGGTGGCGTCGGGTGGGTCACCGAGCGCTTCGCGACCGTTCCCGACAATCGCTACAGCGCCCTGCGCGAGTCGGCCACCCTCGACGTCTTCGTCGCCGGCGAGCGCGTCGTGCTGTTTCACCGCAATGACGGCTACTTCGGCATCACCGGCGACGATAACCTGTTCGTGAAGATGCAGAACGGCGTCCGCCTCGGGCTCGCTGCCGGATTCGTCACGAGCGCACAGCTCGATCTTGATTACAATCGCTCCCCCGCGCCGGGACGAGTACGAATGGATCGGAGCTTCGCGCTGACGTTCGGGTATCGGCTGGGCGGTGGACCGTAGACGGTGAGCGCTTCCCGCCTGCCGCTCACGCCGGCGAGCGCTCTCCGGCCGCCTCCCGCCTGGCCTCACTCGGCCCGCAGCGCGTCGATGGGATCGATGCGCATGGCCCGCCGCGCCGGCACGCCTCCGGCGATCACGGCGACGATGGCGAGCACCGCCGCGAAGACCGCGAAGGTGATGGCATCGAGCTGGACGACGCCGAAGAGATTCGCGACGAGGAGCTTCCCGAGCCCCACTGCCGCGACGAGTCCGAAGGCGATCCCGATGGCGGCCAGCGACACCGCGCCGCGCAGGGTCATGCCCATGACGTCGCCGGCCGTTGCGCCAAGCGCGATGCGCACGCCGATCTCGCGCGTGCGCTGGCTCACCGAATACGCCATGACGCCGTAGATCCCGATGGCCGACAGGAACAGGCCGATGCCCGCGAAGGCGGCCATCAGCCCGGCGACGAACTGGATGCCGACGGTCCGCAGCGACCGCCATCGGAGGAGGCTGTGAACGTTGGCGATCGGCAGCGTCGGATCGAGGTCACGAAACATCTGTCGGATTGCCGGCGCAACGGCCGCTTCGTCGCCGCGCACGCGCACGGAGAGGACACCGTGGTCGCGGGGTGTCTGGGCGTAGGGGACGTAGTAGGTCGGGCGATAGCCCACGAACCAGTTGTGCTTGACGTTGTTCACGATGCCGACGACGGTCAGCCATGGCTCGCCGGGCGCGTGCGTGGGCCGGAAGCGCTGTCCAAGCGGATCGGCGCCGGGCCAGAGCCGCTCCGCCATGTGCTCGTCGACGAGCGCCACGCGGGGCGCGCCGGCGCGGTCGGCATCGGTGAACCCTCGCCCCCTCCGCACCGGGGCGCGCAGCACCTCGAGGTACTCCGGCGTCATCGTCCGGAGGTCCATCACCGGCCGCTCGCTGGCTCTCGTCACGGGCCGTCCTTCGACCTCCACGGGACGTCTCGCGCCGCCTTCGCTGAACGGCACCGTGTTGCTGAACGCGGCGTGCTGCACCTCGGGCAGCGCCCGCACCCGCTCGAGCACCTGTTCGAAGAAGCGCAGCCGCGCGCCGTCATCCGGGTAGGCGCTGTCTGGCAGCGTGAGGCCGAACGTCATGACGCCGCGTGGGTCGTAGCCGTCGTGCTGGACGAGCAGCGTCACGGCGCCGCGCGTCGCGAGGCCGGCCGACACGAGCAGCGCGAGCGCAAGCGCCACCTGCGCCACGACGAAGCCTTCGAGCGCCCGGCGCCGCCCGCCGGCGCTCCCCCGCGCGCCGTCCTTCAGCGCATCCGCAAGATCTGGGCGCGACGCGCGCAGGGCGGGCAGGGCGCCGAACACCGCCCCGGCGAGGACGCCCGCGATCATCATGGCGCCGAGCAGGCGCCCATCCACGTCGATTTCGGTCCACCCGAGGATCCATCGGGCAATCTCGGGCGGCATGAAGCTCTTCATGAGCCGCACGCCTCCGGCGGCCATGGGCACGGCGAGCGCGACGCCGGCGAGGGCGAGGACCACGCTCTCGACGACGAGCTGACGCACGATGCGCCAGCGGCTGGCGCCCACGGCGAGGCGCACCGCCAGCTCGCGATGCCGCGCGGCGCCGCGCACGGTGAGCAGGTTCGCGACGTTCGCGCCCGTAATCAGCAACACCAGCGCGACGGCGACCTGCAGCACGGCCATGACCGCCGGCATACCCAGATCGAGCATCGCTCGCGACAGACGCATCACGTTCACGCCATACCCGCCGTTGGCGTCCGGGTGCTCCGCGGCAAGGCGTGCGGCGATGGCCTGCATGTCGCCCTGGGCCATCTCGAGGGTGACGCCGGGCTTCAGCCGCCCGATCACCTCGAGGGAACGCTGCGTACGCGCCGTGAGAGACGCCTCGGTGAACGCGAGCGGCGCCCAGATCTCCGAGGCTGTCGGGTAGTCGAAGCCCTCGGGCGCGATGCCCACGACTGTGTAAGGCTGGCGATCGATCGTGATCGTCGAGCCGACCACTGACGGCCACCCGCCCCATCGGCGCTGCCACAGCTTGTGGCTGACGATGGCGACGCGGTCACGGCCGCTCGAGTCTTCGCCCGTGACGAACGTGCGGCCCATCATGGGCTGTACCCGCATGGCGTCGAACAACGCGGCCGATACGCGGTGCCCGACCACCTGCTCAGGATCGAGGCGGCCGTCGCTCAAGCTCGCGTCCCACCACTCGAAGGCGACGAGCCGCTCAAATGACTGCGCCTGGCGCTGCCAGTTCAGGAAGTTGGGCGGCGACACGCCGGCGCGATCCTCACCCCGCGCCGGGTTGGTCTCGAACACCTGCACCATCCCGTCGACGGTGGCGTCCGGCAGCGGCCGGAAGAGCAACGCGTCGACCATCGCGAACACGGCGGCATTCGCGCCCAGGCCGATGGCCAGCGTCAGGACGACGATGAGGGAGAAGCCGGGCCGGCGCAGGAGCACGCGAACTCCGTAGCGCACATCCTGGAGAAGCGTCGGCATCGGTGGGCTCCTGGAGATCGAAAGAAGCGATTCGGCCGATCGCACCGGCCCGTGAGAGGCAAAGGTCAGCAGGCGTTCGACCAGGCCGCGCCCGTCGGACTCGCAATGTAGACAATAGACGGCGAAGCCGCACCACCGGTTCCGCTGTGCCGTACAATCGAGGAGCGCCGCCCTGAGGACTCCCGTCATGATGAGGACGACATTCGCAGCAACCCTGTTGGCCGTGCTCCCGGTCCTCGCCGTGGCGCAAGACCCGGCGCACGTGCAGCGACTCTTCGAGTCGGGCCAGTATCAGCAGGTCGTCGAGGCCATCGCGCCGGACGCGCCGCCCGAGGCGATCTATCTCGCGGGGCAGAGCCACCAGAAGCTGGGGGCCCTCGAGCAGGCGTCGGAGATGTACGGGGGGCTGGCCTCGCGGCCGGAAGGGGATCCGTGGCGTCTTGTCGGGCTGTCGGCGCAGCAGCTCCTGCAGAACGACCTGGATGGGGCGCTGGCGTCGGCGCAGCAGGCCGTCGCCGCGGCGGGCGACCTGCCCGACGCGCAGTACCAGCTCGGGCTCGTGCAGGCGAAACGCCAGGACTGGCAGCCCGCCGCCCGCGCCTTCGACCGCGCCGCCGAGCTGAACCCCGCGCTCGCCTACGCGCACTACTACGGCGGGCTGATGCACTACCGCTCGAAGCGCCCCGACCAGATGGCGATCCACTTCGAGCAGTTCCTGAAGCTGGCCCCCGAAGCGCCGGAGCGCCCGGAAGTTTTGCAGATCATGAAGACGGTCCGACGGTAATCCGCTCTCCGCGATCCGCCATCCGCAATCCGCTGTCCGCAATCGAGCCTTCGCTCCTCGGTGTTCGCTTGTTCGTAATCCGCGATCGGCGAGCGGATCGCGGATGGCGGATTGCGGAGAACGAGAAGTGAACACGTCGAGCGTAGCCCCGATGGCGGATCGCGGATGGCGGATCGCGGAGAGCGAGAAGTCAACAACGTCGAGCGTAGCCCCGTTAGCGGACCCCGGAGAGCGGATTGCGGAGAGCGGATCGCGGATCAGAATGCCTGCCCCAACCCGAAGAACCAGCGGCCGTGGGGCTGAGCGATGGTCGGGTCGAAGAGTCGTCCGTAATCGACCCGGAAGAGCGCAAAGGGCGTGGCCAGTCGCAGGCCGGCGCCGTAGGCGCCGACGAGATCGCCGATCCGAAAACCCGACGCCTCCGGGAACACGTTTCCGGCATCGACGAACCCCACGCCGCGCAGCCAGCGGTAGATCGGGAACCGGATCTCCTGGTTCAGCACGAGCAGCGACTCGCCGCCCGCCGGCTCGCCGAGCGCGGTGCGCGGGCCGACCGCATCCTGGCCGACGCCGCGCACGGTCCGGGGGCCGCCCGCGAAATACCGCTCCGACGGCGCCAGGTCCTGCCCGGCCAGCGGCACCGCCACGCCGAATCGGGCGGCCGACGCGATGACGGCGCCGCGCCAGGGACGGAAGTAGTACGCCTGCCCGAGGTACCGGACGAACTGCAGGTCGGCGCCGAGCTGCCCCGGCGCGTAATCGACACTCGACGACAGGAGCCATCCACGCGACGAGTCGGCCACGTCGTCGCGCGTGTCCCACGCGACCGTGCCGTTCAACGTCGCAACGTCGAGCGTCAGGTCGAACGCGAACTCGTCGCCGGGCAGCGCCTCGGTATCGAACGTGCGATTGCGCTCGAAGCGATAGGCGTACGACAGCCGCACATCCGGCGACAAGCGCACGCCCTGTTCCCACGACGCCACCGTGAGCTCCGTCACGAGCGTCGCGGCGGCCGACTCCTCGCGCGACCGCTCGACGACGAAGGACGACTCGATCGGCCATCCGAACATCGTGCGCGACCGGATGAAGCCACGGCCGCTCTGCTCG
The DNA here is from genome assembly GCA_050748045.1 of Vicinamibacterales bacterium. Classification (GTDB taxonomy): domain Bacteria; phylum Acidobacteriota; class Vicinamibacteria; order Vicinamibacterales; family UBA2999; genus CAVYVZ01. Next base: position 16,455 of record JBOGIW010000223.1, on the reverse strand, counting down.
CGCCGCTGATAGTCGAGGGCGGCGCCGAGCGTCACGGCGCGGCCGAAGAGCGTGCGCCGCGTGAGATCCGCCGAGAGGCCGGGCGCCAGCCTGCGGCCTTCGACCTCGCCTTCGGGACGCTCCTCCGCGACCTGGAAGCCGTACCGCAGCCGCAAGGCGGGCCACTCCTGCACGATGACCTGCGCACGCATCGGCAGCTCGCCGCTCGCGGGCGACACCTCCTCGACCGGCTCCGGCGTGATGTCGACGCGGCGGAATAATCCCGTCTCGAAGACACGGCGCCGCGCCTGCAGCCACCGGTCGAGGCCGACCGGCTCGCCCACGTGCAGGTCGAGCGCCCGCGTGATGACATCGGCATCGATCGCGCGGTTCCCCGAGACGCGTATGTCGCGCAGCACCTGGCGGGGACCCTCGCTCACCAGGAACGTGACGATGACCGTGCCGGCCTGCTCGTCGATCGACGGCCGCGCGTCCACGCGCGCGCTGCTGAAGCCGTCGCGCCGATAGCGGGTCTGCAGGCGATCGCGCGCCGCGTCGACGGCCGCAGGGTCGAAGGGCGTCCCGGGCGGGAGCCCGATCGTGTCGATCGCATCCGGCATCTCCACCGCGCTCACCCCGTCCAGTCGCACGTCCGCGACCGTGAAAGCGGGACCGGTGGAGATGCTGACCGGCAGCACGGCCTGGCCTGCGTCGACGAGCGGCGCACCGACGGCGACCTTCGCGCGCACATAGCCTTGCGCGCGCAGCCACGCCGTCAGCGTGCGCTCGAACGCCGCCGGATCGGCCGTCGCCTCCGCGGCCGCGGGGCGTGCCGCCGCCCATTCACGGAGGGCCGCTGCGGGCGGACCCTCGACGCCGTCGAACCGCACGACACGGTCGGCGATCCTGGGACCCCAATCGGCGCGGATGGTCAGCGTCTTCCGGCCGTCATCCGACGCGAGCGACGCCGCCACGGTGGCCTGCAGATACCCGTCGCGCGTGAGCCGCGCGCGCACGATCGCCTGGGCCTCCTCCACGAGGAAGTCGTCGAAGACCGCCTCGATCCACGCCCGGCGGATCGCCGCCTTCGTGTCGTCGTCGAGGCCGTCGCCAATCGTCTCGATCGCGCAGCGTGGGCCTTCATCGACGACGTAGGTCAGCGCCACCGCCTCGTCGCCGTCCCGGCGTGCCGCGATGCGGGCTTCGTAGAAGCCCTCGCGATGAAGGGCCGTCTCGAGACGGTCGCGGTCGCGCTGCCACGCGGCGAAGTCGAACGTGTCTCCCGGCTCGAGGCCGAGGATCCGTCGAAGCCGCTCGTCGCCAGGAACACGCGATCCCGTCACGGTGACGGATCCGACGCGCGGCTGCCGTTCTCGAGCGCTTCGCGCCGCGGGGGCCTCCGACAGCGAGACGCCGCCGAACGACACGTCGTGGCGCAGCTCGTACGACCGGAGATTCTCGTCGTCGGAGACCAGCCTGAGCTCGAGCTGCCGGCGCGGCCGATAGTCGACGATCCACGTCTGCGCGTCGCCGTCCCGAAGGCTTTGGGAGAACACCACGTCCAGGTTGCGGCCGATGCTCTTGCCGAACGTGAGCCGTGCCGTGGGGTCGACCTCGGTGGCGACCGCGAAGGGATCGCCGCTCCGGGACGACTCCTCGACGCCGCCGAGCCGGATCGTGTCGAGGCCGACCGCCCGGCCGGCAAACCCGAGGACGTCGCCGGAGAGATAGGCGAGCGCCTGCTCGCTGACGATCTCCGCTTCGTCGCCGCTGATCTCGTCGAGCCGGCGGCCGGTCAGGAGGAGCGACGCGATGTCCGCCTCGCTCAGTTGCGGGTTCGACGTGGACTCCAGCTCGATGCGCGGCTCCTCCGGCGTGCCCGCAATCGTCAGCTCGATATCCGTGCCTCCGGCGCGCGTCGTCGCCACGACGTTGAGTTCGGGTTCGATGGCGACCGGGTTGGCGAAGTCGATCGTCCCGGACCTGATCTCGTACCGGTTCCGGCCGAGAAACAGCTCTCCGCCTTCCGCGAGCTGAGCCCGGCCCGACAGCGCCGGCGCCGCCACGGTGCCGATCAGGCGCAGGTCGGCGCCGAGCGCGAGGCGGCCGAGGTTGTTGTCGACGATGATCTCGTCGTCGGTGACCACGCGCACGTCCAGGGCCAGCGTGTCGATGAGCGACGGCTCCGCGAGAGCGGCTTCGACCGTCAGCCGCCGCGTGCGCAGCGCCGTGAGCAGTCCGGTCATGACGGCGATCGGCTCGCGGTACGCGCCGCGCACGACCGTCACCGTGCCACGCACGTGCCCCGCCGGCTCCGCGGCCGGGGCGGCCGGCACGTTCGCGGTCAGGCCGAGATCCGCGTTGAGCTCGCTCAGGGGGCCTTCCGGAAACTCGACCGCCATGCCCGTGACGGTGACGCCGAGCGCGGCATCGACCGGCTGGCTCGGGCCGTAGTCCACCGTGCCGCGACCCGACAGCCTGCCGCCGTTGATGGTGCCCACAAGCGACGTCAACTGCGCGCGGCTCCTCGTCAGCACGACCTGGCCGTTGAGATCGGTGGCGACGACGCGAGGGTTCGCCAGCCGCACGTCTCCGTCCACGATCGCCGCCGCGCCGTCGATGCGCAGGCTGTCGAGGGCGCCCGTGATCGACAGCCGCGGCTCGAAGGAACCGGCGACGCTGACGCCGGCGTCGCGCGTGAACGGCGTGAGCATCCGCAGATCGAAACGGCCGTCGGCAATCAGGGCGGCCTGGCGATCGGTCAGGCCCACGCGGCCCTGCACGTCGGCGCTGCCGCCCTGCCCGGTCCAGCGCCAGCTCTCGACTTCCGCGAAGCCGTCGCGGAAGACGATGCGCGTCGGCTCGCGTTGGGCAATCGGAAGATCCGCGATGCGCAGCTCCATCCGATCGAGACGCAGCTCCCCCGACACGTCGGTCAGCGCGAGAGACGGGCTCTGCACCTGAAGCGTCACGTCGAGCGACCCCGCAATCTCGTTGAGCGTCCCGGGCTCGACGAACGGCTCGAGCACGGTCGGGGTGACGGCCAGGAAGCGCGCGGTCAGTGTGCCATTGCCGGGAGCCGGAGGTGCGGCCTTCAAGCCGGCCCACGCCAACGGAACGCGCCCTTGCGCACTGACCCGGCTTCCCTGCCACTCGGCGGCCAGCGCGTGCAGCGCGATCCACGTCCCATCCGAGTGCAGGCGAACGGTCACGTTGGTGGCGGGCGGCAGATCGCGAACCTGCACCGTCCCCGGGCCAAGCTCGAGGTCACCGGTCACGCGCGGCTGCAGGGCCGATCCCGTCACGCGCGCCAGGAGGGCGGCGGGCCCGCTGGCCCAGAGGTCCGGCAGCTCGACAAGGCCCGTCGCGGCGATCGCCCTGAGGAACTGCGCCAGGTCGCCGGTTGCCGTGACCTGCAGGGCGGCCGCGTCGGGGACGGGATCCGCGGGATCCGTGAGTGACAGTTGGCCGGCCGCCGACACCCGCACCTCGCCGGCGACAAGCTCCAGGGACGCGACGTCGGCGACCTGCGCGGCGACCGAGGCACGCGCAGGCGATGCGAGCCGGAGCGCCAGGGCGCCGGCGCGTGCATCGAGCGCCGCGACGGCGACCTCCACGCGGCCGTTCCGCCACTGCTCGAGACGCGCCGCGGCCTGGGCGGTTGCGGAAAACGTGCCGGTGACGGGGACGGGCGTCTCGATGCCGCGCAACGCACGTTCGAGCGGCACGTCCGTCGCGGTGACCTCGACGTGCGCCGCGTACGGAGCGCCCAAGTCGATGGTCGCGTCCGCGATGGTGCTGAGCTCCGGGAGGCTCGCCTTGATGCGCGCCGTGCGCAGGTCCGATTCGAACGAAACGTTCGCCGGGCCACCGAGCGGCGTGCCGGGCGCGAGCGGCGCGGCGTCGGCGACGTGCGCGGCGCCGCTCACGCGCACGAGGGGTCGTGCAAGCGTGCCCGTGACTTGCGCTTGCGCCTCGACGGAGCCCTCGACCGTGGCGACGTCGATCGCCGCCAGGCCTGCCCGGCGCAGCATGTCCACGACCTGGCCCACCTCCGCGGGAGGCAGTTCGACGAGACCGCCAATCGTGGACCCTCCGACTTCGTCGAAGTCGATGCGGCCGCCGAGCGTCGGGCGGACGGCCACACCGCCGATGGTCAGTCCATCGGCGCTGCCGACGGCCCATCGCCCGTGTTGCACCGTGGCGGCGAGACGACCGGTGAGCGCCAGACGGTTTCGCGTGGTCGCGCCTCCGCCCAGTTGCAGGCGCGCGTCTGCCACCCACTCTGTCAGGTCGTCGCGCGGGCCGTGGGCCTCGAGCGATCCGCTGGCGCGGCCTGACGGTCGCGGACGAGCGGGGAGGCCGGCCATCGACGCAAGCCTCTCGATGTCGAGCGCATCCCACGCCAGCGCCAGGCGGATGTCGCCGTCGCCAAGCGGGACCGTGCCGTCCGCGGTGACGCGCCCGCCCGCGACGCGGGCCCGCAGACGCTCGACGAGGATGCGCTCGGCCGTCGCACGCGTGGCACCCGCCACGCCGGTGACCGTCACACCGCGCCACGCAAGCTCGGGGCTTTCGAACGTCACGGCCGCGAGCGGCGACGCCAATGGACCCGCGACGTCGCCGCGGAGGTCGAGCCGTCCGTGCGGCGGATCCTCCAAGCCACCCCAGCGCGCGAGGCGCGCGACGTCCGCCCGCGCCTCGGCGCGCATGTCGAGGCGTGGATCCGCGACGAGGAGTGCGACGGTGCCATCCAGCGTGGCCGCCAGCTCGTCGGTCCGCAGCTCGAGCCGCGAGAGCCGCACGCGACGGCCGTCGAACGCCACGCCACCCCGCAGCGACTGCACCGTCGTCGTCACGTCGCCTCGGGCGAACCGGCCCGGCGCGCGCAGCTCGAGGCGGCCGGTCCCGGACCGCAGCGTCAGATCGAGGTCCGGCAGCACGAGACTGGTGCGGCTTCCCCGGTCGATGATCTCGAGTCCCACCCTTGTCGCGGCCAGCGACTCGAGGTCGAGCGGCTGTGTGTCGCCGCCGTCGCGGCCCGGCGGCGGCAGGTTCGTGAGGCCCGCGTCATCCCGCACGATGCGGATGCGGGCGTCGTCGATCGTCATCGATTCGATCGCCGGCGCGCCGAAGACGGCCGACTGCTGGAGCGTCACGGCGACCCGGCCGGCGGTGAAAAACGGCTCGCCGGCGCTGCGAGCGGCGGCGACCCGCACGCCCGCGAGCGACACCTGCAGGGTCACGAGGTTGTACGAGAGCGCGTCCGCATCGAGACGGATCCCGAGCCGCTCCTCGAGCGTGGCACTCGCGCGCCGGAGCACGTACCGGCGCACCGGCGCCGTGTGCAGGACCGCCACGAGCGCGAGCGCCACCACCACGAGCGCCGCTGTCACCCGGAACGCCGTCTTCATGCTTCACGGCATGATAATCTGCGGCCATGCAGACGACTCGATCCTTCGCGGTCACCGTGCTGCTGGCCGTGCTCGGGACGACCGCCGGCGCGCAGTACGTGGCGGATCTCCGGCCGCTCGTCGGCCTGAAGGCGAGCGACCTGCGCGAGGTCGTCGATCGCTACGCCGCCGACCGCGCGGCCATGATGCGCCGCTTCGACGCGCCCTATTCGCCCGTGCGTCGCGAGGAGCTGCGCCGCTTCTACGCGGGCTGGCGTGACGCGCTGGAACAGATCGACTTCGCCGCCCTCGCCCAGCCGGCGCGCGTGGACTACGTGCTCCTCGACACGCAACTCCAGTACGAAACGCGCCTCCTCGACCGTGAAGCGCGCGTGCTCGGCGAGACCTCCGCGCTCGTCCCGTTCCTCGACGTCGTCTTCGACCTGCACGAGGCGCGGCGGAAGCATCAGCCGATCGACCCGCGCCGTGCGGCGACGGTCCTGAAGGACCTTCTCGGCCGCATCGAGGAGACGCGCAAGGCCGTGGAGGCCGGCGCGGCCGACAAGCCCGCGCCGACCACGGCCAGCCTGGCCTCCACGGCGGCCTCCACCGCGCCGATCAAGACGACGAAGATCGTCGCGTTCCGCGCCGCCGACATCGTCGAGGACGCGCGCAAGACGCTCGAGGACTGGCACAAGTACCGATCGGGCTACGATCCGTTCTTCACCTGGTGGACCGCGGAGCCGTTCGAGAAGACCGACAAGGCGCTCGGCGACTACCTGAAGACGCTGCGTGAGACAGTCGTCGGCATCAAGGAGGGTGAAGACGAGCCGATCATCGGCGATCCGATCGGGGCCGTGGGCCTGCGGGAGGATCTCGAGCACGAGCTGATTCCGTACACGCCCGAGGAGCTCATTGCGATCGCCGAGCGTGAATTCAAGGTGCTCGAGGGCGAGATGCTCGCGGCGTCGAAGGCCATGGGCTTCGGCGACGACTGGAAGGCGGCGCTCGAGAAGATCAAGAACGATCACGTGGAGCCGGGCCGGCAGCCAGAGCTCATCCGCGATCTCGCGCTCGAGGCCATCGACTACGTCACGACGCAGCAGCTCGTCACCGTGCCGCCGCTCGCCCGCGACATCTGGCGCATGACGATGATGACGCCGGAGCGGCAGAAGGTGGCGCCGTTCTTCCTGGGCGGCGAGGTGATCCAGGTGTCGTTTCCGACCGACTCGATGGAGCACGACGACAAGCTGATGAGCCTGCGGGGGAACAACCGCTGGTTCGCGCGCGCGACCGTGCACCACGAGCTGATCCCGGGCCATCACCTCCAGGGGTTCATGACCGACCGGTACGCGACGCATCGGCGCGTGTTCGCGACGCCGTTCTGGGGTGAAGGGTGGGCGCTGTACTGGGAGATGCTCCTGTGGGATCGCGGCTTCTTCCATAGCTCGCCGGAGAGTCGCGTCGGCGCGATGTTCTGGCGGATGCACCGCGCGGCGCGCATCATCTTCTCGCTCAACTTCCATCTCGGGACGATGACGCCGCAGGAGGCGATCGATTTCCTCGTCGAGCGTGTCGGGCACGAGCGCGCGAACGCGACCGCCGAGGTCCGCCGCTCGTTCGTCGGGACGTATTCCCCGCTGTACCAGGCGGCGTACATGCTGGGCGGGCTCCAGTTCCGGGCGCTGCACCGCGACCTCGTCGAGTCGGGGACGATGACCGATGCCCGGTTCCACGATGCGATCCTGCAGAGCGGCCGCATGCCCGTGGAGATGGTGCGGGCGCTCCTCACGAACCAGCCGCTGACGCGGGACTACAAGGCAGGCTGGAGGTTCTGAGCGCCAAAATGCACGAAGTGACCGCCCTCAGTGTGTTAGGCTGTTGGAGTCGATGGCCGTAGAACCGCTCGACTTGACGCTCGAGCTCGCTCCAAAGGCCCGTTTCGATGTTGTCGAGTTGAGGTCCCGGTTCGCCGCCGAGCACCGAGGGACCCTCTCTCCCTTCCGGCGCTGCCTGTACTGGTCCGCCCATACCACCGCCGGGTTCCTCGATCGCAGCCTGATCGCGCGCCTCAGCGCGGCGGGTGTGTCGACCTACGTCGAGGCGCTCCGATCGATGTTCCCTGAAGGCGCCGGCTACGCGCACGACAGCCTGGACCGGCGCGAGGATCTCGACGCCGCGCAGCGGGCCGTCGAGCCGCGCAACGCCGACGCGCATCTCGCCTTCATCGCCGGCGGCCTGCGCTCGTGCGTCACGCATCCGAACCGCGCCGACGAGTCGGTCTGTTTCGTCGATCTCGACGGCGTGTGCGACGGCCGGCCCAGGCGCCGCCTGATGCGCGTCATCGGATTCAGCGACGAGTCGATCGTCGCGCGGACGCGCATCGCGGTCCCGGTCTCGACGCACCCGATCGACTCGATCAACCTCAAGGACCGCAAGGTCGGCATCTACGACGAGCTCCAGCAGTTCGTCGCGAGGTCGGGCGTGGCCAAGGGCCGCCTCCGGCTGGCGCTCAACGAGACGGAGCGGCATTCCGGGCTCACGATCAACGAGTTCGAGACGCTCCTGATGCGACACGACCTCGCCGAGGTGCTGCGGAACCCGCTGCGCTTCGCGGCCGAGAAGTACCGCCACGCGCTGGCGAACCCGCGCGCGGTGCCGGGCAAGGCGCTCGGGTACGCGAAGTACGATTTCGTCCGGGTGCTGAATTCCGGCTTCGACGCCCTCGGCCTCCGCGGCTCGATCATCGAGAAAGTGCTGGCGAAGACCCTCGCCGTGCCGGCCGCCCGCTTCTTCCGCATGCGCCGATCGGTGAGTCTCCTCGTCTCCGATCACGGCCACAGAGGACCCGTCATCGTGGAAGGCCCGTACCAGAGCCCGATCCTCGTGCAGTGGCAGAAAGCGCCGCGCGAGGCGCGGATGCTGGACGTCTCGCTGACCCGGCTCCAATAGGCCTGCCGGACGTATACTTCCACCGCCGGCCGGGCCGGCGGGCCATTCGCTCGAGGACAAAATCGATGTTCTGGCAGGACGTCCGGCTGGCCGCGCGGCTGCTCGTCAAGGACAAGTGGTACACGGCCGTGGCCGTCGTGGCCCTTGGCCTCGGCATCGGCGTCAACAGCACCATCTTCACGTTTGTCAACGCGGTGCTCATCCGCGGCCTTCCGTACCAGGACTCGCACCGGTTGATGTACGTCAGCTTCACCAATCCCGGTGGGCTGGGCCAGTCGCTCATGGGGATGTCGTATCCCGATTACGAGGAGCTGCGCGCGGAGAGCCGGACCTTCGACGACCTCGCCGCGCAGCGCACCGGGACGATGAACGTGAGCGATGCCGAGCGGCCCGCCGAGCGGGTCGTCGGCGCGTACCTGACGGCGAACACCTTCGGCATGCTCGGCCAGCCGCCGCTCCTCGGGCGCGGCTTCCTTCCGGGCGAGGACACCCCGGGCGCGCAGCCGGTCGCGATCCTCGGCTACGCCCTCTGGCAGAACCGGTACGGCGGCGATCCCGCCGTCCTGGGCCGGACGCTCCGCGTGAACGAGGTGCCGGCGCGCGTGGTCGGCGTGATGCCGCAGGGGATGAAATTCCCGCACAACGCCGAGATGTGGATGCCGCTCGTCCCCGACGCCGACGCGCGCCGCCGCTCGACGCGCGCGCTGGGGGTCTTCGGCGCGCTGCGGCCCGGCGCCACGCGCGAACAGGCGCAGGCCGAGATGGCCGCCCTCGCACACGCCATCGCGCAGCGGCACCCCGAGACGAACAAGGGCGTCGGCGCCTTCGTGCAGTCGTACAACGATCGCTTCAACGGCGGGACGACCAAGGTCCTGTTCCTGTCGCTCATGGGCGCCGTCGCCCTGGTGCTGCTCATCGCCTGCGCCAACGTGGCCAACCTGCTGCTGGCGCGATCGGCCGCGCGCGCGCGCGAAGTGGCGCTCCGCATGGCGATCGGCGCGACGCGGGCGCGCGTGGTCCGGCAACTGCTCGTCGAAAGCCTCCTCGTCGGCTGCGTGGCCGGCCTGGCCGGCCTCGCGCTCTCCTTCGTCGGCGTGCGCCTCTTCGACGAGGCGGTGAGCCGGGTGCAGAAGCCGTACTGGATCGTGTTCACGATGGACGGGACGGTCTTCGCGTTCCTGGCCGGCGTGTGCCTCCTGACGGGCATCCTCTTCGGCCTGGCGCCGGCGCTGCAGGTGTCGGGCGCTCACGCGGTCGATCTGCTCAAGGAAGGCGGCCGCGGCGGGGCCGGCGCGGCCCGCTCGCGGCGCCTGACGAGCGCGATGGTGGTCGCCGAAGTCGCGCTGACCATCGTGCTGCTCGTCGCCGCCGGTCTCATGGTGCGCAGCTACCTGAAGATCGAGGCGCTCGAGCTCGGCTTCGACACGACGAACCTCGTCGGCGGCGCGATCCAGCTCACCGAGGCGCGATGGAACGAGCCCGCCGCACGGCTGCGATTCCAGGAGCAGGTGATCGAACGGGTGCGCGCGCTGCCCGGTGTCAAGGTCGCCACGGCCGCCTCGGGCTTCCCGCTCACCGGCGGCGCGCAGATGCGTGTCGAGATCGAGGGGCGCCCCGCGATCGACCGCGCCCAGGCGCCCCAGACTATCACGGTGTCGATTGCCGGCGAGTACTTCCCTACGCTCAGCGTCCACCTGATCCGCGGGCGCGACTTCTCGAGCCTCGATGGCCGTCCCGGTTCCGAGGTCGCGATTGTCAGCGAGCGCTTCGCTGCGCAGATGTTCCCGGGTGAGGATCCGATCGGCCGCCGGTTCCGGTTCCTCACGGACACCGATCGCCCCTGGCTCACCGTCGTCGGCGTGTCGCCGAGCATCCGTCAGGGCAACCCGCAGCAGCCCGAGCCCGAACCGGTGGTCTACCAGCCGTTCCGGCAGGACCCAACGCGGCTGGTGGGGCTGCTCGTCAGGACGGCCATGGATCCGGCGGGCGTCGTCGCTGGCATCCGGGCCGCCGTGCGCGAGGTAAACCCCGACCAGCCGCTCTACAACGTGCGGACCTACGAGGAGCTCCTCACGGAAGTCGCCTGGATGTGGCGCGTCTTCGGGACGCTCTTCGCCATCTTTGCGGCCATCGCCCTGGTGCTCTCGGCCATCGGCCTCTACGCGGTGACGTCGTACTCCGTCGCGCAGCGGACCCAGGAGATCGGCGTGCGCATGGCGCTCGGCGCCAGGACCAGCCAGGTGTCATGGTTGATCCTCAGGCGCGGTCTGGCCCAGCTTGGGATCGGGACAGGGCTCGGCCTGGCCGGCGCGTACTTCGCGAGCAGCCTCCTGGCCACGCTCCTCGTCCAGATGTCCCCGCACGACGCCGTCACCTTCGCGACCATCACCGGACTCCTGCTGATCGTCACCGTCCTGGCCTGCCTGCTCCCCGCCTGGAAGGCCATGCACGTCGACCCGGTTATTGCCCTCCGCGCCGAGTGAACTGCGGTAGACTCCCTTGGGAGTCGAGTTGCGTTGAGAGTTTGGGAGTTGGAGATTGGGAGTTGGGAGTCGATACATGCGCGCAGTAGCCCTCGTCCTGGCCGTCGTTCTCTTCGCGCCCGCGGCGTCGGCGCGGCAGGCGGCCGCCGATCGCCGCATCATCCCTGAAGTCCGCGCGCTCATCGCCAAGAACGATTTCGCGGCGGCGGAGAAGACGCTCCGCGCCTTCGTCGTCGAGAAGGGCACGACGCCCGATGCGCTCGAGGCGTTGTCGTGGCTCGGGCGCGGCAACCTCGCGAGGAAGAACCTCGACGAGGCCAACCGCTTCGCCACCGAGACCTACGGCCTGTCGCTCGAAGCGCTCAAGACCCGCACGATGGACGATGAGCCGCGCCTTCCCATCGCGATTGGCGCGGCGATCGAAGTGCAGGCGCACGTGATGGCGCAGCAGGGCGGCCGCGCCGAGGCCGTCTACTTCCTGCAGCGCGCGCTCGACGAGTACCGGAACACGTCGATCCGCACACGCATCCAGAAGAACATCCACCTGCTGAGCCTCGAAGGGCGTCCGGCTCCCGCCATTGATGTCACGGAGTATGTCGGCGCGGCCAGGCCGCCCACGCTCGCCTCGCTGCGCGGGAAGCCGGTGATGCTCTTCCTCTGGGCGCACTGGTGCGGCGACTGCAAGTCGATGGCGGGCACGCTGGCCGAGCTCGGGGCCGCGTACAAGGACAAGGGCTTCACGCTCGTCGCTCCGACGCAGCGATACGGCTACGTGGCGAAGCGCGCGCCGGCCGACCCGACGACCGAGCTGGCCTACATCGGCCAGGTTGCGAAGGAGTTCTACGGCAACGTCGAGTGGACCGTGCCCGTCAGCAACGAATCGTTTGCCGGCTACGGCTCCAGCACGACGCCGACCATCGTCCTGATCGATCGTCAGGGCGTCGTCCGCCTGTACCATCCCGGGCAGATGACGAAGGCCGAGCTCGAGCCGCACATCCGGTCGCTCGTCGGCGACCGGGCCACGGAATCGATGATTCGCTGAAACGAACCGTCGACGGCCTTGATACGTTTCCGAACCGAGGCCGCCCGGGACGCGTTGAGGGCACCCGGGAGCTGGTTCTTCCTCCCTTCCGTTCATTGCCGTTTACCAGGTCCACGACGACGAGGTGCAGGTGCTGCGATTACTGCACGGCGCTCAGGAGTGGCCGACGTCGTAGGCGGTGGCGCCTGGATCAGTCATGCGCGTCAACGCAAGCCCAGCTTCCCCTTGACAGTCTTGGTAAGGCAGTGCTGTACTCTCTTCACAGAGATTATCTAGGGAAGAAGTCGCGACCGGGATTACGCGTCTATGGCTGTGAGACAAGTGGACCTGCTCCAGGGAACACTCGACCTGCTCGTTCTGAAAATCCTCAGCATGGGGCCGAACCACGGGTACGGGATCGCGATGCGCATTCACCAGCTCTCCGACGATGCGTTGAGAGTCGAAGAAGGGTCCCTGTACCCTGCACTCTACCGGATGGAGGAGCAGGGACTGATCGACTCTGAATGGCGGGCGACCGAGAACAACCGCAGGGCCAAGTTCTACAAGCTGACACGCAGAGGCCGTCGCGCCGCACAGGCTGAGCTCGAGGGATGGCTGCGGTTGTCCGGAGCCGTCACGCGCGTGCTGCGCGCGATAGAACACGGAGCGTGACATGACGGATCGCCCACTCCGTTGGTTCAGACGCCTGGCGGGACTTTTCACCTGGAGCGCCAGAGATCGCGACATGGATCAGGAGATGGCGTTTCACATCGAGTCAATGACGCACGAATATGTGCGCTCCGGTCTGAGCGAGGTGGAGGCGGAGCGCGCCGCGCGCCGGCGCTTCGGCAACGTGACGCGCCTCAAGGAACAGGGCCACGACCTCCGGACCGCCCGCCTCGTCGATGACGTCTCACGGGACGTCAGGCACATGGGCCGCGGTCTCCGGCGAAGCCCTGGGTTCGCGACCGCGGTGATACTCACGCTGGCGCTCGGCATTGGAGGCAACACCGCGATCTTTTCGGTGGTCGATCAAGTGCTGCTCCGGCCGCTTCCCTACCCGGCCGGCGATCAACTGGTGAGGATCTACGAGACCGGACTGGCGGGCGCCCCCGCTGGCCAGATGTCGGTCTCGCCGGCCAACTGGCTCGACTGGCAGCGCGACAGTCGAACGTTCCAGGCGTTCGCCGCGTGGCGGACATTCTCGTTCACCCTCACTGGGGTCGGTGAGCCGACGCGAGTGAACGCGCAGCTCGTGTCCTCCGAATTCTTTCCGCTCCTGGGTGTCAAACCTCTTCTGGGCCGAACCATATCAGAGCAGGACGACCGGCCAAATGCTCCGCTCGTCGCCGTCCTCAGCCACGAGCTGTGGCAGCGGCGCTTTGCCGGCGACCCGAAGGTCATCGGCCACATTATCCAGATCAACGATCGGCCCGTTGAAATGATCGGTGTCATGCCCGCCGGCTTCCGGTTCGTGTACCAGGACAACGACATGTGGGGCGCGTACCGGCTCGATCGAAACCAACGGTGGCGTGAAACGGCGGGCAGGTTCATCAATGTAGTCGCCAGACTCGAGGAGGGAACGACGATCGCCGCCGCGCAAGCCGAGATGGAAGGCCTCGCTCAACGGCTGGCCGCGACGCACGCGTTCAACAAGAACACCACTGTCGCTCTGGTGCCGCTGCGCGAGGAGCTGACCGGCCAGGTGTCCACCTCCCTGGTGGCTCTGTACGCCGCCGTCTGGGTGCTCCTGTCGATCGCCTGCTTCAATGTCGCCAGCCTGCTCCTGGCACGCGCTGCGTCGCGACACCGGGAGATCGCCATCCGCGCATCCCTTGGCGCGGGGCGTCTGGCCATCGTCCGGCAACTGATGGTGGAGAGCCTGCTGCTTGCCATGGCCGGAGGCGCGGTCGGGATCGCGCTGGCGCGCTGGAGCCTCGATCTGCTGGTGGCGTTCGCGCCGGCGGATCTGCTGCGCGTGCTGGAGCTGTCCGTCGATCGCCGCGTGCTCGTGTACGCGGTGGGCCTGTCGGTGTTGACCGGCGTGGTGGTCGGCTTGGTGCCGGCAATTCTGGTGGCGCGCCGTTCGATTGTCGCGGCGCTACGCGCAGGCGGGTCCAGCGTCACGCAGTCGGCTCGCGTCCGGCAGACGCTGGTCGTGTGTCAGGTTGCGATGACCGTCGTCCTGCTCTGCGGCGCCGGCCTGCTCGTGCAAACCGTTATCGCCTTGAACCGGGCCAACAGCGGCTTCGATAAACAGGGCGTCCTCACGATGGAGATCGGGCTGCCGGGCACCCGGTACACGCCCGAGCGCCGGGTCGCGTTCTATCGCGAGGCGGTCGCCGCACTTCGAGGGCTTCCCGGCGTGGAATCGGCCGCGGCGGCCAATAGCCTCGCCGTCATCGGGACGCCGCGGGGCGGAACGGTATTCCACCGTCTCGGCACGCCGGAGCTGCCGTTGAACGACCGGCCCGTCGCCGTCATCCGCGTCGTCACGCCAGGATATTTCCGCACACTTCGGATCCCCGTGCTGCGCGGACGCGAGTTCACGGAGGCAGACGACGCGAACCCCGCGGCCGGCTTCATCGTGAACGAGGCGTTTGCCAAGAGATTCCTCTCGGACGTCGATCCGCTCGGCGCATCCCTGTCCGTCTTCATGGAAGACCGCGAGAACCCTCACCTTCCCGTGATCGGCGTCGTTGGCGACGTCAGCGAAGGCTCCGTCCGGGACAACCCGCAGCCGACCGTGTTCTACAGCCATCGCCGGATGCGCGAGTCCGGAATGACGCTGTTCGTCCGGACGGGCCAGCCAGAGGCGCTCGCCAAACCCGCGGTCGCGGCGCTGCACGAGATCGATCCCACTCTCGCTGTCACAAAGATCCGTACGTTCGAGAGCGCGCTGGCCGAAAGCCTCGCACGCGAGCGTCTCAGCGCGCTCGTCTCCGGCGGTTTCGCACTGAGCGGGCTGCTCCTGGCGTCGCTCGGACTTTACGGGTTGCTGGCGTTCCTCGTCGCCGAGCGCACGAGGGAAATCGGCATCCGTATCGCGCTTGGCGCACACCTGGGACGGCTGACCGGATCGGTGATCGGTGGAGGACTTCGGCTGGTGGGCATCGGCGCCGCGATTGGCGTGGGCGGTTCGCTTTTAGTGCTTCGGTCGTTCGGGACGCTGCTGTTCGGCGTGACGCCATACGACCTGTCAACGTACGCCACCGTCCTGGCGCTGTTCTGCGCGGTCGCGGCGTTGGCGTCCTACATGCCGGCCCGCCGTGCGGCGCGCGTCGAGCCGCTGGTCGCCCTGCGGCAGGAGTAGCACCAACTGGCGAATGTCAGGGTCGCCTTGACGGTGAACCGCCGTCGAGTCATATTACTTCCCTGGCACTTTCCAGGAAGAAGGCGACCACCATCGCGCTCGATCCGGAGGACGATCGGGCTGCTCTCTCTCGCGGCCCGCGAGCGCGGCGTCTCGCGGTCCGAGTTCATCCGGCAGCACCTCGCCCTGGTGCTCGACCAGTGTCGGCGACGAGCTGCACCGGGCCAACCGGACGGATAGTCGAAATCGCCATGAACCGTAGACCAACGCTGCCCTCCGGTGTTCCGTCTAAGGACGCGGAGGGCCGATGTCCCGCCTGCCGCACGACCTTATGCTCGCCGCGCGGACGCTCGTCCGCTCGCGCTTCGTCTCCGGTCTTGCCGTCCTGGCCTTCGCGCTCGGCATCGGCATCACGACGGCCGTCTTCAGCATCTTCAACGGCGTCCTGCTGAAGGCGCTCCCCTTCCCCGACGCCGACCGCCTGGTCGCCGTCTACGACACGCAGCCGGCCTGCGCCACCTGCCCTGCGTCGCTGCCGAAGTTCCACGACTGGAAGACGCGCAACCAGGTGTTCTCCGCGATGGGAGGCTCGACCGGGGCGTCGCTCGTGATGACAGGTCGTGGCGAGGCCACAAGCGTGCCCGGGATGTCGACCACGGCGTCGCTCACCGAGGTCTTCGGCGTCCGGCCGCTCATCGGGCGCTGGTACACGGAACAGGAGGATCAGCCCGGAGGCCCGGAGGTCGTCGTGCTGACGCACGCCTTCTGGGTGCAGCATTTCAATGGCGACCCGGCCGTGCTGGGCCGTACGGTCACGTTCAACGGCGAGCCCTACGAAATCATCGGCGTGATGCCGGCGACCTTTGCGCATCGGCGGGCGGAGGTGTTCGTGCCACTGCAGCGCGCCGTGGATCCCGCCACGCGCGGCTCGCACTTCTTCGCCACCTACGCGAGGCTGAAGGACGGTATCACGCTGGAGAGGGCCGTCATCGAGATGCGGGCGCTCGGCCACTCGCTCGCGCGCGAGTTCGGCCACAACCATGGCATCGACGTGCGGTCGTACTACGAGACGGTCGTCGGAGGCGTGCGGACGCCGCTGACGGTGCTGCTCGGCGCCGTGGGTCTGGTCCTCGTGATCGCGTGCGCGAACGTGGCCAACCTGCTCCTGGCGTCGGGCGTGGCGCGGAGGCGCGAGCTGGCGATCCGCGTCGCGCTCGGCGCGCGGCAGAGGGACCTCGCCCGGCAGCTCACGGCAGAGAGCGTGCTGCTGGCCCTCGCCGGCGGCGCGGCGGGCCTCGTGCTGGCCCTCTGGGC
>JBOGIW010000222.1:0-15520 GCA_050748045.1 Vicinamibacterales bacterium | reverse complement strand
GGCTGCCGCAGCCGACGTCACCGACACCGCCGCCGTGGACGCCCTCGTGCGCGGCGCCGTGGCCCGTCACGGCCGCATCGATATCCTCGTGAATAACGCCGGCATCACGAGGGACCAGCTCGTGCTGCGGATGAAGCGCGCGGAGTGGGACGAGGTGATCGCCACCAACCTCACGTCGGCCTTCACGTGCGCCCAGGCCGTGCTCCGGCCGATGATCCGGCAGCGCGCGGGTCGCATCATCATGATCAGCTCCCTCGTGGGTCAGGCGGGGAACGCCGGGCAGGCCAACTACGCCGCGTCGAAGGCCGGGATGATTGGCCTCACCAAATCGCTGGCGCGCGAAGTCGCCTCGCGCCACGTCACCGTCAACGCGATCACGCCGGGTCTCATCGAGACCGAGATGACCAGGGCGATGAGCGACAAGGCGCACGAGCAGTGGGCCGCGGCGATTCCGCTCGGGCGTCCAGGGGCGGTGGCCGACGTCGCGGCAGCGGTTTGTTTCCTTGCCTCGGATGAGGCGGGCTATATTACAGGGCAGGTAATCGCCGTCAACGGCGGCATGTACATGTAGTCTTCAGTCTCTGGTCCTGGGGGGAGACTGACGGCTCCATGAGGAGGCAGAATGGCGGTCGCAGAGAAGGTCAAGAGCATCATCGTGGAGCAGCTCGGTGTCGATGAAGAGGAAGTGACGCCGGATGCGTCGTTCGTGGACGACCTGGGCGCCGATTCGCTCGACACCGTGGAGCTCGTGATGGCGTTCGAGGAAGAGTTCGGGATCGAGATTCCCGACGAGGACGCCGAGAAGATCACGCGCGTGAAGGAAGCCGTCGACTACATCGAAGCGCACGCGAAGACCAAGAAGGGGTAGCGGCATTTTGAGCAGGCGAGTCGTCGTCACTGGCATCGGGCTGGTGTCGCCGCTCGGCATCGGCGTGGCCGCCAACTGGGAATCCCTGATGGCGGGGTGCAGCGGTGTCGGCCGGATCACCAAGTTCGACGCCAGGGGGTTCGCGGCGCAGATCGCGGGCGAGGTCAAGGGATTCAACCCTCTGCGGTTCGTCGACAAGAAGGACGTCAAGAAGATGGACGTCTTCGTGCAGTACGCGATCGCCGCATCGCAGTTCGCGATGGACGATGCGAAGCTGCAGGTGAGCGCCGAGCTGGCGCCCCGGACGGGCGTCTTCATCGCGTCGGGCATCGGCGGGTTCACGTCGATTGAGCGCGAGCACAAAGCCCTGCTCGACGGCGGCCCGCGAAAGATCTCTCCCTTCTTCATCCCGTCCGCCATCATCAATCTCGCCGCGGGCCAGGTGTCCATCCGCTTCGGGGCCAAGGGCCCCAACTCGGCGACGTGCACGGCCTGCTCCGCCTCCGCCCACGCGATCGGCGACTCCTGGGAAATCATCCGCCGCGCCGACGCCGACGTCATGATCGCCGGCGGGTCCGAGGCCGCGATCACTCCCATGGGCGTCGGCGGCTTCGCGGCGATGCGCGCGCTCTCCACCAGGAACGACCAGCCTGAGCGCGCGAGCCGTCCCTTCGACAGGGACCGCGACGGTTTCATCATCGGCGAGGGCGCCGGCGTCGTCATCCTCGAGGAACTGGAGCACGCGAAACGCCGGGGCGCCACGATCTACGCGGAGCTGGTCGGCTACGGCATGTCGGCCGACGCGTTCCACATCACGGCGCCGTCGGAGGACGGCGACGGGGCCGTCCGCGTCATGCAGATGGCGATCCGGAAGGCCGGCATCACGCCCGGCGACGTGAATTACATCAACGCGCATGGCACGTCGACGCCCTACAACGACCGGCTCGAGACGCTCGCGATCAAGAAGTGCTTCAACGACCACGCGCGATCGATCGCGATCTCCTCGACGAAGTCGATGACCGGCCACCTGCTCGGAGCGGCCGGCGGAGTGGAGGCCGGCATCACC
This sequence comes from Vicinamibacterales bacterium, assembly GCA_050748045.1. Lineage (GTDB taxonomy): Bacteria > Acidobacteriota > Vicinamibacteria > Vicinamibacterales > UBA2999 > CAVYVZ01. Next base: position 13,586 of record JBOGIW010000222.1, on the reverse strand, counting down.
GCGCTGGCGGTGCACCACCAGGCGGTGCCGCCGACGATCAACCTGGACACCCCCGACCCGGAGTGCGACCTCGACTACGTGCCCCACAGGAGCCGCCGGATGCGCATCCGCTACGCGCTGTCGAACTCGTTCGGCTTCGGCGGCACGAATGGGGCGCTCCTGTTCAAGCAGTTCGAGGCGTGACGGTCTCGGGGTCCCTGGTCTCTGGTCTCCGGTCTTTTGTCTTTGGTCCAGGGTCCTTGCGTCTTTGGTCTGTGGGTCTGTGGACCCTTGTCTCGAGTCTATAGCCGAGAGAAGACACAGACTGAAGCCTCACGACCAGAGACATGGACGAGACCAGAGACGAGAGACCAGAGACGAGAGACCAGACGAGAGACCAGAGACCAGAGACCAGAGACCAGAGCATGAAGATCGCCGTCTGTATCAAGCAGGTCCCGACGCGTGAGTGGCAGCCTCGGCTGAACGACGGCAGGACGTGGATCCGCGAGCAGGATGTCAGCTACGAGATGAACGAGCCGGACGCCTACGCGCTCGAGGAGGCGCTGCGCCTCCGCGAGAAGCACGGCGGGGAGGTCGTCGTCTGCTCGGCTGGTCCCGCGCGCGTGCAGCAGGTCATCCGTGAGGCGCTGGCCCGCGGTGCCGACCGCGCGATCCATGTCGAGGACGACGCCCTCGCCGCGGCGGACGCGTTCGCCATGGCCGAGGCCCTCGCGGCCGCGATGGCGGACGAGGCGTTCGATCTCGTCCTGACGGGCCTGCAGTCTGACGACCAGGGTCATGCGGCCACCGGCGTCGTGCTGGCGGAGCGGCTCGGCATCCCGCACTCCACGATCATCATGGAGGTGCAGGTGCAAGCCCCTGCGACAGGCTCGGGGCAGGGCTCTGCGGCAGGGCCGGCGGGCCTTCGCGTCAAGCGCGAGCTCGAAGGGGGCTGGTTCCAGTGGATTGCCATGCCGCTGCCGGCGCTGCTCACGATCCAGAGCGGCATCAACCAGCTTCGTTACGCCACGCTGAAGGGCATCATGGCCGCGAAGAAGAAAGAGATCCGGAAGGTGGGATCGCCTCCCGCCGTCCAGCGGGCGCAGGAGGTCGTGAGCCTTGGGTTCCCGACCAGGAGCAAGCAGACGCAGATGATCGACGGCTCGCCCGCGGAGGCGGCAAAGGAGCTCGTTCGCCGGCTGCGCGAGGAGGCGAGGGCGCTATGAGAGGGGCGCGATGATTCTCGTGATCGCGGAACAGCGCGAAGGAAAGCTCAACCGCGCCTCGTGGGAAGCCGTTGCGGCGGCGCAGCAGCTCTCGGGCGGCCTGCCGATCACGATCGCCGTCCTCGGGGGCGCGACGGGCGGCGTCGGCGCCGACCTGGCGGCCGCGAACGTGGCAGAAGTGCTCGTCGCCGAGCATGCGGCCCTCGAGCCCTACACGCCTGACGCCTTCGTGATGGCCCTGCAGGGCCTTATCGCCGAACAGCAGCCGCAGATCGTGGCGCTGCCGCACACCTACCAGACGCGCGATTTCGCGCCGGCGCTGGCCGCGCGCATGCGCAAGGCGCTCATCACCGACGTGACCGCGATCACAGGGACCGGCGCCGGCGCCACGTTCTCGCGTCCGATGTTCCAGGGCAAGCTGACCGCCGAGGTCACGCCGTTCGGCGACGCGCCGCATTTCGTCAGCTTCCAGATCGGCGCGTTCCGGGCCGACGCCGTGCAGAAAGGCGCCGGCGCGCCGGTGAGGAAGACCGCCGTCGCCGTCGACGCCTCGAAGATCCGGCAGAGGCCGGAACCGCCGTTCCAGGAAGCGAGGCAGGCGGTCGATCTTGGCCAGGCCGAGCGCATTGTCGCCGTCGGCCGCGGGATCAAATCGCAGGAGAACCTCGCGATCGTCGAGAAGCTGGCGAGCGCGCTCGGCGCCGAGATCGCCGCCTCGCGTCCGATCTGCGACAACGGCTGGCTGCCGATGGAACGTCAGATCGGAAGCTCCGGTCAGACCGTTGCGCCGAAGCTGTACGTCGCGCTCGGCATCTCGGGCGCCATCCAGCACCTCGTCGGCATGAAAGGATCGCGCACGATCGTCGCCGTGAACAAGGACGCCGACGCGCCGATCTTCGAGGTGGCCGACTACGGCATCGTCGGTGACCTCTTCGACATCGTCCCCGCGCTGACCAGCGAGCTCGAGAAGGCCTAGGAGACCCGGTAAACTGTCAACTCCCAACTTCCAATTCGCAACTCCCAATGCGCCACGTCCAATGAGAGATCGGAGACCAACCACCCGATGAATCGCGAGACCCTCGAAGTCGACGTCCTCGTCGTCGGCGGCGGGCCGGCGGGGCTTTCCGCAGCCCTGCGCCTGGCGCAGCTCCAGAGGGGGCGAGGCGGCGATCCGCTCTCGATTGCCGTGCTCGAGAAGGCGCGTGAAGCGGGCGCGCACGAGCTGTCCGGCGCCGTGCTGGACCCGACGGCGTTGAGGGAGCTCATCCCGGACTTCCGGGCGAAGGACGCGCCGCTCGAAGCCGAAGTCCACAAGGAGCACGTCTATTTCTTCACGAAGGGCGCGAAGATCCCGTTCCCGATCATCCCGCCGCCGCTCCAGAACCACGGCAACTACGTCATCTCGATCAACAAGTTCGTCCGGTGGCTGGCGGCACAGGTCGAGCGCGAGGGCGTCGACCTCTTCACGGGCTTCCCGGGCCAGGACATCCTGATGGAGGGCGACCGCGTCGTCGGCGTCCGCACCGGCGATCGCGGCATCGGCAAGCACGGCGAGCAGAAGCCCCACTTCGAGCCCGGCGTGGACATCCAGGCGAAGGTCACGATCTTCTGCGACGGTGTGCGCGGCAACCTGACGAAGGAGCTCATGCGCCGCCTGCAGCTCGGCGCGGGCAGGCAGCCCGAGCAGTTCGCCGTCGGGTTGAAGGAATTGTGGGAGGTCCCGAAGGAGCGCATCGAGCCTGGCACGGTCATCCACACGCTCGGCTACCCGCTGCGTCACGAGGAGTTCGGCGGCGCGTTCATGTACGCGATGCCGGACGGGCTGCTCTCGGTGGGCTTCGTCGCCGGTCTCGACTACAAGGATCCGATGTTCGATCCGCACCTGGCATTCAACCGCTTCAAGCAGCACCGCTACGTGCGCTCGCTGCTCGAGGGGGGGCAGATGGTGCGGTACGGCGCGAAAGCGCTGCCCGAGGGCGGATGGAACACGATTCCGCGCGTCTACATGGACGGCGGGCTCATCGCCGGCGACGCCGGCGGCTTCATGAACTCGATGCGGTTGAAGGGCATCCACCTCGCGATGCGTACCGGGATGCTGGCCGCGGACACGGCGTTCGAGGCGATCGCGGCCGGCGATACGTCCGCCGCGAGGTTGAAGCGCTACCAGGACAAGATCGACGATGGGGCGGTGAAGGCCGAGCTCTACCCGGTACGCAACGTGCACCAGGCGTTCGGCTACGGCTTGCTGCCCGGCCTCATGTACTCGGGGCTGTCGCTCCTCACGAAGGGCTGGTGGACCGAGGAGCCGATGCCCGGGCACCCCGGCCACGAGCGCATGAGGACGCTCGGGCAGTACTACGGCTCCGCGGAGGCCGCGCCGCGGCCGCCGGGCCACGCGACGGCCGTCGATCGCCGGCTGACGTTCGACAAGCTGACCAACGTCCACTTTTCCGGCGCGGCGCACGACGAAGACCAGCCGTCGCACCTGCTCGTGCACACGGAGGTCTGTTCGTCGATCTGCGGCGCCGAGTACGGCCATCCGTGCACGCGCTTCTGCCCGGCGAACGTCTACGAGATTGCGACCGAGCCCGACGGCACGCCGCGCCTGCAGATCAACGCGTCGAACTGCGTCCACTGCAAGACGTGCGACATCATGGATCCGTACGGCGTCATCACGTGGGTCCCGCCCGAGGGTGGCGGCGGACCGCAGTACAACGGGATGTAGCTTCCCGAACCGTTCGAACGCCCGCACGATGAATGACTGGCGCTCGTCACCGTTCCGGCGCATCGAGATAGCCGCCATATCCGGCCTCGGCTACCCGGTGATTGCAGCGCTCGGGCGCACGCTTCGCTGGCGAGTGGAAGGCCTCGATCATCTCGAAGCCGTTGCCGCGGCGGGACATCAGCCCATCATCGGCTTCTGGCACGGCCGGATCCTTCCCGGCACGCTCTATTTCCAGCGGCGGGGCATCGTTGTCATCACCAGCGAGAACTTCGACGGCGAGTGGATTGCGCGCATCATTCACCGGTTCGGCTACGGCACCGCGCGCGGATCGACCTCGCGGGGCGCGAAGAAGGCCCTGTTGCGGCTCGTGCGTGACATGGCGGACGGGAAGGGGGCCAGCTTCACGCTCGACGGCCCGCGCGGTCCGGCGCGCGTCGCGCAGTTGGGCGCCGTCTGGCTCGCGAAGGCGACGGGGAATCCGATCGTGCCGATCCACCTCGAGGCCACCTCGTACTGGACGCTGCGGAGCTGGGACCGCGCGCAGATCCCGAGGCCGTTCGCCACGGTGGCGCTGGCGATTGGCGAGCCGATGTACGTGCCGCGCGAGGCGGATGACGCGGCGCTCGACGCCGCCCGTGTGGCGCTCGAGGGCCGGCTCGGCACGCTCGAAGAACGGGCGCGAGGGATGGCGAGGTCAGCGGCGGCGAAGTGACCTCGGCTACGGGACGTCGTGGTAGTGTCCGTGCTCGGCCGACCAGACACGGCGCGGGCCCGTGCCCTCGCCGTCGCTCGCGAACCGGATCATCCCGATAATCAGCGCCGCCAGGATCGCTCCGCCGACGGCCAGCAGCATCGTCCGCGAGGCACGGCGCTCCTTCAGCTCGCAGCACTTCTTGTACTTCCGGCCGCTGCCGCACGGGCACGGAGCGTTCCTGCCGATCTTCGGCATCCGGGAATTCTACTATTCGCCCCGTGCGCGCGACGACAGGATTTGCGCGTGCGCGACGCGAAACTCGACGGCCGGGTCCCGGACCATCCGGGGATCGTAGCGCCGGACCGCCGGCGGCGTGTAAGCTCCGTTTCATGGGCGTCTATCTCGAAACGCCGCGGACCTTCATGCGCGAGATCCTCGGCAACGACTTCGACTTCCTGCTGCGCATGATGAGCGACCCTGAGGTGATGCGCTACTACCCGCGGTCGTACGGCAAGAGGGACGTGCGCGGCTTCATCAATCGCATGCGGGTGTTCTACAAGGACGACGGCTGCGGCCTGTGGATGCTGATCGATCGCGAGAACGGCGAGCCGCTCGGACGGGTCGGCCTGATGCGCCAGCACGTGAACGGCGCCGACGAGTTCGAGATCGGCTACATGGTGCACCGGCCGTTCTGGCGGCGCGGCTTCGCCACGGAGGCGGCGCTCGCCGTGCGCGACTACGCGTTCGCCGATCGGAAGCTCCCGCGCGTCATCTCGCTCATCAGGCCCGAGAATGTCCCGTCGCAGGGCGTGGCGCGGAAGCTCGGGATGACGATCGTGGGGACCAGCGAGCAGATGGGGCTCGAGCACCAGGTGTTCGCGGTTGAGTCGCCGGCCCCATGATGCGCAGACCGCTGCTGCTGGCCGTGTGCGGGCTGGTTGCCGTCTCCGGGGGCGCGCGCGGAGCCGTGCAGTCGCCCGGCGCCGACATCATCCTGATCAACGGGAACATCATCACCGTTGATGCTGTTTTCTCGCGCGTCGAGGCGGCGGCCATTCGCGCCGGCCGCTTCATCGCGGTCGGGCGGAGCGCCGACGTGCGCAAGCACGGCGGCAGGCGGACGGCACTGATCGACCTCCGCGGGCGCACCGTCGTTCCGGGCCTCGCCGACAACCATCTGCACGGAGCAGGCGGCGGCCCGGGCGTCGACCTGTCGCGTGCGCGCTCGCTGGCTGAGGTCACCGCTGCCATCGCGCATCGCGTCACGCAGGCGGCGCCCGGCCAGATCGTCGTCACCAATCGCGACTGGCACGAAGGGCAGTTGAAGGAGCAGCGGCTTCCGCTGCGCCGCGATCTGGACGCGGTCTCGCCTCGCACGCCGGTCGTGGTCGTCCGAGGCGGGCATGAGTACATCCTGAACTCCGCCGCGCTCCAGAGGTGGAAGATCGACGAGCGAACGCCCGAGCCGCCGGGGGGCCGGATCTCCCGCTACGCGGATGGCACGCTGAACGGCGAATTGGTCGATCGGGCGAAGAACCTCGTGCCGCTCGACGAGATCGTGCCCCCGCTGCTGTCGCCGCGAACGCGCGACGCGAGGATCACGGACAAAGTCGCGGAGTACGACAGGCTGCACGCGGCGGGGCTGACGAGCGTCCGCCACCCGGGAATCAGCCTCGAGGAATATCGCCTCCTCCTCGAGATGAAGCAGCGCGGCCTGCTGACGATGCGGGTTCGCGTGCTGCTCACGCCCACGGCGCTGTCCGGGCTCCAGCAGGGCGAAGGGGACGAATGGCTGCGCATCGACGGCGTGAAGCTCGGCGTGGACGGCGGGTTCGAGGGCGGCTGGATGCGCGAGGCCTACGAGGAGCCGTACGGCGAGGGCGGCACCTACCGAGGCCTGCAGACGCTTCCCCTGGATTCGTTCACCGCGCAGGTCAGGGCCCTGCACCGCGACGGGTGGCGCGTCTTCACGCACGCGGTGGGGGATGCGGCCATCGACCAGGTCCTGACCGCGTACGAAGCCGCGGATGCCGACAAGCCGATATCAGGCCAGCGGTGGGGCATCGAGCATGCGTTCATTGCACGCCCCGATCACCTGCCGCGAATGACGCGGCTGGGACTGGCCGTGGCCGCGCAGCACCATCTGTACCTGGCGGCGCCGAGCCTCGTGAAGTACTGGGGGGCGGCTCGCGCCGCGCGCACGACGCCGATGCGCATGTTCATCGACGCCGGTCTTCCCGTTTCCTCGGGAACCGACGCGCCGGTCGTGCCGTACCCGCCGCTCTGGACGATTTATCACTTCGTGACGCGCGGCACAATCAGCGCGGGCGTGCTCGACGCCGGCCAGGGCATCACCCGCGCGGAAGCGCTGCGCGCAAGCACGATGGGGAACGCGTGGCTCGGCTTCGAGGAAGACGCCAGGGGGTCGATCGAGGTCGGGAAGGCCGCCGACCTCGTCGTGCTCTCGGACGACATCATGACGTGCCCCGAGAAGCGAATCGAGCAGATGGACGTGTTGCTGACGATGGTCGGCGGCCGGGTGGTCTACCGGGATCCGGCTATTTCGATGGCTTCGGTCCGATGAACTTCGCGACGCGCACCGAGCCCCTGTCGGCGTTCAGCTCGCCGTCGATCTCCACGCGCCTGCTCTCGTAGCCCCAGAGCGCGTCGGCGTTGTCCACCTTCCAGACTTTCCGGTCTTCGGTCACGAAGACCATCCCGCCCGGCTTCCACTCGGGGTCGACGTGCGTGGCGCCCGCGATGCATTTGCGCACGCAGATCTCTCCGCCGTCCTCCATGTGCTTCGTGGTGCAGTGGCCGTCGCTGACCCACCCGACCAGGCGGACAGGCGCGGCCTTCTGTCCGAGGGCGGCTGTGGCGGAGAGGCAGAGGAGAGCGGCGACCGCAGCGTATCGGCGCACGGGACCTCCCTACAAGCTTCGGTCTCGCTCCAGAGACCGGACGTTCATGCCTCAACAACCGGGAGGCTGGGCGTAGAGAAGCTGGACGAGCTCCCGCAGCCCCCGCCAGAAACCAGCGAACATGCGGTCTATGATAGCGCCTTGTCCCTGATCGTCCTCACGTCCGACCGGTTTGCCGACCATTTGACGCCGCCCGGCCATCCCGAGCGGGCGGAGCGCGCCGAAGCGATGCAGCACGTGGTCTCCACGTGGCGCAGGCGTGGCGGCGCCGTCGAGGAGCCGCGGCCGGCGACCGTCGCGCAGTTGGCACGCATCCACGACGCCGACTACATCTCGCTCATTCGCGAGACCGCCGGCCGTGCCGTCGCCCTGGATCCTGATACGTTCACGTCGCCCGACTCCTACGAGGTGGCCTGCCTTGCCGCCGGTGCCGCGTGCCAGGGCGTCGACCTCGTGCTCGATGGCGATGCGACGAGGGCCTTCGCGGCGGTCCGGCCTCCGGGTCACCACGCCGAGCGCGGCCGCGCGATGGGGTTCTGCCTGTTCAACAGCGTGGCCGTCGCGGCCGCGCATGCGCGCGCCCGCGGTCTGGGGCGCGTGGCGATCGTCGACTACGACGTCCACCACGGCAACGGCACGCAGTGGAGCTTCTACGACGATCCGTCGGTGCTCCTCATCTCGACGCACCAGTTTCCGTACTACCCGGGGACGGGCGCCGCGTCGGAAACAGGGAGCGGCGCGGGCCGCGGCTTCACCGTGAACCTGCCGCTTGACGCCGGCGCGACGGACGCCGACTACGAGCGTGTCTATCAGCGCGTCGTGCTGCCCCTGCTGCGGGGGTTCGCCCCGGAGCTCGTCCTCGTCTCGGCCGGGTTCGACGCCCACCATCGCGATCCCCTCGCGGGCATGCGGCTCACGGCGGACGGGTTCGGCCGCCTGACGGCGCTCATCGCGGGCGCGGCGGACGAGGCGTGCGGCGGCCGCGTGGTGGCGGTCACCGAGGGTGGCTACGATCTCCACGCCCTGGCCACCTCGCTCGACACCGCGATCCGCGTCCTGGCAGGTGAATCGTCGCTCGGCGACTTTGCGCCGCCCGAGGGTCCGACGCCGCGCGGCAACGCCTGCCTCGCCGAGGTCGAGCTCCATGCCGGTCAATACTGGCAGCTATAATTGATGGCCTGGCCAGGCCCGCAGCCAGACACGTGCCGCCTGGAGCCCAGGCCCGAAGCCTGTCAATGGAGTATCACCCACAAGAGCTCGACAAGAAGTGGCAGCAGCGCTGGGCCGCGACCCGCGCATTCGAGGTAGAGGTCGATCGCTCGAGGCCCAAGTTCTACTGCCTCGAGATGTTCGCGTACCCGTCCGGCCACGCGCACGTCGGCCACGTCCGCAACTACATCATCGGCGACGTGCTCGCGCGCACGAAGCGGATGCGCGGCTACAACGTGCTGCACCCGTTCGGATGGGACGCCTTCGGCCTGCCGGCGGAGAACGCCGCGATCAAGAACGGCATCCACCCGGAGACCTTCACGCGCGCCAACATCGCCCACATGAAGGGGCAGCTCCAGCGCCTCGGGACGAGCTACGCCTGGGAGCGCGAGCTGGCGACGTGCGACCCGGAGTACTACAAGTGGAACCAGTGGCTGTTCATCCGCATGTTCGAGCGCGACCTGGCGTACCGGCGGCGCTCGTCGGTGAACTGGTGCCCGAGCTGCCAGACGGTGCTCGCCAACGAGCAGGTCGTCGACGGCGGCTGCTGGCGCTGTGGCACGCCGGTCGAGACGCGCGAGCTGGAGCAGTGGTTCCTTCGCATCACGGCGTACGCCGACGAGCTGCTCGACGCCACGGCGGCCCTCGACCAGTGGCCCGAGAAGGTGCTGACGATGCAGCAGAACTGGATCGGGCGCTCGGAGGGGGCGCGCGTCCGGTTCGCGGTGGAAGGCGAGGCGTTCGTGGACATCGAGGTCTTCACCACGCGCATCGACACGATCTTCGGCGCCACGTTCGTGCTGCTCGGTCCGGAACATCCGCTCGTCGCCAGGTTCGCCGAGACCTCTCCGGATCCGGCCGGGTTCCGGCGGAAGGCGCAGGCCTTCCGCGGGCAGGACCGCTCGGCCAGGATGAGCGGCGAGATCGAGAAGCAGGGATTCGACACCGGCCGCCGCGCCATCAACCCCTTCACGCACGAGCGGGTGCCAATCTGGGTCGCCAACTTCGTGCTTGGCGAGTACGGGACCGGCGCCGTGATGGGCGTGCCGGCGCACGACCAGCGCGACTTCGAGTTCGCCCGCAGGTTCGGCCTGCCCATCCGGATCGTGGTGCGCCCGGACGAGGGGCCCGCGCCCGCCTCACCGGAGGAGATGACGGAAGCCACCTCGAACTACGGCACGCTCGTCAACTCCGGCGAGTTCGACGGCCTGCACTACAACGACGCGATCCCGAAGATGACCGCCGCCGCGAAGGCGCGCGGCATCGGGGACGGCACCGTGCAGTACCGCCTGAAGGACTGGGGCATCTCGCGCCAGCGCTACTGGGGCACGCCGATCCCGATGATCTACTGCGCGAAGGACGGCATCGTCCCGGTGCCGGACGACGAGCTGCCCGTGAAGCTGCCGAAGGTCGGGCAGTTCACGGGCCGCGGCGACTCGCCGCTGGCCCAGGTGCCGGCCTTCGTGAACGTGACGTGTCCCCGGTGCGGCGGCCCGGCTCGCCGGGAGACCGACACGATGGACACCTTCGTCGATTCGTCCTGGTACTTCTACCGCTTCGCCGATCCGCGCAACGGGAGGCTCCCGTTCGATCCGGCCGCGGTGCAGTACTGGCTGCCGGTGGATTTCTACAGCGGCGGCGTGGAGCACGCGATCCTCCATCTCATCTACTCGCGCTTCTTCGCGCGGGTCTTCCGGGATCTCGGCCTCGTGCATCACAGCGAGCCGTTCACGCACCTGCTGACGCAGGGCATGGTGCTCAAGGACGGCGCCGTGATGTCGAAGTCGAAGGGCAACGTCGTCGATCCCGACACGATGATCGAGAAGTACGGGGCCGACGCGTTGAGGCTGTACGTGATGTTCGTGGCGCCGCCCGAAAAGGAAGTCGAGTGGACGGACACCGGGCTCAAGGGGAGCTTCCACTTCCTCGTGCGTGTCTGGCGCTTCGTCGATCACTGGTCCGAGACGATCGGCGGCGAAGGAATTGCGAGTTCGGACGCCACGGACTCGTTGACGGCCGGCGAGCGGGCGCTGCGCCGCAAGACCCACGACACCATCCGCCGGGTGACGGCGGACATCGAAGAGCGCCAGCAGCTCAACACCGCGATTTCGGCGATGATGGAGCTGGTCAACGAGCTGTACGCATGCAGCGAGAAGACGGTGACCGGCCCGCCGGGGCGCGCACGTTCCGGCGAGGACGTGGACCACATCGGCGAGACCGAGCGGAAGGAAACGATCTGCGCGGTGCGGGAAGCCGTGGACGCGCTCGTCCGCATGCTGTCGCCGTTCGCGCCGCATACCTGCGAGGAGCTGTGGGAGGTGCTCGGGATGGGCGGAGGTCTCGCGGCGGCCCCCTGGCCCGTCTTCGACGCGGCCGTGGCCAAGGCCGATGAGATCGTGATCCCCGTGCAGGTGAACGGCAAAGTGCGCAGCCGGCTGACGGTGGCGGCCGAGGCCTCGGAGGCGGAGCTGGAGCGGCTGGCGCTGGCCGACCCGGCAATCCAGGGTTACACGAGCGGGAAGACGGTGACGCGGGTCGTCGTCGCAAAGGGACGGCTCGTCAGCGTGGTGGTGCGCTAGACGGGGATAGTGGCCGGCGGCAGGCGAGAGGTGGCAGGCGAGAGGTGGCGAGAGGTGGCAGGCATGAACTGTAGACCGGTGGCGCTCGTCGTCGTGCTCGCCGTGACCGTCTCCGGCTGCGGATACTCGCTGGCGGGCCGAGGATCGTTCCTGCCGTCGTACATCCAGGCGGTCGGCATCCCGCAGTTGCTGAATCGCACGCCGTTTTACGATGTCGAGCAGGTGCTGACCGACAAGGTGCGCGCCGAGTTCATCGGACGCGGCAAGTACCGCATCACCCCCGACCCGGTCGGCGTGGACGCCGTGCTCACCGGCGAAGTGATCAACATCGTCGTGCAGCCGGTCGGGTTCACCGACCAGCAGCTCGCGTCGCGGTATCAGTTCATTCTGCAGATGCGCGTCGAGTTCACCGACGCGCGCACGAGCGAGGTGCTCTGGTCGAACGACTCGCTGACCTTCCGCGAGGAATACGAGCTCGCCACGCGCAGCAGCACCGCCATCGAAGGCGCCGCCTTCCTGGACCAGGAGCGGAGCGCCTTCGACCGCATCGCCACCGACGTGGCGCGCACGATCGTCACGGCCATCCTGGAAGCGTTCTAGTGCCGCTCGTCACCGCCGCGCACTTGCGCACGCAGCTCGAGACCGGCGAGACGGGGCCGCTCTACCTGCTCGTCGGCGCCGACGACGCCGAGAAGGCCAGCGTGGCCGCCGAGTTCGGCGAGATGGTGGAGGAGGGGCTGCGCGCCTTCAACGTCGAGCGGCTCTACGGCGGCGAGATGAAGGTGGACGATTTGCTGCGGGCGGCGAACATGCTGCCGATGATGGCGCCGCGCCGAGTGGTCGTCATCCTCCAGGCGGAGAAGCTCCTCGTGCCGAAGCGCGAGAGCAAGGCGGCCGAGGAGGAGCAGGAACGGCTCGAGGCGTTCATCCGGGATCCGGCGCTCCACGCGACGGTGGTGTTCGTGTGCGGGCAGTTGGACCGGCGCCGCAAGGCTGTGAGGCTGCTGCTCGATCGCGCCGGCGTCGTGGACTGCGGCACCATCGAGGACGCCGCCGACGCGGAGCGATGGATCAAGACGCGCGCCGCGCGGGAAGGCGCCAACCTCGACGCGGGCGCCGTGCGGGCGCTCGTGGCTCGAAGCGGCAACAACCTCGTGCGGCTGCGGTCGGGTCTCGAGCGTGTCATGCTCTATGCGCTCGGGCAGCCGGCGATCACCGCTGACGATGTGAAGCAGGTCGTCGCGCCGGCGGCCGATGTCCAGGAGGACTTCGGCATCGCGAATGCGCTGCGCGACGGCAACGCCGCGGCGGCCCTCCGGCAGCTCGCCGCGGCGCTCGACAACGGCGCCGCGCCGTTTCTGCTCATGGGTCAACTGCGGTGGGTGGCCGAAAAGGCGCCGGCGTCGCGGATGCGCGAGGCGATCGAGGCCGTGTTCCGGACCGACCTCGCGTTGAAGTCGTCAGCCGGCGATCCGCGCATCCTGCTCGAGCGGCTGGTCGTGGAGCTGGCGGGAATGCAGGGCCCCGTCAGGCGGGCCTTTCCGGCCCTTTGACCCGGCACGCGCCGGCGGAGCGGCGTGTAGCGGCCGCCGGACGCCGTGCGTCGGGCGCTATGCCATCGTTCTCCGGGCGTTATGCCGTCGCTTTCGCCAGGCGCCCGGCCAGGCGCGCCTTGTGGCGCCCGGCGGTATTCCGGTGGATGATGCCCTTGCCCGCCATCTTGTCGATGAGCGAGACCGTCTGCCTGAGCGCCGACCGCGCGCCGTCGAGGTCCCTGTCGTCGAGGCTGGCGCGGATGGCCTTCAGCGACGTCCGAAGCTTCGACCGCATCTGCCGGTTGTGCTCCCGGCGCTTGATGTTCTGACGGTTCGCCTTCAGGGCGGACTTGGTTCTCTTGGCCACGTGCTGGCGTCCTCTCGCTGACTATCGGGGTTACAAAACCCCAATCGTATCACGGGAGACGCGGGCCGCGGGCGGGCGCCTCAGCGCTGCCCGACGATCTCGTAGATGACGCCGACGGGCGGCCGCGTCGAGTAGCGCAGCACCGGCCGGCCGGCCACGATCTCGATCCACTTGTAAATCGTGTTCTTCTTCGCCGTCCGGGCCGCCGCCGTCGCCGTGCCGACCTTTTTCACGTACTCGCGGGTCTCGCGGTACGGCGGCACGGCGCGTCCGTGGCGATCGACGGCGCTCGAGCCTGCGTTGTAGGCCGCGAGGGCGAGCTCCTCGTTGCCGTCGTAGCGATCGATCAGG